>JABBNZ010000133.1 GCA_019352035.1 Pseudomonadota bacterium | reverse complement strand
CGAAAGGGCTTGAGAATATAGTCGAGAGCGCCCGCCTGCATCGCCTTGACGGCGGTGTCGATGGTCCCGTGCCCCGTCATCACGATTCCGGCGAGATCGCGGTCGATGCGCTTGGCGGCGCGCAGCAGCTCGATGCCGTCCATCTCGGGCATCATCAGGTCCGTCAGCAACAGGTCAAAGGTGTCTGGCTGCAGTCCCGAGAGGGCCTCCCGCGGGGATGCGAAGCCCGTCGGCGCGTATCCCTCCAGCTCGAGCGTATCGCAGAGCGCGCGAAGCTGCGCCGCCTCATCATCGACGACGAGGAGTCTCGCGATGGGAGCCGCGGCTGCCGATGACCTCTCTGCGCTCATGCGGCTCGGGATCCCGTGAGGTCCGCCAGCGCGGCGCGCAGCTCCATCAGCTTCGGAGGCTTCCCGAGCACCCGGTCGACATGCGGCGGAATGTCGTTCTCGGCGAGCAGGCGCCTGCCCCAGCCGGTGAGGAGAATGATGGGAGTCGTGGGGGAAGCCGCGCGCACTGCGGCGGCGACCCTGCGGCCATCGACGTACGGCATGCCGAGGTCCGTGATGACTACTTCAAACGGCATCTCCCGCTTTTGCGCGGCCGTGAACTCATCTATTCCATGCTGGCCCCCGTCCGCGGCCGTCACCCTGTGGCCATCGCCTTCCAGGATGTCGCGCAAGGACTTGATGAGGAGCGGGTCGTCGTCGACCAGCAGGATCGAGAGCCGGCGCTCCGGTTGGGCTCTCATCGAGGGCGCGCTCACCTGGGGCGCCTCGCTCGTGACGGGGAAGGACAGCCGCACCGTGGCGCCGCACCCGGGCTTGCTGTCGATCTCCAGTTCCGCGCTGTGGCGTTGAACCATGCCGTAGACCATCGCCAGCCCGAGACCGGTGCCCCGCTCACCCTTGGTCGTGTAGAACGGCTCGAGGCATCGGCGGCGGGTTTCCTCGTCCATGCCGATGCCGCTGTCGGCCACCTCGACGGTCACCCGACGCTCGGCCTCGCCGGCGCCGACCGCGCCGCACGAGCCATCCGGGATAAACGAAGCTCTGGTTCTCACGGTCAGCGTGCCTCCCTGAGGCATGGCGTCCACCGCGTTGAAGATGAGATTCGTGAGCGCATCGCGGATCTCGCCTTCGGCGCCCATGATCTGCGGCAGGTCCGGTGAGAGCTCCTTGTGCAATTGGATGACGATTCCCCGCTGCTGAGGCACATCGCTCCAGCGCGCGCGCGTCAGATCCACTACGTGCTCGACGGTCCGGTTCAACGCGACTCGCGCGAGAACCAGCTGCGGCTCGCGCGGCCGGTAGAATTCACGCATGCGCGCAACTGTATCGGCCACATCTTCGATGGCGCGCTGGATGGTTCCGAGATAGCCGCGCGCCCGGTCACTCAGGTTCGGCTCCCGCTCGAGGAGGGATTCGGTATAGAGCGCGACCGGCGAGATCGCGTTGTTGATATCGTGCGCAATACCGCTCGCCATCTGTCCGAGCGCCCGCAATCTCTCCTGCTGCATGACGGCCTGCTGCGACCGGCGCAGATCGTCGTACGCCTGCCGCAGCGCCCCGTGCAGCTGGGCCTGCCTGGCCGCCAGGGCCACATGGCCGCAGAGATGGTCGAGGAACTCACAATCCGCGCTGCTGAAAGCCTCGCTGGCGCACCGGCCCGCGACGAGGATGCTGAAAACGCTCTGCTCGACGATCATCGGCGCGATCACGAGCGAGTGGATCCCGGCGCCGGCGAATCGCTTCGGGAATGGGAAAGGCAGGCTCGATGTATCCGGCTCGTAGACGAGCTCACCCCCGATGCAGCGCGAGAGACCATTCGGGTCGATCGGTATCGGCTCGCCTTGGCTGAGCCCCAGGGCACCGGCGAGCGCGAGACTGCGCGCACCGATCGACTGCAGCCGAATGAACTGGGCACCGGGCTCGTGCGTGCAGATGCAGCCGAAGTCGATTGGCAGGTCCGCCTCGAGCGTGCCCACCACGACCTGGAAGATGCTCGAAAGATCGAGCCGATCTCCGATCGCCCGGGTGATCCGGTGCAGAAGATCGAGGCGCGCCAGCTGGATGTGCAGCCGGCTCTGGGCCTCCTCGATCCGTGTCAGCATGTGATTGAAGGCGCCCGTGAGCAGTCCCAGCTCATGGCCGGGGGCTGGCGGCGCGCGCACCGAGTAATCGCCTTTTTGGGATACCGCCGTCGCGGTCTCGGCCAGCGCCAGGATGGGGTCCGAGATCTCCCGCTGCAGGCGTGATGCGATGAGGTAGGCGCTCGCCCCGGCCAGCGCGAGAATGATTCCGGCGATCAGGGCGTAGAGGCGAATGCGCTCGTAGATGACGCCCAGATCCGATTTCAGGTACAGCGTCCCCAGGCGCAGATTGCCCTGGAAGACCCCCTGCACCACCACCAGCTGGGAGGGCGCGAACCGCTCGCCGACCGCGGGCGCCCGAGCGGGCAGCGACTTGCCGACAGTGGCCGGGTAGGTCGCGAACAGCGTTCCGTCGCGCGAATAAAGGGCCGCGGCACTGACATGGCGCTCCGTACGAACGGTCGCGAGCACCCTGCGGGCATCGCCCGGATTGTCGAAGGCCAGCGCCGCCGTGCTGTTCGCGGCGATGAGCTTGGCGAGCGTTGCGAGATCGCGGGAAGCAAGCTCCCGGGTCGTGACGACTTCATAGACGCTGAATGCCGCAGTTGTGAGGACGACGACGATCCCCGTCGTCAACAGCAACATGCCGATGAGCGAGCGCCGGATCCTTCTGGTGCGCGCGGTCATGCTAGGCCTTCGGTCCCACGATCCGGGCGAGGCGCAGCAGGTCCGAGCTGATGGTGAGACCGCTCGCCCGCGCGGCGCCGTTGTTGATCTCCATCCGGATGTGATGATCGCGGTTCACGAGGTCGATCATCACCCCGGTCTGCGCGGACCCGTCGATGTCGCTCACCGTCAGGATGTTGCGCCCGCGCAGGGCCTCGAGGATCTGCGGCAGCCGCGCGGTCTCCGACCGGTCGATGAAGAGGATGTGGCAGCGGTCGACCTCCGAGACATCGCTGTACTGGCGGACGATCAGCGGATGCTCGCCCACGCGCTCGCCTCTGACGATCGCGATGAGATCGGAGCCGAAGGGGTTGCGGCCGAGGACGGCGATGACGACCGGGGCCGTCGCGGAGGCGAACGCCTGCGGCGGCCAGGAGACGAATTGCGAGAAATTGAAGAGGAACGCCGCTTTCACCCGGTACTCGGGCGCCGCCTTGGCGGGCGAACACGGGGCGAGGCCGAGCGCGCCGCACAGCACGGCGAGAAGAGCGATACGGCGCAGGATGGACGACATATGTCCAAAGATGCCCGCTACCCATGTTAAGTGAAAAGGATGTCGGCCCAAAAGTGTGAATAACTTCTCACCGGGGGACCGATACTCCCTTCAAGAGTACGACCACCGAGGTTGCCCCGGGCCTACATAACCCAGACCCAGTTCATATGACAGAATCCACGCAGCTGCTAAATTCAGCCGCTTTACAGACACGGGCCTTCGAGCGATGACTGCCCACATTCCCGGGATCCCGGCGGACGGCCGCGGCGCCGAAGCATCGGCCCTATCATCGGCCGCCCGGGAGGGGCGTCCCGCCATCCGGGTGCTGCTCGTGGAGGACGGACCTGCCGAGGCGGAACTGACGATCCGGGAGCTGCGAAGAGGCGGTCTCACGTGCGAATGCCAGCGGGTCGAGACACAGGAATCCTTCACGGGAGCCCTGCTGGAATTTCGGCCGGACGTCATTCTCTGCGACTACACCCTGCCCCGGTTCAGCGGCCCGGCTGCCCTGAAGGTAGCCGGGGAGCTCGCCCGGGACATCCCCTTCATCTTCGTCTCCGGCACGATCGGGGAAGAGCGTGCCGTCGAGGCGCTGCGCTGCGGCGCCGTGGACTACGTTCTCAAAGGCAACCTGAGCCGACTGGTGCCTGCCGTGCTTCGTGCGCTGCAGGAGGTCGCGGCGCGCGCGCAGCGACAGCGGCAGGAGGCGCAGATCGCCCGGCTCACCCGGGTGCTGAGGATGCTAAGCGGCGCCAATGCGGTGATGCTGCGCGCCCGGCGGCGCGAGGAGATGCTGGAAGAGGCATGCCGGCTCGCCGTTTCCGTCGGCGGATATGCCGTTGCCCTCATCGCCCTGCGGCTCCCGGGCACGAAGGCGATCCAGACCGCGGCGAAGGGCACCGACCCAGGCACGACCGGGCGGCTGCGTGCCCTCATCGAGCAAGCGGCGGATTCGGATGCCAGCGTGATCGGTCAGGCGCTGAGGAGCGGCAAATCACACGTCTGTAACGGCGTGGAGGACTTCTTGGTTCCTCCGTCCCCGAATGACACGACGCAGAAGACGGCACCCCAGCCGATCGTGGTACTGCCCATCTTTCTCGACCAGACGCCGGTGGGTGTATTCGTGGTCGAGGCGTCCGATGCGGGCACGCTCGCCCACGAAGAGCTCGGGATGCTGCGGGAGGTCGCAGCCAACCTGTCCTTCGCGCTTCAGTATCTGCAGAAAGATACCCGCCTCAAGTTCCTATCCCACTTCGATGCCAATACCGGCCTCGCCAAGCGCGAATTGTTCAGCCAGCGCATCGGCCGCAAGCTGACGGAGGCCCGTGGGGACCTCACCCGCCTCGCGG
Organism: Pseudomonadota bacterium; assembly: GCA_019352035.1. Lineage (GTDB taxonomy): Bacteria > Pseudomonadota > Gammaproteobacteria > Steroidobacterales > Steroidobacteraceae > 13-2-20CM-66-19. The sequence continues at coordinate 3,539 of JABBNZ010000133.1, read as the reverse complement.
TCGCCGTCATCGACATCGAGCATCTGGGTGTCATCAACGACTCCTTCGGCCGGCACACCGGCGACCTGCTCCTGCAACACGTTACCGACCGGTTGCGGCGGCGCTTCGAGCATACTCAGCTGCTCGCCCAGCTGACCGGCGGCAGGTTCGCAGTCGCGCTCGAGATCCGCGGCGGTCCGAGCGAAGCGCTCGAGTCCTTGCGAGGCCACATCGGCGCCGTCTTCACCGGGTATTTCGAGATCGACGAGCACAGGATTCCGGTCACCGTGAAATCCGGACTCGCGATCCACCCGGACAACGGGCGGGACGCCGAGGCTCTCCTGATGAACGCCGAGGCTGCATTGCGCGATGCGAAGGCCAGGGGCGAGCGGGCCCTGCACTACAGCGCCGAGGCGCATTCGCAGGCGATGAGCAAGCTCACCCTCGAGCACAAGTTGCGCGTCGCGATCGAGCAGGAGCAGTTCGAGCTCCACTATCAGCCCAAGGTGAACGTGAAGGTGCGCACCATCGAGGGCGTCGAGGCCCTCATCCGCTGGCGCGACCCGCAGGCCGGGCTGGTCTCCCCCGCCGCGTTCCTGCCGCTGCTCGAGGAGAGCGGCTTGATCGTGGAAGTCGGCGACTGGGTGCTCCGGCAGGCCAGCGCCGATTGCCAGCGCTGGCGCCGCGACGGATTGCCGGGAATCCGGGTCGCGGTCAACATCTCGCCCCTGCAGCTGAATCACCCCGATTTTCTGCCGCGCTTCTTCGAGGTGACGCGCTCGTGGACGGACCCGACCTGCGGGCTCGATGTGGAGATCATCGAGGGCATGCTGCTCGGCGACTCCGGCGCCGCGGTCCGCAAGCTGGAGCGCCTGCGGGCCGCCGGCGTACGCATCGCCGTGGACGATTTCGGCACGGGCTACTCATCGCTCAATCGCCTCTCGGAGCTCCCGATCGACACGCTGAAGATCGACCGCTGCTTCGTGAGCCGCCTGCCCCACGACCGTTCCGGCAGAACGCTGGTCTCCACCATCATCTCGCTCGCACGCGCCTTCGACATGACGGTCGTCGCGGAAGGGGTCGAGACCGAGGAGCAGCTCGGCGCCCTGTGGACGATGGGATGCAACGAAGCGCAGGGCTACCTGCTCAGCCATCCGGTCACGAGCGAGGAGCTCGCACACCTCCTCGAGCACGGGAAAGGACGGCTCATGCTCCCGGCTGCCCGTCGCGCGGAGAGTTCGGGCGAGGAAGCCCCGTACTTAAAGGGGCGCGAGGGTTAGGACCGGCTCCGACCGCCGTGGCGATCCTCGCCCCGAGACCTTCCTCTGCCCGAAAGCGTGAAGGGAATCGAGTAGTACGACGCTCCGATCAAGCCATCGGAGATGACGTGAAGGGCGAGGACGCCGGGACGCCAGAGATAGCACGTTCCATGCGGCACGAACCCGTCGGTGCTGAACAACTGGAGAATGACGTCTCTCATGATCACCTCAGAGCGTTCACCGACCCCCGCCGGCAGCGTCATCTGCGCTCGTGGCGCACCTCGCAACCGCGGGCGCGCACCCTGTGACCAAAGTCTCGGGGCTCGCCACCGCCCCGTCCACTACCGCGCCACAGGTGCTTCCGCGTATGGTGCACGCTGAACGTCACCGCCCGGCCCTGCCGCGGGATCGTCATGCCGCGAGGCTGCGCCCCGCCATCTCGCCCGTGTTCCGGCTGAGCCGCGGCGCATCGGCGATGCGCCGCAGAGCCGCGCGCATCTTCTCCTGACGCCCCGCATCCATCCGCCGCCACTGGCCGAGCGGGGCGATCAGCCTTGCCGCCACCTGCGGGTTGAGCGGATCCAAGGCCAGGATCATCTCGGCCAGGAAATCGTATCCCTCGCCGGAGGCGGCATGGAACCGGACCTGGTTGCCGCTGCAGAAGCTGCCCATGAGCGAGCGCACGCGATTCGGGTTGCGCAGGTCGAAATCCGGATGCGCGGCGAGCTTGCGCACCTCTTTGAGCGTTTCGGGCAGCGCCGATATCGCCTGGATCGCGAACCACTTGTCCAGCACCAGCGCATCGCCGCGCCATCTGGCATGAAACGCCGCCAGCGCCTCGGCGCGTTCCGGACAGGCAATGTCGCACAGCACGGCGAGTGCCGCCAACACGTCGGTCATGTTGGCGCCGCGGTCGAACTGCGTCTTCGCGAGGCGCAGGCTCTCGGGCCCACCGGCGGCGACCAGGTAGGCGAGACACGTATTGCGCAGCGCACGGCGACCGATCGCGACGCCGTCGACGCGATAGGGCCCCGAATCGGCGAGCCGGTCATAAGCCGCGCGCAGCGCCTCGTGCAGCGCACGGCCGATGGCGGACCGCGCGGCTTGACGCGCGACGTGAAGCGCTTCCGTGTCGACGATTTTCTGCTGATCGGCGAGGTAGCTCTCTGCGGGCAGTGCCAGCGCCTTGGCCGCAAATGCCGGATCGGCCTCCGCACCGGCGAGCGTCGCCGCGGCGGCGGCGATCACCCCTTGATCCAGCAGCAGCGCCTCGCCCCGGCGCCAGGACTGTGCCATCGCCAGCAACGCATCCGTCGCGTAACGCTGGCCGGCGTCCCAGCGCACGAACGGGTCGCTGTCGTAAGTGGCAAGGAAATGCAGCCGCTGAGCGCTCAAGCCTGAGAGCCGCACCGGCGCGGAAAACCCGCGCAGGAGCGAGGGCACCGGCGGCCCGGGCACGTCCTCGAACACGAAGCGCGTTTCCTGCGCTTCGGCCAGCAGCACCCGCGTGCCGGACCGCGCCGCCGGCTCCCCGGCGAGCCGCAGCGGCAATTGCGAGCCGTCGGCCTGCAAAAGACCCATCGCCAGCGGCACGACCAGCGGCTGCTTGTCCGGCTCACCGGGTGTCGGGGGGGTGCGTTGCGCCACGGTGAGCACGTAGCGGCGGGCCGCAGCGTCGTACTCGTCGGAAATGGTCAGCTCCGGCGTGCCGGCCTGGTGGTACCACCGCTTGAACAGGGTCAGATCGACATCCGAGGCATCCGCCATCGCGGCGACGAAGTCATCGATCGTCACGGCCTGGTTGTCGTGGCGCGCGAAATATAGGTCCATGCCGCGGCGGAACGCGTTGTGCCCGATGATGGTGGCCATCATGCGGATGACCTCGGCGCCCTTGTTGTACACCGTCGCGGTGTAGAAGTTGTCGATGGCCTGGTAGCGGTCGGGCTGCACGGGATGGGCGAGCGGCCCGGCGTCCTCCCGGAACTGCGCGGCGCGCAGCAGCCGCACATCGGCGATGCGCTTCACGGCGCGCGAGCCCTGGTCCATCGAGAATTCCTGATCGCGATAGACGGTGAGCCCTTCCTTCAGCGACAGCTGGAACCAATCGCGGCAGGTGACGCGGTTGCCGGTCCAGTTGTGGAAATACTCGTGGCCGATGACGGACTCGATGCCCTGGTAATCGGCGTCGGTCGCGGTTTCCGGATTCGCCAGCACGCACGCGGTATTGAAGACGTTGAGTCCCTTGTTCTCCATCGCTCCCATGTTGAAATCCGACACGGCGGCGATGTTGAACACGTCGAG
>JABBNZ010000132.1 GCA_019352035.1 Pseudomonadota bacterium | reverse complement strand
GCGCGGATGGCGGTCGCGTAGATCTCGAGCGTGCGCGCGCCGATGATATCCCAGCTTAAATTCCCGGCGGCATGCTGTCGCAGTCTCGAGCCTGCGGCGCGGCGCAGGGGCTCATCATCCAACAGTGCGGCGATCTGATCGGCAAGCTGTTTCGCGTTTCCGGGCTTGACCCAATGGACGTTCTCGCCCAGGTGATCCGGTATGCCGGCCTTGCGTGTGGCGATCACGGGTGTTCCGCGCGAAGCGGCGAGGCCCGCCGGTAGTCCCGCGAAGCTGCCCGTGTAGGGAAGCACGAGCACCGATGCCTTAGAATACAACAGCGCGCCGTCCTTCTCGCTCAACTGATTGCGCCAGATGATGCGATCGGATACCCCATGGCGCTCGGCGAGCTCGAGCGCCTCCTGCGGGGTGTCGGTACCGTAGTGTCCATGGATCGTCAGGCGCGGCGCGGCGGCGTCGCGGTCCCGCTCGAGGAGGGCCATCGCCTCGAACAGCGTCTCCAGTCCCTTGCCCGTCATCAGCTTGTGGCCGCCGTAGAATAGAACACCTTCCCGCGGCTCCTCCGGGACCGGCGTCGGCAGGTCGACGCCGTGCAGCACTATGCTGATCTTCTCCGGCCGTACCCCCAGCGAGATCAGCTTGTCCCTCATTTCCTGGCAATGGACGATGAGGGCGTCCGCTCTGTTGTAGATGAGGTTCTCTCGCGGAAAGCTCGTCTGATACGAGTCGAGCTCGTGGACCGTGACGACCTTGGCCGCCTGCGAGGGAATGCGCAGCCACTGGAAGGCGACGCTCGATCCGTAGGCGTTCAGGATCTGTTGCAGGTGGGTGAGCTCGGCGTCTCCTGAGAGCTGCGTGTATTTTCTCGCCCGAAAATAGTAGGCGAGGTTCCGGGCCCGCATCCGCAGCCAGTACTTGAGGCGCGAGGGCGAGCGGTAGTCCCCGATATGCCGCATCTCGAAATAATCGCATTGCCTCGCCTGGAACAGCCGGCTGCGCTCGATCGGATCGCCGCAACCGCAGTTGGACGCGACCCATTGGATCGGGGTGCTCGTGCGGTTTTCGATGGCCGTCTTCAGGGAGTCGACATAACTCCCGTAAGATGTCTTGAAGGGACATCCGATATAGGTGATCCGCATCCGGCGTATTGGATGGCATTCCCGGGCGCGGATGCATCGTGGAAAGTCCCTACGGTGCAAAGCGGAGAATCCCCGGGCGCCGCCGGTAGAATTTCCCCGCATGTCTCCCTTCCGCCCATCAACACCCGAGGATGCCTCGCAGATCGTGACGTTGTTCGAGGAGGTGGGGTTCAATCCGAACTCCCGTCCGCAGGACCTCCATTGGAAGTACTGGCGGCAGCGTTTCGACTGGGCGGGCACGCGATCCTTCGTCCTCACCGACGAGCGCCGCATCATCGCGCACGGGAGCGCCGTGCCGGGCCGCATCGCCTGGGGCGATCATCGGGCGAGTATCCTGCAGGTGACCGATTGGGCGGCCTCGCCCAAGTCCCCGAGCGCGGGAGTCTCGCTCCTGGGGCGGATCGGTGCGCTGGCGGACATCCATGTCTCGGTCGGCGGCAGCCGCGACACCCGCGAGATCATGCCGTTGATCGGGTTTGAGCCCCTCTGCCGGATCACGGGCTTCGTGCGGCCACTGCGCCCCTGGCGGATATTCGCATCGGGAAAAAGGATGGGCTGGAGGCTGGCGGCGCGGTTCCTGCGCGGCCTCATCTGGAAGGCGCGCGCGCCGTCGGTCGAGCTAGCGCAGTGCCGCCTCCTTCGCATCGGACCGCAGCAGCTGGCGCTTCTCGCTTCCGTCTTCCCGCGCCCGAGAGCCGGGATGGCCGTGCTGGAGCGCAGCCCAGCTCTCTTCGCGCATGCCTTGGCGTGCCCGATGGTCGCGAGCGAGCTCTATGCAATCGCGCTTCGGGGGAAGATGCGGGGTTACGTTTTGCTCACGTTCGCTCCCGGGCAGGCGCGCGTAGCGGATATCTGGACCCAATCCGAGGACCCCGCGGACTGGCGGGCCTGCATCCAGTGCGCCGTGGAGCGTGCGATGCAACATGACGATGTCGCGGAGATCATCGCCTGGGCGAGCACGCCGGCGCTATCGGCGCGATGGCTCGAGTGTGGCTTCCACGCCCGGACCGAGGAGCCGGTGCTGATCCGCCAGCGCGGCGCCCTTGAGATTCCCTCGACCGTGCACCTGCAGATGCTCGACACGGATGCCGCGTACCTGCACCACGGGCTGCCGGGCCTGTGGGCGTAGGGCTAGCGGCCGATGCGCTCCAACATCGCCTCGATGGAGGCGATGGAGGCGAAGTTCTCCGGGGTGATCTCGGCCTGGTCGATCGTGATGTTGAATTCCGCCTCGATCGCGAGCATCAGGCCGACCATCTTGATGGAGCTGATGCCGAGCTCCGCGAGGCGCGCATCGACGGCAATGGGTCGGTGGGCGCCCGGGGCGCCCATGGCCTTGCGCGCGAGGGCCAACAACCGCTCGCGGCTCGTCAGGGGAGAGATCGGGTCTCGGCCCGCTTCATTCATGCTGATTCTTCCTCTTCGCTGCCTCAATCATACTCCGGCGACCGCCGGCCGGCGCGTGCGCTCCTTCGCAACCGCGACGTATTGCAGCCAATTACGGTAAATCGCCGCGGCTCCCGGCTGCCAGCGGGCCTCGAGGCCGGCCGCGAGCGCGCCCATCGGAAACTCGGCGAGGAGCTGCGCGTCGCGCGCGGGCTCGGCACGGCGGCGGAAGGCCTCGATGAGCTGCAGCCCCTCGGGGTTGAAATACCCGTGGGGCAGCGCGGGCCAGGCCGGCTGCTCGTCCCGCAGATAGCGGCCGACATCGCGGCGGTATTCCTTAAGAAGTGTCAAGCTCTCGTATTCCGGGTGCCCCTGGAAGCAGACCATGAGGCTGCGGCGGGTGTGCACGAAGAGGTCGGCTCCCGTCGCCTTCGAGCCCGTCAGGATCGTGAAGCCCGCGGCCTGAAGCGCCTCGACCGGCAGATCGTTCCAGCGCGAGTGCGGCGTCAAGAGCGGGGCGCCGAGGCCCTCGAGGAGCGGCGCGCTCGTCAGGATCTCGTGCTCGTAGAGGCCGAAGCGCTTCTCGGGAAGGCGCCGGCGGCGCACGCCATGGAGCGCCTGCGCCACCGCATGGGCCGCCAGACACGACCAGATGCTCGCGGCCGTATGCGCCTCGGCCCACTCGATGAGCCCCGCCAGCCGCTCCCAGTACGGCTCTTCCTCCAGCACGGGCGTGCGCGGCTCCGTGCCGGTGACGATGAGGGCATCCGGGCGCTCCTCCAACAGCTCATCGAGCGGCCAGTAGGCCGCATCGATCCGCTCCCGGGCCACCGGACCGCGCGTCAGCTCCGGCAGGCTCGAGGGGCGCAGCCGCACCGTGCGCGAGCCCGCGGCGGCGCGCAGGAGGGCGCCGAACTGCTCCTCCGTCGCCTCGAGCGCCGTGTCGGGCATATTGTTCAAAAGCCCGATCGTGAGGTCCGCCCGCGCCATCGCGCAGGAGCGGGAGCGCGAGCCGCGGTGCTCGATTTCGAGCGGCATGGTCTCTCCTTGCGTTATGTGATCCGGTACTGGCGGCCGGCCGGCTCTTGTGCATTAATAATTGCGAGGCGCGGAAGGCCATCTATACCAGCGCCAGGTAAGAATTAGAACCCAGCGGGAAACGCATTGTGAACGATTCATCAGTCGCAGCACCTGCCGCGGCGGCTCTCGGCGGGCGCGCCGCGGCGGTGGCCGCGGTCGCGGCCCGTCACGCGGGCGAGGTCGACTCCACCCCACGCTTTCCGGCGGAGTCCTTCGCCGCCGCCAAGGCGCAGCGCCTCCTCGGCATCCTCGTGCCCACCCAACTTGGCGGGGAGGGCGCCTCGATCCGCGAGGTCGCCGATGTCTGCTACCGCCTGGGGCAGGCCTGCTCCGCGACGGCCATGATCTATGCGATGCACCAGGTGAAGGTCGCCTGCCTGGTGCGCCACGGGCGCGGGAGTGAGGCCATCGAGGGCCTGCTGCGCCGGCTCTGCGCCGAGCAGCTGCTGCTGGCGTCCTCCACCACGGAGGGCCAGGGCGGCGGCAACGTGCGCTCGAGCGAGGCGGCCATCGAGCATCGCGAGGGGCGGGTCCACCTCGAGCGCAAGGCGAGTGTCATCTCCTACGGCGCGCAGGCCGACGGCATCGTCACGACCGCGCGCCGCGCGGCGGACGCGGAGTCCTCCGACCAGGTGCTGGTGGCGCTTCTGAAGGAGGACTACACCCTCACGCGGCTTCAGGGTTGGAACACCCTCGGCATGCGCGGCACCTGCAGCGACGGCTACACCCTCAAGGCCGCGGCCGCCGCCGGCCAGGTGCTGCCGGAGCCCTACGAGACGATTCACGCGCGCACCATGGTGCCCTGTGCGCATCTTTTCTGGGGCTCGGTCTGGGCCGGCATCGCCGCGGGGGCCGCCGCGCGGGCGCAGGGCTTCGTGCGCCACGCCGCGCGCCACGCGGGCGGCCAGGCGCCCCCGGGTGCGCCGCAGCTCTCCCGCGCGCTCTCGACGCTGCGCACGCTGCGCGGCGTCCTCGCCAACTCCCTGCGCGCGTACGAGAGCAAGATGGACGATCCCAAGGCGCTCGCCGCGCTCGACTTCCAGTCGCAGATCACCCTCACCAAGGTCGAGGTCTCGGAGCTCGCGGTCGCGACCGTGCTCACCGCGCTTCGCGTCTGCGGACTTTCCGGCTACCGCTGCGACAGCGAGTTCAGCGTCGAGCGGCAGTTGCGCGATGTGCTGTCATCGCCCCTGATGATCAACAACGACCGCATTCTCGCGAGTCTCGCCTCCACCTCGCTGATGGCGCCGGTCCCGGTGTCCCTGAACGACTGAGCCGCTGAAGTCATGAGCCCACCTCTCTCCCAGCCCTCGCACTCGCAGTCCTGCGCCTCGAGCGCCGACGATCCGTTGGAGCGGGTCAGAGCGGCGCTCTTTCATCGCATCGGCGCCGATGGGGTGTATGCCCGCACCGGCCTCTATGAGGAGGTGCTGCAACGCCTGACGGCCTTCGTCACGCGCCAGCGCGATCCGCGCGCGGAAGTGCTGCGCTTCCCGCCGGTCATGAGCCGCTCCCAGCTCGAGAAGTCGGGCTACTTGAAGAGCTTTCCCAATCTCCTGGGCTGTGTCTGCGCGCTGCACGGCACCGAGGCCGAGGTCCGCGCCGCCGCCGACAGCCACGAGACGGGCGGGGACTGGACGAGCTCGCTCGCCCCGTCGGACCTCGTGTTGTCTCCCGCGGCCTGCTACCCGGTGTACCCGATCGTCGCCGGGCGGGGGCGCCTCCCCCGGGACGGCGGCATCTACGATGTGGCCGCGGACTGCTTCCGCCGCGAGCCCTCGCGCGCGCTCGATCGCCTGCAGTCCTTCAGGATGCGGGAGTTCGTGCGCATCGGCACGCCCGAGGCCATCCAGGCCTTCCGCGAGGAGTGGATGGGCCGCGCGCAGCGGCTCGCCGGCGAGCTGGCGCTGCCCTGTGAGCTCGATGTCGCCAACGATCCTTTCTTCGGCCGCGTCGGGCAGATGATGGCGGTGAGCCAGCGCCAGCAGGCGCTGAAGTTCGAGCTCTTGATCCCCTACTACGAGGGCGCGAAGCCCACCGCCTGCATGAGCTTCAACTGCCATCGCGATCACTTCGGGGTCACCTGGGGCATCGAGAGCGAGGACGGCACGGTGGCGCACACGAGTTGTGTCGCCTTCGGCATGGACCGCCTCGCGGTCGCGCTCTTTTGCGTGCACGGCATCGAGCTTACGCGCTGGCCGGCCTCGGCGAGGCGCGCGCTCGAGCTCTAGGGTGCCCCTCGATCCGCAGGTCCGGCGTTTCCTCGACAGGTTGGCCGCGTCGGCGCCTCGCAGCGCCGGCGCACTCACCGTCGCCGAGCGGCGCACCTCCATCGAGCGGCTGCTCTCACTCGCAGGGGAAGCGCAATCCGTGGCGCGGATCGAGAAGCGCTCGATTCCCGGGCCCGCCGGCGCGCTTCGCGCCTGGACCTACACGCCGGCGGGCGCTCACATGGGAATCCTGCCGGGCCTCGTCTACTTCCATGGCGGCGGCTTCGTCGCCGGGAGCCTGGAGACTCACGACGGTATCTGCCGGTCGCTCGCCAATGCGAGCGGCTGCAGGCTGGTGTCGGTGGATTACCGGCTGGGCCCCGAGGCGCCGTTCCCGGCCGCCGTGGAGGATGCCTGCGCGGCGACACTCTGGATCTGCCGTCACGCCGAGCAGCTCGGTATCGATGCCGCCCGCTTGGGCGTCGGCGGCGACTCCGCCGGCGCCACGCTCGCCGCGGTGGTGGCGCAGAGCCTGGCGGCGCGGGGCCAGGGGCTGCTCGCGATGCAGTTCCTCCTCTGTCCGATTCTCGATTACCGGGCCGAGACCGCCTCCTGGCAGGCCTTCGGGACCGGGCACCTGCTCGATCGCGACACCCTCGAGCACGATCTGAAGCATTACCTGGGGGAGCATGCCGACCCGGGCGATGTCCGCCTCTCACCCCTTCGGGCGCAGCGCCTGAAGGGGCTGCCGCCCGCCTGCATCCACACCGCCGAGTGCGACCCGCTGCGGGATGAGGCGGCGGAATATGCCGCGCGTCTCGAAATGGCCGGCGTCCCCGCGAGCTACCGCTGTCACTCCGGTATGATTCACCTGTTTTATGGACTCGGGGCCGTGATCCCGTATGGGGCCGAGGCGTATCGGCAGATGGGCGAGGACATCCGGGCACTGCTTCACTGACCCTCATGGCGCAAAACCAAACAACCGACACCGGCCGCGCTGACTTCGAGCGGCTGCTCGCGCAGCTCTACGCCGCCCGCGCGGCGGGCGCGCTCGAGCCGCTGTGCGAGCTCTTCGCCCCGGACGCCTTCTTCCGGATCTCGGGCTCGAGCGATGGCAAGCCGATCGCCCTCTCGGCCCGCGGCAGTGCGCAGGTGCGCTCCTGGCTCGCCGTGCTGGTCAAGACCTTCCGCCTGACCCGCCACGAGATCCTCTCCACGGTGATCGAGGGCCCGCGGGCCGCCGTGCACTGGCGGGCGAGCATCGACTCGCGCATCACCGGGGCGAGCGTCGCGACCGAGCTCGTGGACCTCGTCGAGATGCGCGATAAGCGCATCGGCTCCTACGTCGAGCTCTTCGTGCCCGCCTGAGCGCGCGCAGGCAACGGCCCGCGAGGCCAGATGATCCGCGATGCCGGGGCGCCGTCCGACTCGGCTAAACGATGCGCACTTTGCGAGGATTGAGCTCTGGATTGCGCCAGAAGGAGTCGCTCTCGAAGCGCCGAAACAGCTCCGGCGGCAGGATCGTCTCGCGCATGGCCGAAGTCGCGCTCACCCGCGCCCGTACCTCGTGCAGCCCGGGGGTGCCGGCCCGCTCGTCATAGGCGCGGGCGTCATAGCTGACCGTCTCGAAGTCATGCGCGACGCGCGGCTCGCCAATGAACTCGTACAGCGCATCGAGCGCCCGGCGCGGCTCAGCCACGAGCGTCTCGTACTGCAGCAGCATCATGCGCTCGGCGTTCGCACCGAAGAACGCCTCCTTCAGCGCGTTGTAGCTGTGGCCCACCAGGCCGTTCGCTCCCGCTACACCCTCGACCCGGGAGTACACGGTGCCGCCCGGCTGATAGTCGAACATGATCGAGGGCTGAAACATGTTGCGCTGCACGACCCGCTCGATGCTGTCGAGGATCCAGGGCATGTGCCGCACGCAAGCGATCAGCTTCGCCCCGGGGAAGAGCTCCCCGAGCGCGGCGAGCTTGCTGGTCCACGCGCGGCTGGTGTCGAACACGACGCCCTTCTCAGGCGCGTGCCCGGCGTGGAAGCTGCGCACCAGAGCGGTGAGCACGCGGCGCCGCTGCGCCTCATCGATGAATACCGAGAACTCGTTGCGCGCGCTCATCTCCCCGAGCAGCGTGTTGAACAGCCCGTAGAGCGGACCTGTCATCCCGGCATGGAATCGCGGATTCTGCCGCAGCAGCGCGGCGAGCAGCGTCGAGCCCGAGCGCGGCAGTCCCGAGATGAAATGTATTTGGAACGGCAAACCCTCCTCGATCTGCCGTGTCGCCTCGTCGTTCATCGAATCGGATTACCCGCCGCCGCCCGCGAAGCACGCGCGGCGGCTGCGCCCGAACGGCAATCTGGCATCAGGATTTCACGTCTCCTCTTTTTCGGCGCCATGTCGCAAGGCCGAT
>JABBNZ010000131.1:3956-8203 GCA_019352035.1 Pseudomonadota bacterium | reverse complement strand
CCCCTCGTGGCCCCACGTTGTCTGCTGCTGCGCCGCGAGTCAAGCATTATCATTGCGAAGTCGCGCGCCGGAGAATGTCACTCATGCAAGATTCCGCGAGAGCCGTGGTCATCGGGGGCGGGGTGGTCGGCGCCAGCGTGCTCTACCATCTCGCCAAGATCGGCTGGCAGGACGTCCTGCTGCTGGAGAAGAGCGAGCTCACGGCCGGCTCGACCTGGCACGCGGCGGGCGGCATGCACACCTTCAACGGCGAGGCGAACATCTCGCGGCTGCAGAAATACACGATCGATCTGTATCGCGAGATCGAGGCGCTCTCGGGCCAATCGTGCGGGCTGCACCCGAACGGCGGCCTGATGCTCGCGGCGACCCCCGGCGAGCTCGACAGCCTGAGGCTCATCTGCTCCCGCGCCCGCTATCTCGGCATGGAGACCGAGATGATCTCGCTGGAGGAGGCCGCGCGGCTCAACCCGCTCATCGATACGCGCTTCTTCACCGGCGCGCTGTGGCGGGCCGACGGCGGGCACTGCGACCCCTCCGGCACTACTCACGCGTACGTGAAGGCCGCTCGCCGGCTCGGCGCGGCCGTGGAGCGCTTCACGCGCGTGACTGGCCTCACGCCGCGCCGCGACGGCACCTGGGATGTGATCACCGACAAGGGCACGGTCCACGCCGAGCACGTGGTCAATTGCGCCGGGCTCTGGGCGCGCGAAATCGGCCATCTGGTGGGTCTGCAGTTGCCGGTGCTCGCGATGGAGCACCACTATCTCGTGACCGAGGACATCCCGGAGCTCAAGGGACGCGAGCGCGAGATCGTCAATACGACCGACTACTCGGGCGAGATCTACATGCGGCAGGAGCGCGCCGGGGCGCTGATCGGCACCTACGAGCCGCACGGAGCGGTCTGGGCGCCCATCAGGACTCCGGAGGATTTCTCCATGCAGCTGCTGCCGGAGGACTTCGAGCGCCTGGCGCCTTATTTCGAGGTCGGGTTCCAACACTTTCCCGCCCTCGGCCGTGTCGGCATCAAGAAGGCGATCAACGGGCCGTTCACCTTTGCGCCCGACGGCAACCCACTGGTCGGGCCGGTGCGCGGCCTGAGAAACTTCTGGGTGGCCTGCGCCGTCATGGCGGGTTTCAGCCAGGGCGGGGGCATCGGCCTCGTGCTGTCGCGCTGGATGGCCGAAGGCGATCCGGGCCAGGACATCCTCTCGATGGACGTCGCGCGGTTCGGTGCTTTCGCGACGCCCAAGTACACGTCCATCAAAGTGCCGGAGAATTATTCGCGGCGGTTCCGCCTGGCTTATCCCAACGAGGAGCTGCCGGCGGCGCGCCCCGTGCGCCGCTCGCCGATCTACGAGCGCCTGAACGCGGCCGGCGCCGTGATGGGCGCGAATTTCGGGCTGGAGCAGGCCCTCTGGTTCGCCCCCGCGGGCGTGGCTCCCACCGAGACGCCGAGCTATCGCCGCTCCGAGGCGTTCCCCCATGTTGGGCAGGAGTGCCGCGCGGTGCGCACAGCCGTGGGCCTCTACGAGACGAGCAACTACGGAAAATACGAGGTCACGGGCCGCGGTGCGCGCGGCTGGCTCGACCGGGTTTTCGCCTCGCGGATTCCGCAGCCCGGGCGCCTGGCCCTCGCGCCGATGCTCAATCCTGCGGGCCGGATCGTCGGCGATCTCACAATCGCCTGCCTTGCCGAGGATCGCTATCTCATCATCGGCTCGGGCTTCGCCGAGGAATTCCACCTGCGTTGGTTTGAGGCGTCCGAGCCGCCGGCGGACGTGCATGTGCGCTCGGCGGCCTCGAGCCTGATGGGCTTCTCGGTCGCGGGACCGCGGTCGCGGGAGCTGCTGCAGCGCCTGGTCCGGATCGATCTTTCGGCCGGCGCCTTCAGGCTGTTCCAACTGGCCGAGACGGCGGTCGGTTTGGCGCCGGCGATACTGACGCGATCCGGATTCACAGGCGAGCTCGGCTATGAGATCTGGACGACACCCGACTACCTCGCCACGCTCCACGACGATCTCCTCGAGGCGGGCCGCGACCAGGAGCTCGTGCATTTCGGCGGCCGGGCGCTGTCCTCACTCAGGCTGGAGAAGGGCTACGGCTCGTTCAACAAGGATTTTCGGCCGGACTACACGCCCGCGGAGACGGGTCTTCAGCGCTACGTCGACTTCGACAAGCCGGACTTCACGGGCCGCGCCGCCGCGCTCGCCGAGCGCAGCCGCGGCCCGAAGCGACGGTTCGTGATCCTGGAGATTCCCGGCACCGACACGGAGGCGGTCGGCTACGAGTCGATCCTGAAGGATGGCAAGGCGGTCGGCTATGTGACCTCGGCCTCGTTCGGGCACTGCACGGCCAGGAGCCTCGCCGCGGGCTACGTGCCGGCCGGGCTCGCGCGTGAGGGCGAGGCGTTCCAGATCGACATCTTCGGCGAGCTTCGCGCCGCGATCGTCCGCCTGCAGCCGCTTTACGATCCGCGGGGACTTAGGCTCAGAGCGTAGCGGCGCGTCAGCGCCGCGCGGGAGGTGCTGCCTCACGCTCCCGGAGCGCGGCCGCACTGGCAGATCCGGCTCGGGCTGCTGCTCTACGATCGCCTCGGCGGGCGGCGGCGCCTTCCGGCTTCGCGGGCGATCGATCTGCGGCGCGATCCGGCTGGAGCGCCTCTCGTCGATGCCTGCGTCAAAGGTTTCACGTACGCGGACTGCAGCGTCGATGACAGCCGCCTCGTCGTGATCAACGCGATGGATGCGGCGGAGCGGGGCGCCGTGATACTCACGCGAACCCGCCTGATTGGGGCGCGTTCCGGGCGGGACGGGTGGCTGGCCGAGTGCGCATGCCTCGACGGCGGGCGCAATGTCATCGTTCGCGCGAAAGCGGTCGTGAATGCCGGCGGCGCATGGGTGAACGAGATTCGACGCGCTCTCGGGTTCGGCGTCGCCGAGCGGATCCGGCTCGTGAAGGGCAGTCACATCGTGGTGCCCCGGCTCTTCGAGGGCGATCACGCGTACATTCTCCAGAACCCCGACCGGCGCATCGTGTTCGCAATTCCCTTCGAGCGGCGCTTCACGCTCATTGGAACCACCGACGTTCCCTACGAGGGCGGCCTGGATTCGCCGAGAATCTCCGAGGAGGAGATCGCCTATCTCTGCGAGAGCGTCAACCGCTACTTCGGCCGCACCATCGCGAAAGCGGAGGTGCTCTGGAGCTACTCGGGCGTGCGCACCCTGCGCGACGATGCGGCGCGCGAGGCCTCGGAAGTCACCCGCGAATACGAGCTCGCGCTCGAGCGTACGGCCGAGGGGGCGCCGGTTCTTTCAGTGATCGGTGGCAAGATCACGACCTATCGCACGCTCGCTCAGCGGGCGCTGGCGAAACTGCAGCCGCTGGTCGGCGGCACCTCGGGCTGCTGGACAGGCGCCGCGCCGCTCCCGGGCGGTGATTTGCCGCACGACTCCTTCGAGGAGTTCCTCGCGCAAGCGCGGCGGCGCTGGCAACACCTGCCCGGGGAGCTCGTTGCCCGCCTGGCGCGCAGCTACGGAACGCGCATGGAGCGCATCCTCGGGGGGGCGGCCTCGCTCGAGGCGCTGGGCGAGCGGTTCGGCGCGGATCTGACGGCCGCGGAGGTCGGGTACATGAGACACCACGAGTGGGCGGCGACCGCGGAGGACATCCTGTGGCGGCGCTCGAAGCTCGGGCTGACGGTACCGCCCGACGACGCGCGCCGGCTGGAGCAGCACGTGCGCGGCATCACGACGAGCACCTCCAGGAAGTCCTGAGCTCGCCCGGTTATGGCCGCCGCGCTAGGTCGCGCCCCGCTTCGCGTCCATCGGGGCGCGGCCTTCTTCGGCACCGAAGTCAGCTCCTTGCGACGTTGGCGCGCAAGCCGCCTTGGCTGACAACGTGTCAGCGATGAAGAACTTGTACAGCGCCACGCCCAGAGGGGCGCCGACGAGCGGTCCGATGATGGGCACCCACCAATAGCCGTACGGTCCCGGGAACGCGTTCGTCCCCCATCCCATCAGCCAGCAAAAGAGCCGCGGGCCGAGATCGCGCGCGGGATTGATGGCATAACCCGCACCGGTGCCGAAAGACATGCCGATAGCGGCCACCGCCATGCCGACCATGAACGGCGCGAGGTTGGCTTTCACGCCCACGTTCATCGAATCGATGATGGCGAGCACGAACAGCACCAGAAAAAAGGTTCCGACTATCTGGTCGAACAGCGGCCAGGTGGTCGACATGATCCCGAA
>JABBNZ010000131.1:0-3946 GCA_019352035.1 Pseudomonadota bacterium | reverse complement strand
GAGCATGCTCGCGCCGTAGTAATGCGCCGGAAATGTGGCAAAGATGCTGAACGTAGTCATGCCAGCGGGGGCCGCGCGCGAAACCACGTCCTGGGCGGCGTTCCACATATTGATTGCCGGGCCATAGTCTGCGTATACCAGCGCGGCGCCGGTGAAGGCCCCGGCAATCTGCGCTCCCGAATAGGGCAGGACCTTTGCCCAGGGGAAATCACCTTTGACGGCAAGAGCCAGCGTCACCGCCGGGTTGATGTGCGCCCCGGTGACGCCCCCCGCCACGTATACGGCCATGGTGACCGCCATGGCCCATCCCCAGGTGATCAGCAGCCAATCGCCCGCGCCGGCGAATATCGCCGGCGTTCGGCCGGATTCGGGCAGGCCCACCACCGCGACGGCCACTACCCCGGCGCCGAAGGCCAGCAGAATGAAAGTGCCGAAAAACTCGGCCAGCAGCTCGCTCCATAGGCTGCGGGCGCGCCAGCCCGTTTTGACGCCGATTTTCACAGCCTTCGCCTCCGGTCAGTTCGGTTGACGCGTCCCGGGCGCATTTGTCACTCCACCCAGCCGAAGGACCGCTCGACAGCCTTCTTCCAGCACCGGTAGTAATGGTCGCGCCGTTCGCGGGTCATGCGCGGCGTCAAAGTGCGATCGACCGCCCAGTTGGCGCGCAGATCCTCGGTGTTGTTCCAGAAGCCGACCGCCAAGCCGGCCGCATACGCGGCGCCGAGCGCGGTGGTCTCGGTCACTTTGGGGCGAATCACGGGAGCGTCCAGCATGTCGGCCTGAAACTGCAGGAGCAGGGCGTTGGCGACCATGCCGCCGTCCACTTTGAGGCTCGACAACTTGATGCCGCTGTCGGCCTGCATGGCTTCGACCACGTCGCGAACCTGGTAGGCGGTGGACTCCAGCGCGGCCCGCGCGATGTGCGCGCGGGTCGCATAACGAGTCAAGCCGGCGATCACGCCACGCGCGTCATCCCTCCAATACGGGGCGTACAGGCCGGAGAAGGCCGGCACGATGTAGACATCGCCATTGTCCTCGACACTGGCCGCCAGGGGCTCGATCTGCGGCGCGACATCGAACAGCTTCAGATTGTCACGCAGCCATTGCACCAGCGCACCGGTGATCGCGATGGCGCCCTCGAGGGCATAGCGCGGCGCTTCGTTGCCGAAGCGGTAGGCCAGGGTGGTCAGCAGTCCCGCCTTGGATTGCACCGGCTCGGTCCCGGTGTTCATGAGCAGGAACGAGCCGGTGCCGTAGGTATTCTTGGCTTCACCCGGCGCGAAGCAGGTCTGTCCGACCAGCGCGGCCTGCTGATCACCGAGAATCCCGGCAAGCTTGATGCCTTTCAGCCATGCCATGCGCATCTCGCCATACACCTCGGAGGAGGAGACGATGCGCGGCAAACAGGCCCGCGGAATGGCGAATTGCGCGAGCATGTCCATGTCCCATTCGCAGGTTGCGATATTCATCAGCTGTGTGCGGCTGGCGTTCGTGACGTCCATGATGTGCACACCTCCGTCGGGACCCCCGGTCAGATTCCATGTCAGCCAGCTGTCGACGGTGCCGAACAGGGCCTCGCCGGACTCGGCTTTCTGTCGCGCGCCTTCGACATTGTCCAGGATCCAGCGCAGCTTGAGGCCCGCGAAGTACGTGGTGAGCGGCAATCCGGTCTTGTCCCGGAAGCGGTCCTGGCCACCCTCACGGGCGTAACCGGCCACGAGCTGTGCGGTGCGCGTGTCCATCCACACCACGGCATTGCACAACGGCCGCCCGGTCGCCCGGTCCCAGAGCACAGTGGTTTCGCGTTGATTGGTGATGCCGATCGCGGCCAGATCGCTGGCGCCCAGATTGGCGCGCGCCAGCGCGGCACCGATCACCTCATCGGTGTTGCGCATGATTTCCAGGGGGTCGTGCTCGACCCACCCCGGCTTCGGGTAGATCTGCCGATGCTCCTTCTGGGCGGCGGAGACGATGTCTCCCTTCCTGTCGAAGACGATGAACCGTGAGCTCGTCGTACCCTGGTCTATGGCGCCAACGTAGCGTGACATGGAATCCCCCGAGCCTCAGTCATGAATCGATGTTCCCGGAGCGCTGCCGCGTCCGCCTCGGGCGAGCCGCCGCGGCGCCCGCCGCCCGGGCTGACCCGTGGCCGGTGCGCCATCGCACGCCCGGCGCTCAGGACTCGGCGATCCGAATCACCACCTTGCCGAAGTGGCGGCCGGCAAGCAAGTCGATCAGTGCCTGGGGCGCCCGTTCGATCCCGTCGACGAAATCCTCGCGCACGGCCACCTTGCCCTGGGCCAGCCACGCGGTCATCTCGCGCAGGAACGTCTCGAAGCCCGTGGCGTAATGGTCGAAAATGAGAAAGCCCTCGAGCCGCAGGCGCCGGGTCAGCACCTGGCGCATCAGCTGAGGCAGCCGGTCAGGACCGGGGGCTGGCCCGGTCTCGTTGTAATGCGCGATCAGCCCGCAGACCGGAACGCGCGCGCCACGGTTGAGTCGCGGCAATACCGCCTCGAAGACTGCGCCGCCGACGTTCTCGAAATAGACGTCGATGCCTGTTTCGGTCGCCGCCGCCAGTTGCGCCGCAAAATCGGGCCGCCGATGATCGATGCAGGCATCGAGCCCCAGCGTCCGCAAGGCGTAGTCGCATTTGTCCGCGCCGCCGGCGATACCCACCACCCTCGCTCCCTTGAGTCTGGCGATCTGCCCGACGATCGAGCCGACGGCGCCGGCTGCGGACGCCACCACCACGGTTTCGCCGGGTTGCGGCCGGCCGATGTGCAGCAGCCCGTGGTAGGCGGTGAATCCCGGCATCCCGAGGACGCTCAGGGCGAGCGACGGCCGCTCGACCGGTAGGGCGAGCGGCCTGAGATCGCTGCCATCCGACAGCGCGTGCGTCTGCCAGCCGCTCGAGCTCGCGACCCAGTCGCCGCTCCGGAATGCCGGGTGACGCGACAGCGCCACGCGGCTCACCGTGCCGCCGACCATCACCTGACCGATCTGCACCGGCGGCGCGTATGACGGCCCCTCGTTCATGCGTCCGCGCATGTACGGATCGATGGAGAGATAGATCGTCCGCAGCAAGACCTGGCCTTCCTCGGGCGGGCGCACCTCCTGCTCGACCAGGCGGAAGTCATCCGCCCTGGGCTCGCCCCGCGGGCGCGCATGCAACACGATCTGCCGGTTGATCGAGGGGGTCATGGTATTCCAGAGGCGCAGCAGCCGCGGCCGACGCCGGCGGTGGGAGTGCGCGCTGTGCCGTCTACTCGTGCTTCTCGAAGCTGTAGTGGAAATTCAGCTCGATGACCCGCGGGCGCATCGGCGTTTCGGTCAGAATAAACATCGAGGCGCTGGTGGACAGGCTCGTGTTCACGTCGGTGAGGTTCGCACCGTCGAGCGAGACCGTCCAATCGTCCTTGGATACTCCGACCGAGGCGTCGTAAGTGGTCCAGGCCGGCTGATCGTAGATTGCCAGATAGCCCGTGGCCGAGTGTGTGTGCGCCTGGTGCTGGAAACCTACCTGCACGAAGGGCATGTACTCCCCGATCAGCCAATCGTAGCGCACGCGCAGGTTGGCCTCGAACGGCGGCGAATACGCTAGCGAGCTGCCGCGTGATCCGTAGACGTTCGCGACCGGAATGGGCACGCCCTGCACGTAGCGCGTGGTGATGGGTTTGCCGAAGTTCGGATTGGCCGGATTGTTGTCGATCAAGGCCGGCGAGTTGCTGAGCTCGCTGCTGTTCCAGGCGGCCGAGCCCTGCAGGGACAGGCCCGTGAACAGGTGGGCGGCGAGCTGCAGTTCCACGCCGCGCACCCGGTAAAAGGGACCGTTCGTCTGGAAAGTGACATTGCCGAAGCCGCACGAGGGGCAGAACAAAGCGGTCTGCACGTTGTCCCAGCTCTCCTGGTACAGCGTGCCGTTGAACAGCAGGCGGTGATCGAG
>JABBNZ010000034.1:20836-40017 GCA_019352035.1 Pseudomonadota bacterium | reverse complement strand
CTGTGCGCCTTGACTCCCGCGCGCCAGCACCTCGTACATCTGCGCGGCGCCGGCCGGATTTCCCTGCCGCGCAAGCGCAGCGGCGCGCTCGGCCGAGGGGGCCGGCCCACTCGGAACGGCGGCGCAGCCCGCGAGGACTAAAGTGACTGCGGCAAGCGCCGCCAGGCTGACGGTCCATCGCACTTGCATGGTGGAAAAACCTTTGTGCTGGAGCCAAGCTTATGGCCGCGAGTGCTGCGGCAGAGGCGAGATTATCAGGATCCGCTCTAAAACTCCGGCCGGCGCCCGGGCGCTACAGGGTCATCTGCCGTCGGTTGTTGAATGCTGTATAAATGGCCAGCCATGCTGAAACGGCGCGCGCAAGCGGCGGCCCGAGGGCCCGAGGGCGAGGAGGACATCAAAGTGGGCAAGTCACGAGGCCGGTTGCAAGTCATCGCGACGCCGATCGGCAACATGGGAGATGTGAGCGCGCGGGCGCGGCAGGCACTCGAGGCCGCAGCGGCTGTTGCCGCGGAGGACACGCGTCACACGGGAGCGCTGCTGCAGATGCTCGGGATCTCGCGGCCGCTGCTGTCGCTGCACGCGCACAACGAGACCCAGCGGGTGCCGGAAATCCTGGCACGGCTCGCCGAGGGCGACACGATCGCACTGGTCAGTGACGCCGGTACTCCACTCCTGTCCGACCCGGGCTACGAGCTCGTGCGGGCCGCAGCCGACGCCGGCATCGATATCGAGGCCATCCCGGGCCCCTCCGCCATCACCACCGCACTCGCCGTCGCCGGACTGCCTGTCAGCCGCTTCTGCTTCGAGGGCTTTCTGCCGGCACGCGAGCGCGAGCGGCGGGCGCATCTCTCGCAGCTCGCCGCGGAGCCGCGCACCCTCGTATTCTTCGAGGCGCCCCACCGCATCGCCGCCACCCTCGCCGACCTCGCGGCGGAATTCGGCAATGAAAGGCGCGCGGTAGTAGCTCGCGAGCTCACGAAGGCCCACGAGACCGTCTACCGCGGCACGCTCGCCGAGCTGGCGCAAAGAGCCGCAGCCGAAGAGAACTTCAGGCGCGGCGAGATCACCATCGTGGTGACTGGCGCCGAGCTCGAGTCGACCGGCGTCGACACCGCGCTGCTGCGCCGCGCCGTCGACCTTCTCTCGAAGGAGCTCTCCCCCAGCCGCGCCGCCGCCATCGCCGCCCAGCTCACCGGCGCGACCCGCGCCGAAGCCTACGCGCTACTCCAGCGCCAAACCAAACCCCCGCCCGAAAGCCAGTGAATGAGTGGACCGTTTCCCGGGGCGCCTCCGATTGCGTTGGCGGGTCTCAGAGGCCGCTGCCGGGTCCGCGAGACGAATCGGGCACAGGGGCCGCGCTCGCCCAAAGCGCCGCAGGCGACTTTACTCGGCGCAATCCTGCGCCTCGGCCCTTGCGGGCCCGCCTGGCTACGCCAGGCGTTCAAAATCGCTCCAGGCGATTTTGTGGGCCAATGATGAATAGGGAAGCCGGCCTGTAAGCCGGGTTCTGTCGAGGGCAATCATTCCTCTACGATCCACGTCGCCGTGGACCTCTAGCGGCCTACCCGGAAGCGCGCGCGGATCAGCGCTGCGCGCTCTGTTGCCAGAGCCCGCTGCTTCCCTATTTGGCCTTGCTCCAGGTGGGGTTTGCCATGCCAGCCTTGTTACCAAGGCCGCGGTGCGCTCTTACCGCACCGTTTCACCCTTGCCGTCCCTCACGGCTCTCACCGTGAAGTCTTGGGCGGTTTACTCTCTGTTGCACTTTCCGTGGGCTCGCGCCCCCCAGGCGTTACCTGGCACCTGATCCGCCGGAGCCCGGACTTTCCTCCCCTCCGACCGAAATCGGAGCAGCGATTGCCTGGCCGGCTTCCCTGCTTACTTTACCACGCGCAGCTGGGGACGCTTGGGACCGCTGCCGCCTTCCTCGGTGGGCGCGGGAGTCGATGGCGGCGGGGTTTCCGGGCCAGCATCCTGCTCGGCGAACATCATCCCCTCCCCCGTCTCGCGCGCATAGATGCCCAATACGGTGCTCACTGGAAAACGCACGTGCTGCACCACACCGGAGAAGCGCGTGTCGAACTCCACGACGTCGTTGTCGATCTTCAGGCGCTGCGTCGCCGTGTAGCTCAGGTTGAGGACGATCTTTCCCTCTTGCACATAGGCGCGCGGCACCTCGCTGCCCGAGCGCTCGGCATCGACGATCACATGCGGCGTGTGGCCGCTGTCGGTGATCCATTGATGCATCGCGCGCAGCAGATAGGGACGCTTGGGAGGCGCTTTGAGCATGCTCACCGCCTCAACGCCGCATCTCGCGCTCCCGGTCCGACAGCGAGTCGCGAAAGGCCGCGCGGGAGAATATGTGGCTCGCGTACTTGAGGATCGGCTGTGCCTTGGGAGGCAGCTCCACCTCATAGTGCGGCAGCCGCCACAGGATCGGCGCGATGGTCGCATCGACCAGCGAGAACTCGTCAGACAAGAAGAACGGCTTCACCTTGAAGAGATCCACACCCTGCACGATCGTATCCGCGAGCACCTTGCGCAGCTTAGGGAGGTGCTTCTTGTCCTCCCCCTCGATCTGCTGCAGCAGCGTGTACCAGTCCCGCTCGATGCTATAGAGCGCCAGCCGGAACTGCGCCCGCGTGACCGGATCGACCGGCATCAGCGGCGGGTGCGGAAAGCGCTCATCCAAGTACTCGATGATCACTCGCGAGTCGTAGAGCACGAGATCGCGATCCACGAGCGTTGGCACCGTGTGATACGGGTTGAGGTCCAGCAGATCCTCAGGGTACTTGCCGGGCTCTACATCGACGATGTCGATGCCGATGCTCTTCTCTGCAAGGACAATACGGGTGCGGTGGCTCCACGGATCGCCCGGCGCGGAAAACAGCGTCATGATGGAACGTCTGCTCGACACGATTCCGCTCCCGCGGTCGACCCAGCACCCGAGCTCCCCCTTACTCTACAGAGTCCGCGGCTGCGCTACTTGACGTCCTTCCAGAATTCGCGCTTGAGGAGCCAAGCCACCGAGGTGAAGGCGAGAAGGAAGAGGACCACCCAGATCCCCATCGCGCGGCGCATGGCCCGCTCCGGATCGCCGACATAATCCAGGAAGTTGACCACATCGTGCACGAACTGGTCGTACTGCTGCGGAGTCATGCGGCCTGGCGCAATCAGCTTGAAGTGCTCGAAGACCTCCTCCTGGGTCATCTTTCCGCCTGGACCGCGCCTCTGGATGGTCTGGTAGACCGGGACCTGCAGCCCCTGCAGCGGCGAGACGATGTCCGGCATCGCGGTCTGGGGGAAAGCCAGATTGTTAGCGCCGGTCGCTCGATCCGAATCGACGTAGAAGGTCTTGAGATACCGGTAGAGGTAGTTCGTGCCGCGGGCGCGCGCGATCAGGGACAGATCGGGCGGGGCTTTGCCGAACCATTTCTCGGCATCCGCCGGGATCATCGGGGAGATGATGTAGCCCGTCGGCTTCTCGCCGGGCGGAATCAGATCCTCGACGAGCAGCGGCTCAGGAATCCGCAGATCGTGCCCGAGCCGGGACCAGCGCTCAAATTGCAGCGAGTGGCACCCCAGGCAGTAGCCGACGAAATCGCGCGCGCCCCGCTGCAGGGACGCGATGTTCGTGACGTCGGCATTGGCCTTCCAGCTCTGCCAGCTCGTATCCGACTGCGCTGCATCCGCCGCGGACGCGTGCGTGGCGCAAGCCGCTCCAGCGGCGAGCGCCGCCGCGAGCACCAGCGCAGGCAATTTCCTCAAGGGAGCGCTAGTGCGCATGGTAGACCACCCTCTCCGGCACCGGCCTCACCCGGTCGAATCGTGAGTACACCGGCATCAGCCAGAAGAAGGCGTAATAGCCGATCATGCAGACGCGCGAGAGGATGATGTAGATGCCCTCCGCGGGCTGCATGCCCAGATACCCCAGCCCGACGAAGGAGATCACGAAGACGCCGAGCATGACGCGGGAGATCCACCCCTTGTAGCGGATGGACTTGACCGGTGAGCGATCGAGCCAGGGCAGCACGAGGAGCGACACCAGCGCGAGCAGCATGAGGAGCGCCCCTAGACCCTTGCTCGGTACGGCGCGCAGGATGGCGTAGAAGGGAGTGAAGTACCACACCGGGTGAATCTCGGCCGGCGTGGACAGCGGATTCGCCGGCTCGAAGTTCGCCTTCTCGAGGAAAATCCCATGGAAGGTCGGGACGTAGAAGACGATCAGCGCGAAGACGACGAGGAACACCCCGACGCCGAAGAAGTCCTTGACCGTGTAATACGGGTGGAATGGGATGCCGTCGAGGGGCTTGCCGTCGGGGCCCGGGTGCTCCTTGATCTCGATCCCGTCGGGATTGTTCGAGCCGGTCCGATGCAGCGCAATAAGGTGCAGCATCACCAGCCCCAGGAGGATGATCGGCACGGCCGCGACGTGCAGGGCGAAGAAACGGTTCAGCGTGGCATCGGAGATGCCGTAGTCACCGCGGATCCACTGCGTCAGTGCCGTCCCGATGACCGGCACGGTGCCGAAGATGTTGACGATCACCTGCGCTCCCCAGAAGGACATATTGCCCCAGGGCAGCACGTAACCCATGAACGCCTCGGCCATCAGCGCGAAGTACACCATCATGCCGATCAGCCACAGGAGCTCCCTGGGCTGCCGGTACGAGCCGTACAGCAGGGCGCGGAACATGTGCAGGTAGACGACGACGAAGAACAACGACGCGCCGGTGGAGTGCATGTAGCGGATCAGCCACCCCCAGTCGACCTCGCGCATGATGTACTGCACGGACCCGAACGCGGCGGCGGCGCTCGGCTTGTAGAACATCGCGAGGAAGATGCCGGTGACCAGCTGGATGACCAGCACCAGCATCGCCAGGGAGCCGAAGAAGTACCAGAAATTGAAGTTCTTCGGCGCAAAGTAGCCGGTCAGCTCGCTGGCGATGAACTCGTCAACGGGCAGGCGCTTGTTGATCCAAGCCCAGAGACCCCGTTTCTTGGAGACGGGCGTTGCGCCGGGCGGCAGCGGCTCGCTCGGCGATCGCAGCTCGGTATTGCGCTCTGTCGTGGCCATCAGGCGCGTCCCCTCGAGAGGACGGACCCGGTAGCAGCCATAAGGCGTACGCTCATCGGCAGGCTCCCCAATTCCCGCGGTCGCGCGGCATTATACACAGCGAGAGGCGTAAACATGATGGCGCGACTGAATCGCGGTTTGACGTTCATTGCCGGATCGGTGGTCGGCGGGCTCGCACTCGCCTTCGTCATCGTCGCGCTGCGGCCGGACCTCATCCGCGGCGAAACCGGTCCGCGGCCGGCGCCGGCATCGGCGGCCGTTCCGGCCGCGGCGAGCGCGCCCGCCACCCTCGGACCGGCGCGCCTCACCTATGCTCCGGCCGTGGAGCGCGCAGCCCCCGCCGTAGTCAACATATACACCGCCCGCCTGGTGACGGAGCGCGTCGACCCCTCACCGCTCGGAGAGCTCTTCGGCGACGTGCTGCCCCAATACAGGCAGCGGATCGAGCGCAGCCTGGGCTCCGGCGTCATCGTCGATCAGAGCGGCCATATCGTGACGAACTACCACGTGATTGCGAACGCCGGAGCCATCCGCGTACAGCTCGCCGATGGCCGGATCGCACAGCCGCAGGTCGTGGGCGTCGATCCGGATACGGACCTTGCGGTCCTCAAGATCGATCTGCCGAACCTCCCGGTGATCACCTTCGGGCGGTCCGACACTCTGCGGGTCGGGGACATCGTGCTCGCCATCGGCGATCCTCTGGGGCTCTCGCAGACCGTGACCCACGGTATCGTCAGTGCCACCGCCCGGGGCCACCTCGGGATCACCACGTTCGAGGACTTCATCCAGACGGATGCCCCCATCAATTTCGGCAATTCCGGGGGCGCCCTGGTGGATACCAACGGCGAGCTGGTCGGCATAAACACCGCGATCGTCGCCAAGAGCCTGGGAGTCGAGGGCATCGGCTTTGCCATCCCCGTCGATCTGGTTCGCGGCGTGCTGCACGACATCATCAAGTACGGACGGGTCATCCGCGGCTGGATCGGCATCGTCCCTGAGGACATCTCCGGCACGCAGGCGCAGCAGCTCGGGCTGGCGCACGGCGGCGTCGTCATCGCGTATGTCGGCAGCCCCGGCCAGCAGGCAGGGCTCGAGCCGGGCGATCTTCTGCTTGCTCTGAATGGCGTTCCCGTGAGCTCGGCCGGAGACGCCCGCGCCGTCATCGCCAGCTGCAAGCCCGGCTCCATGCTCACGGTCCGCTACCAGCGGGGCACCCGTCAATTGACCGTGAAAGTGAAGGTCGCCGAGCAGCCGCAACCGCAGCCGCCCCGCACGGGTTAATAAGGAATCACGATGCCCCAGATAGACGTCCGCCGCTTCGCCACCCGCGCCGAGCTCGACACCGCGCTCGCCGATCGGCTCGAGCAGACCATTCGCGCCGCCGCCGGGTCGCAAGACGGCCCTCCGGTCATCATGCTCTCGGGCGGCCACACCCCGCTGCCCGCGTATCGTGAAGTGGCCCGGCGCCGCCCCCCGCAAGGCGGCCGGCTCACGGTCATCTATTCCGATGATCGCTACGTCGGCGCCGATTCCGACGCCAGCAACTACCACCAGACCCGCCCCCTGCTCGATGCCGTGGCGCTTCCGGAAAGTCAGGTGCTGCGTGTGAGGACCGAGCTCCCCCTCGAGGAAGCCGCCGGCGATTACGGGCGCCGCCTCCAGGCCCTATTGGATGCCGGCGCCCGCATCGGCCTTGCGCTCCTGGGCCTCGGCTCCGACGGCCACACGGCCTCCCTCTTCCGCCCGGAGCACCTGCAGCAGTCCCGCGGCCATCTCGCCATCGCCGTCCAGCGTCCCGACGGCATGCAAGGCATCAGCGTTACCCCGGGCTTCCTGGCCCACGTTGCCGAGCCTCTCTTCGTGGTCGCCGGCACCGGGAAACACGAGGCCATCGCCGCCTTCCTCCGCCAAGACCCGAATCTCATCGCCCTGCGCGCGGTCGCCGGCCACTCCCGCATAGAGCTCTGGCTCGAGAAAGCCTCAGAGGAAGGCCCCGCCGCCTGAGGTGAGAAAGGGCCGCACGTGCAAATGGGCTTTCCGGTGTGAGAAACACGGACGTTGCCCGCGGCCTGCAGGCCTCGCCGCAGGCGGCGAGCAGCCGCGCGGGACCGCGCGGGCTGGGTGCCCTGCCGCCAGGGAAGGCCTGAGCGAGGCGCCCAATGGCGGCCCCGGAACCGCCCTGCATGTGGCGCTGCGCCGCGGTCTCACCCGATTGGCAGCGTAATCCGCGATGCCGCAAATCGGCAGCCGGCGGTTCCAGGGTGATTAAGGTGCGAATTTCCCCATCGTCAAGTGTGACGGCGCACAAGAGCGCGTCCACCCCTGCGGCTCCGCTCCCGGATTGTGCCAACTGCACGACCCCTCGAGCAGTCGCTCCGCCTCCCCCGGTCCCCAGGTGCCGCGGGTATAGGTGTAAGGCGCATCGCCGCCGGCCAGCACCGGATCCACGATCGCCCAGGCTGCCTCCACCTCATCCTCACGCGCGAAATGCGACGTGTCCCCGATGAGCGCCACACTGATCAGCCGCTCATAAGCGTCCATCGCATCCGCCTCGTGCTGCGCGACGAAGAGCTCCACCTCCCGCCCCTCCATGGCCGGTCCCGCCTTCTTGGCGTGAGCTCCCAACGCGATCGCCACATCAGGCCCCACGCGAAACCGCACGTAGTTCGGATAATCAGGTCCCAGCTCGCCGAAGAGGCGCGCCGGCGGCGGCCTGAGATCGACCACCACCTCCGTCGCGGTCACGGGCAGGCACTTTCCCGCACGTAGATAGAACGGCACCCCGCTCCAGCGCCACGAGTCGATCTCGAGACGCATCGCGGCATAGGTCTCCACCCTGGAGTCGCCCGCCACGCCCGGCTCCTGCCGGTACGTGTTGAATTGGCCGCGCACCAACGCGTCGGGCTTCACCGGCCGCACCGCCTTCAGCACCTTCACCTTCTCGTCGCGCAGCGACTCGCCCTCCGAGTTCACCGGCGGCTCCAGGGTCAGCAAGGCGAGGATCTGCAGCAGGTGATTCTGCATCACATCCCGGATGGCGCCGGTCTCCTCGTAGAACTTGCCGCGGCCGCCCACGCCGAGCGTCTCCGCCATGGTGATCTGCACGCTCGCCACGAAATTGCGGTTCCAGATCGGCTCCAGGAAGGAGTTGGCGAAGCGGAAGTAGAGAAGGTTCTGCACCGCCTCCTTGCCGAGGTAATGATCGATGCGGAAGATGTTGCTTTCCGGAAACTGCTTGTGCAGCACCTGATTCAGCGCCCGCGCCGAGGCCAGGTCGCGGCCGAACGGCTTCTCCACCACCACCCGCGCGCCCCGGGGGGCGTCGGTGGTGCCGAGGTGATCGATCACAATCGGGAACATGCTGGGCGGTATGGCGAGATAGTAGAGCGGCCGCTGGGAATCCCCGAGTGCCTGGCGAAGCGCGACGAAGGTCTCGCGATCCCGATAATCGCCGTCATGATAGCGCAGCAGCGCGATCAACCGCGCCAGCGCGTCCTGATCCGGCGACGGGACGAACGCCTTGATGCTTTCGCGCACACGGTCCGCAAGCTGCTCGAGGTTCCAACCCGCGCGCGCGACGCCGATCACCGGCACTTGCAGCACGCCCCGGCGCGCCAGGTTGTAAAGCGAAGGAAATATCTTGCGGTAGCAGAGGTCCCCGGTGGCTCCGAAGAGCACCAGCGTATCGCTGTCACGTCTGTCCATCAGCCCTCCCGCTCAGGACTTTTTTTCAAGATGGCCGCCGAACCCGAGCCGCATGGCCGAGAGCAGCTTGTCGGCGAATTCCGCGCGTCCACGCGACTCGAAGCGGGAAAAGAGCGCGGCGGAGAGCACGTGAGCCGGCACGCCGACCTCGACGGCCGCCTGCACGGTCCAACGCCCTTCTCCGGAATCCGACACACGGCCGCCGAAGGGGCCGAGCGCGGGGTCGGCCGCGAGCGCCTCGGCGGTCAGGTCGAGCAGCCGCGAGGAGATGATGCTGCCGTGCCGCCAGACTTCCGCGACCGCGGCCATGTCGAGCTCGTACTGGAACAGGCGCGGGTCCGACAGCGGCGCGGTTTCCGCGTCGGCCTCCTCGCGCTTCGATCCGGCGTTGGCGTGCCGGAGCAGGTTCAGACCTTCCGCATACGCCGCCATCACACCGTACTCGATGCCGTTGTGCACCATCTTGACGAAGTGGCCGGCACCATTCGGGCCGCAGTGCAGATAGCCCATTTCGGCCATCGCGCGCGCGGCGCTCTTGCCGCCCTGGCTTTCCGGCCGCCGTCCGCCGGGGGACAGCGTCGCGAAAATCGGCTCGAGCGTGTTGAAGACGGCCGGCTCGGCGCCGATCATCAGACAGTAGCCCTGCTCGAGGCCGAGCACGCCGCCGCTCGTACCCGCATCGACGTAGTGCAAGGCTGCCGTGCGCAGCTCCTGCGCACGACGGATGTCATCCTGATAGTGGGAATTGCCGCCATCGATGAGGATGTCGCCGGAGGCAAGCAGGGGCCGCAGCTCCGCAATGACGCTGTCGACGAGTGCCGCCGGAACCATGATCCAGACCGCGCGCGGCGGTGTGAGGGCTTTGACGAGCTCCGCGAGCGAG
Organism: Pseudomonadota bacterium; assembly: GCA_019352035.1. Classification (GTDB taxonomy): domain Bacteria; phylum Pseudomonadota; class Gammaproteobacteria; order Steroidobacterales; family Steroidobacteraceae; genus 13-2-20CM-66-19. The sequence continues at coordinate 30,355 of JABBNZ010000034.1, read as the reverse complement.
TTGGCGGCGACGGCCCCTTGCGCCGCGAGCGCCTGCACGGCCTCCAGCGACCTGTCGTAGGCGACGCATTGATGTCCTCCCTTCATGAGCCGCCGCACCATGTTGGCGCCCATGCGCCCGAGCCCCACCATACCGATTCGCATAGTAACCTCCACTTTGCCGCGCAGTGTAAACGGCCTGCGCCCGCCTTCGCAGTCAGAATCATCCTATCCTAAGCCGGCACGTCCGGTCAGCGATATCACCGGAGCACGATGCCGGCGCAATACTCCACCGACTTCGTAGTTTCATTCGCGCGAGACCATGGCTGCGCTCCACGAGCCGCTCTCGCCCGAGGCGGTGCGTGCTGCGCGGCCGAGCGGGTGTCAATCTTTCCCGGCATCCCGGGGGCCCGCATCGAGCATCTCTCGGGCAGGCTCGGGTGAAGTTGCACGAGCCGGGGGAGCCGGGCGCTCAGGATCGAGATCACCATCAATGGCCGCCCTCTCGGGGAGCTCGGACTGGAACGGAGCCTCCTGCCCAAAGGACTCCCAGGCCCATCGCTTGCTATGGCCTCGGTTGCGTTTCCCATGCCGCAGGGCTGGATCCGAAAGATTTGAACTATGCCGAAGCAATCCGCCCTAACCGATGTGAGCGTGAGGAGCCGGCGCGTTCTTGTCGTGACGCCGCAGCCGTTCTACCAGGATCGGGGGACACCGATCGCCATCGCGAACACGTGCCGGGCACTCGCCCAGCTCGGATACGAGGTGGATCTGCTCGCCTTTCCCATCGGGCGGGATACATTCATCCCGGCGACCCAAATCCATCGATGCGCCAACCCGTTCGGCATCCGTGCCGTGCCGATCGGCTTCTCCGCCGGCAAGGCGCTGCTCGACCTGACGCTTGCGCACTCTTTCCGGCATCTGCTCAGAACGCGAGATTACGGCGCCGTGCATGCGGTGGAGGAAGCCGCCTATCTCGCAGCCCTGCTCTGCCCGAGGCTCGGCACGCCGTTCGTTTATGACATGGCATCGGCCATTCCGGTCGAGCTGCGCCACCATAAGGTCTTCGGCACGGCACTCGCGCAACGCGCGCTCGGCGCATTCGAGCGGCTCGCCGTGCGGCGCGCGTCGCAGATCGTTTGCAGCATGGGGCTCGCGGACCACGTTCGCAGCGTGGCGCCACGGGCCTCCTGCACTCAATGGCGCTATCCGCCGCTGATCGGCGCAGCCGATGAGGCTGCCGTTCGACAGCTGCGAGGCGAGCTGGACATTCCTCCGAATGCGCACGTCGTGGCCTACACCGGCAATTTCGCCGCATATCAGCGGCTCGACCTGTTGTTCGAGGCGTTCACCCAGGCGCTCACCGTCGATCCTCAATTGATGCTGGTGTGCGTCGGCGCGAGCGCCGAGGCGCGCACTGCGGCACTCGCGCAATTCGCTCCGCACGTTCGTGCGCGCGTGCGGATCCTCGCCCCGGAGCCTCGAGACCGCATGCCCAAGTACCTCGCCATGGCCGATTGCCTGATTTCGCTTCGGCCCTCCAGTGACAATCTGCCGCTCAAGGTGCTGGACTACATGGCCGCGGGCAGGCCGATCGTCGCGACGAGGGGACGCGCGCATGAGCCGGTGCTGAACGGCGAGCGCGCGTTTCTGTGCGAGCCGCGCACCGATAGCGTGAAGCAGGCGATGCTCGAGGTTTTCAGCTGCCCGCAGCGCGCCCGGGCGGTGGCCCGAGCGGCGAGCTCGCACGCGTTGCAACACTACGGCTGGGATCGGTTCGTGCAGCAAGTCGAGGGGCTGTACGGCGGTATCGGCGGCCTGCGTCCGCGCCGGCGGCAACCGAATTCTTCCGCGAGCCCGGCGACCCTCGCGGCCTCGTGCTCGAGCACGTTGCCTCATCAATGAGGCACGATCCGGGCAGCGCTGCGCGCCGCCCCGCATCGCACCTCACCAGGTCCTAAGGTACCCGCTTGATCTGCGCGCCGAGTTGCGCCAGCTTCTCCTCGATCGCCTCGTAGCCGCGGTCGATGTGATAGATGCGCTCGACCTCCGTGCGGCCCTCGGCGACGAGTCCGGCCAGCACCAGGCTCGCCGAGGCCCTGAGGTCCGTCGCCATGACGGGCGCCGCGGTCAAATGATCGACGCCGCGGATGATCGCGGTATTGCCCTCGAGACGGATCTCCGCGCCCAGCCGGCGCATCTCGAGCATGTGCATGAAGCGATTCTCGAAGATGGTCTCGATGATCGTGCCGACGCCCTCGGCCACGGTATTGAGCGCCGCGAACTGCGCCTGCATGTCCGTTGGAAAGGCGGGATAGGGGGCCGTACGCACGTCGACGGCGCGCGGACGACGCCCGCGCATGTCGATCTCCACCCATCCGTCTCCCACGCCGACCTTGCCGCCCGCCTCTTCCAGCTTCGCGATCACCGCATCGAGCTGGTCCGGGCGTGTATTCTTGATCCGCACGTTGCCGCGCGTGATGGCGCCGGCGACCAGATAGGTGCCGCTCTCGATGCGATCCGGCAGGACCTCGTACGAGGTGCCTCGCAGCCGCTCGACGCCCTCCACCACGATCTTGTCGGTGCCGGCGCCCTGGATCTTGGCCCCCATCGAGATCAGGAATTGCGCCAGGTCGACCACCTCCGGCTCCCGCGCGGCGTTCTCGATGACGGTTTCGCCCTTCGCGAGCGCCGCAGCCATCATCAGGTTCTCGGTGCCGGTGACCGTCACCGTGTCCAGCACGAGACGCGCGCCTCGCAACCGGCCGGCACGCGCACGGATGTAGCCGCCTTCGATGGTGATGTCGGCCCCCAGAGCCTGCAGACCGGCGACATGAATGTTGACGGGCCGCGCGCCGATCGCGCATCCGCCGGGCAGTGACACATCGGCCCGCCCGTAGCGGGCCACCAGCGGTCCGAGCACCAGGATCGAGGCCCGCATGGTCTTGACCAGCTCATAGGGCGCGAAGCAGTCGCGCACCGTGGTCGGATCGACCTCGATCCGCATGCGCTCGTCCACCGTGACCGTCGCGCCCATGCCGCCCAGGAGCTCGACGGTCGTGGTGACATCCTTCAGGTGGGGAACGTTGCCGACCACCACCGGGCTGTCGGCGAGCAGCGCCGCGGCGAGGATGGGCAGGGTCGCATTCTTGGCGCCGGAAATGCGCACTTCGCCTTCCAGAGGCACCCCCCCCTGGATCTGCAGCTTGTCCACGGTCACTCCCGCCCGGCTTCGGCCGGCGTCAGCGCCTCGATCGAGAGGGCATGGATCTCGCGGCCCATGCGCTCACCGAGGGTCTGGTAAACGAGCTGATGGCGCGCCACGCCGCGCTTGCCGGCGAATTGCTCGGCCACGATACGCGCCTGGAAATGGGTGTCGTCATCCGACTGCACCCGAACGTCGGCTCCGGGCAGGCCGGCGCGGATCAGCCGCGCAATCTCCTGTGAGTTCATTGGGCGCGAAGCCGCCATCCTGGCGGTGGCTCGACGCGTCCGGCGCCGAGCCCTTCGGGCCGGCTGCGCCGTCCACAAAATTGCCCGGAGCAATTTTGAACGCCCGGCAGGGCGGGGCCGCAGGCCCGAGGCGCACGGATGCGCCGAGTAAAATCGCTCCCGGCGATTTTATCGCGCGAGCGCGCCGCAATGACGGGCGTCGACCTCGCGGCCTCCCTGAGACCCGCCAGGGCTAAAGGAGGCACTTCGGGAAACGGAGCGGCCCTGGGCCGCTCGCTCATTCGCTTTCTCACGGGCTCGTAACCTTTCCAGTGGCGCTCAGGGGTCGGATATTATCACCCGCAATGAGCCACCCCGCCGTTCCCGCGAGCTCCGTAGATCATAGCCGCCTGCTGGCCGCCGCCCGGCGGGCCCTCGCCATCGAGGCGCGGGCCGTCGAGGCGCTGCTGGCACGTATCGACGGCAGCTTTGCCGCCGCCTGCCAGGTGTGCCTGCAATGCCAGGGCCGGGTGGTCGTCACCGGCATGGGCAAGTCGGGCCACGTCGCGCGCAAGATCGCCGCGACGCTGGCCAGCACGGGGACCCCGGCATTCTTCCTGCACCCCGCCGAAGCCAGCCATGGCGACCTCGGCATGATCACTCGCACGGATGCGGTGCTGGCCCTCTCTAACTCGGGCGAGACGCCGGAGGTGGTGTTCCTGCTTCCGCACCTGAAGCGCCTCGCGGTGCCGCTGATCGTGATGGCCGGGAAGACGGACTCGACGCTGGGGCGGGCGGCCACGGTGGCCCTCGACGTCAGCGTCCCGGAAGAGGCCTGCCCCCTGAACCTGACGCCGACCGCGAGCACGACGGCGTCCCTCGCCATGGGGGATGCGCTGGCGGTTGCGGTGCTGGAGGCGCGCGGCTTCACCAAGCAGGATTTCGCGCGCTCTCACCCCGGCGGCTCACTCGGACGGCAGCTGCTCCTGCACGTCGAGCAGATCATGCGCACCGGCGAGGCGCTCCCGCGCGTCGGCCCCGGGACTCGCCTCGGCGAAGGGTTGCTCGAGATGACCCGCAAAGGGCTCGGTATGACGGTCATCGTGGACGATCGCGGCCGGCTTCTCGGAGTGTTCACCGATGGCGACCTGCGCCGAGCGCTCGACCGCCAGACCGATATCCATACCGCCACCATGAGTGAGGTGATGACTTCGCCCTGCAAGACGATCTCGCCGCAGGAGCTTGCCGCGGAGGCCGTGCATCTGATGGAGGTCCATCGCATCACCGCGCTCCCGGTCGCTGATGAGCAGGGCCGTCTGGTCGGTGCGCTCAACGTCCACGATCTGCTCCGCGCCGGCGTCGTGTGAGCGCCGCAATCGCCAGGCCGCGGACCATCGCCGCCCGGACACGCCTGCTGGTGCTCGACGTCGACGGAGTGTTGACGGACGGCCGCCTCTACTACGGAATGCGCGGCGAAGCGCTCAAAGTCTTTCATGTCCGTGACGGGCTGGGACTTAAGCTGCTGGCGGCCGCCGCGGTCACGGTGGCGGTCATCTCCGGCCGCCGGTCCGGCATGACGGGCCGCAGGTGCCGCGAGCTCGGCATCCGCCACGTATTTCAAGGCGTGGAGGACAAGCTCGCCGCATTTCATCGCCTGCGGGAAGGGCTGGGCCTGGCTTGTGGCGCGTGCGCTTGTGTGGGTGACGATGTGCCCGACGTGCCGTTGATGCGAGAAGTCGGCCTCGCGTTCGCTGTGGCCGACGCGCATCCACAGGCGCGCAGCGCCGCGCATGTCGTCACCAGCCTCTCCGGCGGCAAGGGAGCGGTTCGCGAAGTCTGCGATTATCTTCTCACTGCGCGCGAACGCGCCACCGCGGCCACGTGATCTACCGAATCTTCGCCTTTCTCACCATCGTCGCGGTCATCGTGGCATCGCTGCTGCTGTCGCGGCAGCAGAGCGGCACCCCGGCTTCCACCGCGGTGCAGCAGACGAGCTGGGACGCGGGGTACTCGGCCCGGAACGCGCGGCTCGTTCAGACGAGTGGCGACGGATCGCCGCTCTACACTCTGAGCGCCGCCACCATCCGCCAGCAGCCGAACGAGAACCAGGTGAAGCTCACCCAGGTGCAGATGACCTTTCGTGATCGCAACGGCAATGCCTGGACGGCGACCGCCGAGCGCGGCGATCTCGCGCAGGCGTCACAACAGGTCGAGCTGTCCGGCAACGTGCACGTGTCTGGCGCCTTCCGCAGCGGTGCGAGTCCGGCGCAGATCTCCACGGATGCGCTCTCCGTGGATCTGCACAGCGACGTCGTGAGCACAAAGGCGCCGGTGACGCTGCTCTGGTCGGGACTGGCGCTGGACTCGACGGGCCTGGTCGCGGATTTGAAGGACCAGCGTGTACATTTAGAATCCGAAGTGCATGCGACTTTCACGAAGTAGCGTCATGATGCTCGGGCTCGCGCTGGCCGCGCGCGCTACCGCCGCGCCGACTGCGCCCGCCGCTGCCGCGGCGCGGGATCAGCGCCCGTCCCTGATCAGTCCGCACGCGAAGATCACGGTCGACGCCATGTCATCCGAGCTGGACGCCAAGACCGGCAGAGTGGAGCTGGTCGGGAACGTGGTGGTATCGGAGGGCGACACCCAGGTACGCGCCGACCGTGCGGACACCACCTGCCTCGCCCAGAGCGCCTCCCCGAGCACGCAGTGCGCGAACAGCCGCTGGACCTTCCGGGGGAACGTGCGGATCGAGGCGCCGCCGCGGGGGAGCCTGCAATCGGATCAGGCGATCCTGGACATCAAGGACAACCGCATCGCCCGCGCGACCATCATCGGCAATCCGGCGGTATTCGAGCAGCAGCACGCCGGCGCGCTGGGCATGACGCGCGGCCATGCCGACCAGATCGTGTACGACGTCACCGAAGGAACCGTGAGCCTCATCAAAGACGCGTGGCTGTCGCTCTCGGGCGGCAGCAACGACATCACCAGCCAGCAGATCGTCTACGACATCCGCTCCGAGAAAGTCCAGGCGACCTCCCCCGGAACGCAGGGAGTGCACATCACCCTCACGCCCGGGCCGCGCCCGAAGAAGCCATCGGAGCGCGGTCCGAACGCAAGCAAGGCCGCACCTGCGCCGCCGGCACAACCCGAGGCCGCATCCCCTGAGGGGAAGTCCCCCGTCTCGGCCCCGCAACCAACGCCCGGTCCGGCCGGTCCATCCGGCCCGTCCAGTCAGCCATGACTTCTCTGCGCGCGAGCGGGCTCGAGAAGAGCTACAAGTCCCGCAAAGTGGTCAGCCATCTCAGCCTCGAAGTGTCGAATGGCGAGGTCGTGGGTCTGCTGGGACCCAACGGGGCGGGCAAGACGACGGCCTTCTACATGATCGTCGGGCTGGTGCCCTGCGATGCCGGCCGCATTCACCTCGGCGACACGGACCTGACGCACTTGCCGATGCACCGCCGGGCCCAGCTCGGGCTCGGATACCTGCCGCAGGAGGCGTCGGTCTTCCGCAAGCTCTCGGTGGAAGACAACGTGCTCGCCATCCTCGAGACCCGGCGCGATCTCGAGCGGGCAGCGCGCGAGCAGCGCCTCGAGGAACTGCTCGAAGAGCTGCGCATCGGACATGTCCGGCGAAGCCTCGGACTCTCGCTCTCGGGGGGCGAGCGGCGGCGCGTCGAGATCGCGCGGGCGCTCGCCGCCGAGCCGCGGTTCATGCTGCTCGATGAGCCTTTCGCCGGAGTGGATCCTCTCTCGGTGCTGGATATTCAGCGCATCATCCGCGAGCTGACCAGCCGCGGCATCGGGGTGCTGATTACAGACCACAATGTGCGCGAGACCCTGGGGGTCTGCGGGCGCGCTTATATCGTCAATCAGGGTACGGTCATCGCGCAAGGAACTGCGGAAGAAATCCTTGCCAACCCCCAAGTGCGTGAGGTGTACTTGGGCGAGTCGTTCCGCCTTTAGTAAGCGCACGGAACGATTGGCTGATAAAGTGTTTACTATCATATACTTATCCTTGTAAAGGCTTAACGCCCCGCCCGTGCCCGCATGCTGAAACCCTCCCTGCAGCTCAAGCTGGGTCAGCAATTGACGATGACCCCGCAGCTGCAGCAGGCGATCCGGCTCCTGCAGCTGCCCGCGTTGGAGCTGCAGGCGCACATCAGAGAGCTTCTCGAATCCAATGTGATGCTCGAGCCGATGGACGACGGCCACGAGGAGGGCCTCGACGTCGGCGAGCTCGAGCCTGCGGCACCGCAGGCCGCCGAAACAGCCGAGGGCCCGACCGAGAGCGCGGTCGAAGTGCTGGATGAGGGATGGGGTGAGCCCAGCGTCGGCCGCGGCGAATCCTCCTGGAGCGGCGATGACGACGACCGGCAGCAGGAATTCGCCGACTCGGCGGGCCAGTCGCTGCAGGAATATCTGATCTGGCAGCTCGGGCTCGCAAAGCTCGAGCCCCGGCAGCTCGCCATCGCGCATGCCATCGTCGATGCGATCAGCGACGACGGCTACGTGACCGAGCCACTCGAGGAGATCGCCCACACTCTGCGGCCGGAAGTCCAGTGCGAGACCGCCGAGGTCGAGTCCGCTCTCGCCGGCGTTCAGGCTCTGGATCCGCCGGGTGTCGGCGCGCGCTCCGTGGGGGAGTGCATCGAGCTGCAGCTGCGTCAGCTCGACCCCGCGACCCCGGGATTCGAGGCGGCGATCGAGATCGTCCGGCATCACCTCGAGCGCATCGCCGGCCGTGAGCTCGCGATCGTCAAGCGGGAGCTGCGGGTCAGCGACGAGGATCTCGCCTGCGCACTCGCCTTGGTTCGCTCCTGCCATCCCCGTCCTGGCGCCACCGTGAGCGCCGGTTCGGCAGAGTACGTCGTCCCCGATGTATTCGTCCGACGCACCGAGCACGGCTGGGCCGTGGAGATCAACGCTGCCACGCTGCCGCGTGTGCGCCTCAATCAGAGCTATGCCAGCCTCATCGGCCGCAATGCCAGCCACGCGACCATGCGCGCCCAGCTGCAGGAAGCGCGCTGGCTGCTGAAGAGCCTGGAGATCCGCCACGAAACGCTGATCAAGGTCGCCCGCTCCATCGTCGAGCGCCAGACCGCGTTCCTCGAGCACGGCGAGGAGCACATGCGGCCGATGATCCTCAAGGACATCGCCGAGGCGATCGGGATGCACGAGTCGACCATCTCCCGCGTCACCTCCGGCAAGTACATGCACACCCCGCGCGGCGTCTTCGAGCTGCGCTATTTCTTCTCGAGCCAGGTCGAGGGGGCGGATGGGTCGGGCACGTCCTCCACCGCCATCCGCGCCAAGATCAGAAAGCTCGTGAAGGACGAAGCCGCCGAATCGCCCCTGAGCGACGGCCGCATCGCCGAGCTCCTGTCGGCGGAAGGCATTCCGGTCGCACGCCGCACCGTCGCGAAATATCGCGAAGCCATGGGCATTGCGCCCTCCAACGAACGCCGGCGGGCGGGCATGGGTCAGATGTGAATTGAGATGATGTCAGCCACAACGCGTCAGAAGGAGACGGCTATGCAGCTCAACGTCACTGGCCACCACGTCGAGGTGACCCCCTCCCTGCGAGGATACCTGGAGAAGAAGCTCGAGCGCATCGGGCGGCATTTCGAGCAGGTCATCGACGTGCATTGCGTCCTGACGGTGGAAAAACTGCGACAGAAGGCCGAGGCGACCCTGCACGTCAGCGGCAGCTCGATCTACGCGGATGCGACCGAGGAGAACATGTACGCCGCGATCGATCTGCTCACCGACAAGCTCGACCGCTGCATCAAGAAGCACAAGGAGAAGGTGACGGATCACCACGCCGTGGAAGGCAGGGCGTTGCGCGCCTGAAGCGCCGCCCATAGGCCGAAAAGCGGGTGCCGCGGTGCGCATCGTCGTAGTCAGCGGACTCTCCGGCGCAGGCAAGAGCGTGGCTCTGCACATGCTCGAGGACCTCGGGTTCTACTGCATCGACAACATCCCCGCGGCGCTGCTCAAACCCTTCATCTCCCACGCGGTGCGCAGCTCGGAGGGCACCTACGAGCGCGCGGCGGTAGGCCTGGATGCCCGCAACACCGCCGCGGAGATCGCCACCGTTCCGCAGCTCATC
>JABBNZ010000034.1:0-20826 GCA_019352035.1 Pseudomonadota bacterium | reverse complement strand
GCTGCGCCGCAGCGGGATAGGCTGCGAGGTCGTCTTCCTGACGACGACGGACGAAGAGCTGCTGCGCCGCTTCGCCGAGACGCGCCGCAAGCACCCGATGAGCCGCCATGATGTCGATCTGCGTGCCGCGATAGCGATGGAGCGGCAGGTGCTCGAGCCCATCATCTACGCGGCCGATCTGGTCATCGACACGTCGCGGCTGGGAGTGCACGCGCTGCGGGATCTCGTCAAGCGGCGCGTCGCGGAGCCGCACGAGGGGCGGTTGTCACTCACGTTCGAATCGTTCGGCTTCAAGCACGGTATCCCCGGAGACGCCGACTTCGTCTTCGACGCGCGCTCTCTTCCCAACCCTTATTGGGAACCGGCCCTGCGCGGACTCACGGGGCGCGATGCCGAGGTCATCCGCTTCCTCGAAGGGCAGACCAACGTGGCGGCCCTGATCGCGGACATCGTCGGCTTCATCCGGGCCCGCATCCCCGAGTACCTCGCGAGCAACCGCGGCTATCTCACCGTGGCGGTCGGCTGCACGGGCGGACAGCATCGCTCCGTCTACATCGTCGAGCAGCTGGTGGCGCGGTTCGCCGCGGAATATCCGTCGGCGATGGCCCGCCACACGGTGCTGCATCAGTTGGGAAGCAATTGACAAAGCGGCCCAGGGCCGCTCCGCCCCAAGACCCGCCAGCGCGAGAGGACGACCCCCGGGGAACGGCCACGAGATGCTTCCCTGTCACTGGGCTGGCCGCGCAAATCGCCGGGAGCGATTTGCGCCAATTCACTAGGTCGCCTGAGCGACGCCGGCGGCGGTCATGCGGGGCGACAGCCGCTCGCCGCTCATGAAGGCCACCAGGGCCGCCCGCGCCTCCATGGCATCGCGATAGCCGAGCTCGATGAGCGCGCGCGTGTAGCCCGCCTCGAACATCAGATAGCTCGCCAGCTGGTACCCCGACACGTCCCGCCCGCCGATGACGCGCAACAACGCACGCAGGCTGTGCGGCATGTCATCAGTGTATCGGCCGGCGATCTCGCTCGGATCGATGCTGGGAGCCAGCATCAGAGTGTCCACGTGCCGCAGGCCGCGTGCGGCGAACGGCGCCTCGTGCACGAGCTGGTTGATGCGCTCGATCTGCTCGAGGTCGCCGTAAATCTGGTCCGTGAACAAGGTGTCGATCATGTAGCCGAGCACTTCGCCCGGAGTCGGCATCGTGCGGCTGGTGCCGCTCCCGGCGCCAACGCCCCCGGCGCGCCGCGCGCGCACGCCGACGATCAGCAGGCGATCGGCGCCCAGGTGGATGGCGGGACTCAGCGGGTTCAACTGGCGCATGGCGCCGTCGCCGAAGTACTCCCGGCCGATGCACATCGGCGGGAAGAGCAACGGGATCGCGGCGCTCGCCATCAGGTGATCGAGTGTCAGCTCCGTGCGCCGGCCGATGCGCTGCGAGCGGGTCCACTCGGGAATGGACTCGCGGCCGTCGAAGAAGGCGACCGACTGGCCCGTGGCGTAGCTCGTGGCGCAGAGCGCGAAGCCCTGCACATGTCCGCGCGCGATGCTGCGGCGAATGCTGTCACAGTCCAAGCGGGTTCCGAGGAGCTGCCGCAGAGGGCTGTTGTCGAGCAGCGCCTTGGGCGGCGACAGCACGAGTCCGCCCGACAGCAGCGCGAGCAGCCAGTGGGCGCCCGAGCGCAGCATGTGCGTCGGGTTCACGTGGAAGACCTGGCCGGTGCGGAAGTTGGCCCAGACGCTCTCGAGGCCCGCCACCGCGCGGCGCCAGTGATGCGCCTCCGCGGCGAGGACGCACGAGGCCACCGCCCCCGCCGAGGTGCCCACGATGACGGGAAAGGGGTTTCGGGCGCGCGGCAGCAGCTCGGTCAGCGCGAGCAGCACACCCACCTGATAGGCCGAGCGCGCGCCGCCGCCGGTCAGCACGAGTCCGACGGTCGGCCGCTGCGGCGGCTGTCTTCGCGCGCCTTCGGCGATCGCATCCATCGTCGAGGCCATGGGGGCTCCCGCCTGGATTGCACCCCCCGCCGCCAGCGCGGAGCCGGAAAGCGATTGATCACGTGGCCCCAAGGCCGCTCCCTGAGCCGCCCGATGCATCCCTGTCATGGGGCTGGCCGAGCAACACGGCAGGATGCCGGCTTTGCGCCAACAGACTACGCGACTTGCAGGATCTGCATGGAGTTCGTGCCGCCCTGAACCCCGGACTGCTCTCCCTTGGTGAGGATCACCAGATCCTTGCGCTTGACCAGATCGAGCTCCAGGAGCCGCGAGAACAGCGCGTTGTACAGCTCCCCGGTCGAGCTGGCTCGGGTCACGTCGAAAATGACGGGATAGACGCCGCGGTAGATCGTGACGCGCCGGCGCGTGGGCTCGTGACGCGTGAAGGCATAGATGGGAATGTCGGATCGGATCCGTGACATCCACAGAGGGGTTGCTCCCGATTCCGTGAGGGCGACTATGGCGCGCACCTTGAGGTGGCTCGCCGTGAACATCACGGCCATCGCGATGGCCTCCTCCGATCCCTTGAACTGCCCCTCGGTGCGGTGGCGCGTGCGGCTGTGGGTGAACTGGTATTTTTCCGCGCCCGCGATGACTTGCGCCATCGCCTCCACGGCCTTCACCGGATAGCGGCCGGCGGCGGTCTCCGCCGACAACATGACGGCGTCGGTGCCATCCATGACCGCGTTGGCCACGTCGCTGACTTCCGCGCGGGTCGGCACGGGGTTCTGGATCATCGACTCCATCATCTGAGTGGCGGTGATCACCACCCGGTTCTTGCCGCGCGTCTGATGGATGATGGTCTTCTGCAGGCCTGTCAGCTCGGCATAGCCCATCTCCACCCCAAGATCGCCGCGCGCCACCATGACCACGTCGGCCGCGTCGATGATGCCCGGCAAGTTGGCGACGGCCTCATGCCGCTCCACCTTGGCCACGATGCGGGCGTCGCCGCCGGCCTGGCGCACGAGCGCGCGCGCCTGCTCGATGTCGGCGGCATCCCGCGCGAACGAGACGGCGAGATAGTCGACCCGCTCCTCGGCCGCGAACCGGATGTCCTCCCGGTCCTTGTCCGAGATCGCCGGCGCCGAGATTCCGCCGCCTTGGCGGTTCAGGCCTTTGCGGTCCGACAGCTCGCCGCCGACGCGCACGCGCGTCTCGATCCTCGTGCCGCTGACCCGCTCGACGCCGAGCACGATCTGACCGTCACCGAGCAGCAGGGCGTCGCCCGCGGCGACGTCCTTGGGGAGATCCTTGTAGGCGACGCCGACCTCCTCGGCCGTGCCCGCCTTCGGGTCGAGCGCCGTATCGAGCGTGAAGATGGCGCCCTCCTGCAGCATCACCTTCTTGTCGCGGAAGCTCTCGATGCGGATCTTGGGGCCGCCGAGGTCGAGGAGCACGCCGATGCATTTGTTGGCGCGCTGGGCGGCCTCGCGCACCAGTCCCAGCCGGCGCCGGTGGTCCTCCAGCGTCCCGTGCGAGGCGTTGAGCCGCACGACGTCCAGTCCGGCACGCATCATGTCCGTCAAAATAGCCACATCGTCGGTAGCCGGACCGACGGTCGCCACAATCTTGGTTCGTCTGAGCATGGGTCAGCCGCTTGCGCGCTCCTCGAGGACGGCGACGGCGGGCAGGGTCTTGCCTTCCACGAACTCGAGGAAGGCGCCGCCGCCCGTGGAGATATAGGAAATCCCGTCCTCGACCTTGTACTTCTCGATCGCGGCCAGCGTATCGCCGCCGCCCGCGAGTGAAAATGCCTTGCTGCGCGCGATCGCCTGCGCAATGGCGCGCGTGCCCTCGCCGAACTGCTCGAACTCGAACACTCCGACCGGGCCGTTCCAGATGATGGTGCCCGCCGATTGCAGCATCCCGCTCAGCCGCTCGGCCGTGTCCGGCCCGATATCGAGAATCCTCTCATCCGGATGGACCTCGTGGATGGGACGCACATCGGCATGCGCGGTGGCGGCGAGCTCCTTCGCGACCACGACGTCGGTCGGCAGCGGAATCTCCGCGCCGCCCGCGCGCGCCTGCGCCATGAGGCGCCGCGCGACATCGAGGAGGTCCGGCTCGTAGAGGGATTTGCCCACCGCCACCCCGGTCGCGGCCAGGAAGGTGTTGGCAATGCCGCCGCCGACGATCAGCTTGTCGACCTTCGCGAGCAGCGACTCGAGCACCGTGAGCTTGGTGGAGACCTTGGAGCCGGCGACGATGGCGACCAGCGGCCGCGCCGGATTCTGCAGCGCGCGCTCGAGCGCCTCGAGCTCACCGACCAGCAGCGGTCCGGCGCAGGCGCTCTTGGCGAAGCGCGCGACTCCGTGCGTGCTGGCCTCGGCGCGGTGAGCAGTGCCGAAGGCGTCCATCACGAATACGTCGCAGAGATCGGCCATCCGGCGCGCGAGCGCCGGATCGTCCTTTTTCTCGCCCTTGTTGAAGCGCACGTTCTCGCAAAGCACGGCCGTGCCGGCCTCGCAATCGACACCATCGAGCCACTCGCGCTTGAGCGGCACGGCCTTGCCGAGCAGCTCGGAGAGGCGGGCGGCCACGGGCTTCAGCGACAGCGCCTCATCGGGCTTGCCCTCCTCGGGCCGTCCGAGATGCGAGAGGATGAAGACCTTGGCGCCCTGATCGAGCGCGTGACGGATCGTCGGCAGCGCCGCGCGGATGCGCGCATCGCTGGTGACGGCGCCCTCCCGGACCGGGACGTTGAGATCCTCGCGGATCAGGACCCGCTTGCCGCGCAGGTCCATCTCGGTCATCCGCAGAACTCTCATGGCGCCTTGGCCCAGGCGAGGGCGGTGTCGATCATGCGGTTGGAGAAGCCCCACTCGTTGTCATACCACGAGCAGGCCTTCACCAGCGTGCCGTCGATCACCTTCGTCAGGGTGGCATCGAACACGGACGAATGAGCATCGTGATTGAAGTCGACCGACACGAGCGGCGCTTCGTTGTAGGCGAGAATCCCGCGCAGGGGGCCGCCGGCGGCGTTGCGCAACGCCTGGTTGACCTCCTCCACCGTGGTGGCCCGCTTGGCCGTGAACGTGAGATCCACGAGCGAGACGTTGATGGTGGGAACCCGCACGGCAAAGCCGTCGAGCCGGCCTTTCAACTCGGGCAGCACCAGGCCCACGGCGGCGGCGGCGCCGGTCTTCGTCGGGATCTGCGACATCGTCGCCGAGCGCGCCCGGCGCAGATCCTTGTGGTAGACGTCCGTGAGCACCTGATCGTTGGTGTACGAGTGTATCGTCGTCATGATTCCGGCGGAGATGCCGACCGCCTCGTGCAATACCTTCGCGATCGGCGCGAGGCAGTTGGTGGTGCACGAAGCATTCGAGATCACGGTGTGCCTGCTCGAGAGGACTTGATGGTTGACACCGTAGACGACGGTCGCATCGACATCCTCGCCGCCGGGGGCGGAGATCACCACCCGCTTCGCGCCGCCCGTCAGATGCGCCGAGGCCTTCGCCTTGCTGGTGAAGAGCCCCGTGCACTCGAGCACGTATTCGACCCCCAGCGATCCCCATGGGAGCTTCGCCGGGTCGCGCTCCGCGAGCACGCGGATGCGATCGCCGTTGACGACCATCGAGTCGCCATCGACCTTGACCTCTCCCGGGAACCGGCCGTGCACCGTGTCGTATCGCGTCAGATGCGCATTCGTTTCCGCATCACCAAGGTCGTTGAGGGCGACGATCTGTACTTCCCCGGTGCGCCGGCCCTCATAAAGCGCGCGCAGGACGTTGCGGCCGATTCGACCGTAGCCGTTGATTGCGACCTTGATTGGCATATTCCCCTCTCGTTTGATGGGCGGAAATCGCCGAGGCGATCTCCGCGAGACCCTGCACATTTCGCCGCGGGCCCTCTGCGACCCGCCACCTCGAACTGAGACGCCCCGGAAAACGGAGCGGCCCTGGCCCGCCACGCACTGCCACCGGCTGCGCCGATGAGAATGCACCTGTTTACACTATTTGAGCGGCTCGCTCACCTCTGAAGTGAAATGCCCGGCGGCCGAGCCGGAGCGGTCGATGGCGATCACCCCGGCCCGCACTGTCGGCATAGCGCCCCCAAGATAGCGTGGCGCCGGCCTCGACCGCCACACGGCGGCGCGCCGAGCGCGGCGGGACGTGGCATTTTCCATCAGACGCCGCCGAGGCTCAATCGCAGCATTCGCGGCAGCAGCGGCATCCCGGCTCTGCGCCAGACGCTCCTCACCCTTGCATCGCCCCGAGGCAGCGATGCCGCCGCCGCGCGCCCGCTCGCCCCAGACCGCCGTCGCGGGCGCCCGACACTGACTTATGTTCGGTTGGCCTCCATCACACTTTACGGCTTCGGCCGCGCTCACGCGGGAGCGAAGCGACCCAGTTCACTGCAGTCTCACACCGGCTCTCTGTTACCCTTTGGCGATGAGCGTAATACGCCTGACACATCTCACGGACCCGCATCTCCACGGCGCGGAGAACGAGCGACTGCGCGGCATCGCGACGCTGCCGTCGCTCGAGGCAACGCTCGCTCACGCCCAGCGTCGCGACTGGCCGCCCGACGCGGTGCTGGTGACGGGCGATCTCGTGCAGAATGATCCCGCCGGCTACGCCCACTTCCGCCGCGTGTTCGAAGCGCTGCGGCTGCCGGTGCTGTGCCTGCCTGGCAATCACGATGAGCCGCAAGCGATGCGCCGCGCGCTCGAGGGAGCGCCATTCGTCGTCGGAGGAGTCGTCGATCTCGGACTCTGGCGCATCGTGCTTCTCGACAGCACCGTTGCCGGATCCGACGCCGGGCGGCTCTCCACCGAGAGTCTGGCGGGGCTGCAGTCGGCGCTCGCCGCCGCCCCGCACCGGCATGTGCTCGTATGTCTGCATCACCATCCGGTGCCGATGGCCAGCCGTTGGCTCGACCGCGTCGGCCTCGAGAACGCCGGTGAGTTTCTCGACGTCATCGACCGGCATTCCAATGTTCGGGGCATCGCATGGGGCCATGTGCACCAGAGTTACGATGCGTTGCGCAAGGGCGTGCGGCTGCTCGCAACGCCCTCCACCTGCGCGCAGTTTCTGCCGCGCGCCGAGCATTTCGCCGTCGATCGGCAGCCGCCGGCCTACCGCACGCTCGAGCTCAAGGCCGACGGCTCCATCGTGACCGACGTCGTCTGGGTCGAAGGCGGCGCGGGGGCCGGCTCGAAGTCCGTCTGGGCCGCTGCCTGAGGAGCGGCTGCCGCGGCTTCATCCAACCCGGACCAGGCCTCGAATACGGCATCCACGGACACCTGGTCCGCGCGCTGCAGGTAAGGCGGCCCGCCCAGAGCCGCGACCGGTGAGCCATTTGGGCTGCGCGGCAGCCAGATCCTCGGGGATTGGGCGCCGTAGAGCACTACGAGCGGCGTCCCGAGCGCCGCCGCGATGTGCCCCGGTCCGGAGTCGACCGAGATCACGCTGTGCGCACGCTCGCATAGCGCAAACAGCGGGCGCAGGCCGGTGATGGCCGCGGTGACGCAAGGAAGCGCCGCGGCCGCCTGGATCGCATCGATGAGCGGCCGCTCAGCGGTGGCGCCCCGGAGCACGAGCCGCGCCCCGGGCATGCGTCCGTGGAGCCGTCGAAGCAACTGCGCCCAGCGCTCGACCGGCCACGCCTTGTCGTCGCGCCCGCGCCAATGGCGCAATCGCCGCCGCCCCATGCTGCGGTGATTGCCCGGCTGCACGAGAACGAGCGGCTCACCGTGGAACCCGTGCGCACGAAGCCAGCGGTCGCGCTCGGTCCGCTCGATGTCCCGAACCCGCAGCCGCGGCGCCCATGTGCCGGGAGGCGCGGGGACGGGGTAATCGGCCGCGCTCACCGCGGCAGGCGTCTGGGTCGCAAAGCGCTGCAGCTCATCGATCCAGGGCGCCTCCTTCCCGGGCGCCTCGCCGATGAAGACGCAACGACGCGCATCGATGCCGCTCAGGCGAAGCAGGCGGCGGATTCTGCGCACCTGCCCCTGGTGATGCTCGAAGACGTAGACCGGGCCGGGCGCACTCTCGCGCAGCCGGCGCAGGATCGCAGGCCAGGCGAGGCCCAGGAGGGAGGGCGCCTTGCGCGGCAGCGCCCAGCAGTGCGCGACCTCGTCCAGGCCGAGATAGACATCGGGAGCCCACCGGTCCGCTCCCACGACATAACAGGGCTTTCCGTACCGCTCATGCAGGAGCCGCAGCGCGGCAGTGAGCATGACCATGTCGCCGATACGGCCGAGCTTGAAGACGAAAGGGCGCAGCGGTGGGGCCTCCATGGGTGTGATGCTACTTGGAAACTCAGTCGGTCAATACATCTTGCCAGCGCCGCGCGACCGCGGAGAGATGAAAGCGCGGATCGGGCCCGGTCACCGGCCGGCCGCCCGCGCGCCAGTCCCGGATGCGCTCGACGTAAACGTCGAACAGCTGAAGTCCGGCCGCCAGGCGCGCCGGCCACTGGCGGCAGCGCGTCGAACAGCCGCCGAGCAGCCCCTCGTAAATACGCATGGAGGCGGTCACCGGCAGGACTTGTGCCGGATCGCCCAGAACCTCGAGCGCGGCGCCGCAATCATGCGTGAGCACCGGCGTCCCGAGCGCTTTCGACTCCGCCAGCACCAGGCCGAAGGTCTCGGGGATCACGAAGTTCGGGAAGAAAGTGCAGAGCGCAGTGCGCACCTCGGCATGAATGCGCGGCTGCGGCTGCGGACCGAGGTATTCGACACCCTCCAGCCGCGCGCCGTCGCCCGTCTTGTAGCCGGGATTGCCGATCACGAGGCGCATGTCGGGCATCGCTCTTCGCAGCGCGCGGAACGCGTCGAGCGTGAACTTCAATCCTTTGTTGGGTGACGACAGGAAGACGAGCTTGCGCTCATCGATCGGCGAGCCGTCCGGCCGCAGGTCGTCATCCACCGGATTGTAGATCGTGCAGGCGCTGACGCGGTCGCTCATCTTGATCCAACGCAGTGCCGCCTCGACCGCGAGTCGTTGTGTATCCGAGACACAGATCACCTTCACGGCGAGGCCGCGCAGAATATCGGCGTCGGCGGCAATCCTCCTGGCGCGCTTCGAGTGCGGCCGCACGCGGTCGTGCAGCCAAAGATAGATGCGTGCATTGGGATAGAGTTCCCGTACCGCCGACAGCGCGCGCGAGTCGCGATTGACGATCACGCGGGTGATGCCCGGATCGCGCCGCGGCGGCAGATAGCGGCCGCTCGCGCTGGTGCGGTTGTGCTGCACGACCAGCGCCCCCAGCGCGTCCGCGACGCGCACCACGGTCGCCTCCGTACCGCCCATCGCCTGACGACGCAGCGTGTCGCTGTCGTAGGGCTGGCTGCATACGGGATCGAAGAAGAGGACGCCATTCATGGCGGGCATTATCGGGTATAACGCCTGATTAACGTCTTCTCCTCCCTCAAGGGAGGGGATTTGCAGAATCAGGAGGCTAACGTTCTAGCCCGGAAACAACCATGTACCCTTACCCAACGCACACTCGCAGCCGAGGCCACCGTGCCGTTGCACTCGCTTTCCGCGAGCCGCCCGAAAAATTGTCGATCGCCTGCCGGTGGCCTGATGGCCGATATACCGACGGGCTGTATATTAACCCAGGTCCGCGATACCTTGCAATTGGGAGGCGGCGCTTCCTCTCCAGGATGAATGCTGGAGTCTCCGCGCCGAGGATCGGATGAGACTGCTGTTTGCGGAATCCAGTGTGCGCGGCTACGGGACGGAACAGCACGTCGCCGCTCTGGCGACCGCAATGGCGAGACGGGGACACGACGTGCGCTGTCTCGTGATCGCAGACAGTCCGGTGGCGGGTCTGCTGCGGGCGGCGGGGGTGCCGATGACATCCATACGTCCCGGCCACACCCGCGGCGTGCGCATCGCGGCGACGCTGCTGCGCACCGCGGTGCGCCAACGGCCGGACTGGATGATCTCCAACGATCCGCGCTTCTATCGGATGCTCCTTGCCGCTCGCAGGCTCACCGGCGCGCGAGTGGCGCTCTTCCGGCACTGGCACGATGCGCCGCGCCGACAGCGTACGCGCGAACTACTGTCCCACCGCGCCGACCGCTTCATCCTGGTATCGCGGTTCCACCGGGAGGATTACCGGCGCCAGGGGATGAGCGTGGAGCGCGCCTCGATTCTCTACAACCCGATCGACACCGGACGCTTTGGGCCGTCACCGGCCGCGCGGGTGAGCGCCAGAGCCCGTCTCGGCTTCGGGGACTCCGACCCGGTCGTCGGTTATGTGGGCAGAGTCATCGAGGCGAAGGGCATTTTCACGATGGCCGATGCCGCCGAGCGGTTCCTCGCAGCGGAGCCTTCCGCGCGCATGCTGTGGGCTGGCGATGGCGAGGACGCCGAGAGCCTGAGGGCGCGGGTCGCGCGCGGCGCGCATGCGAGCCGGCATCGATTCCTCGGCTGGGAAGCCGATCTGGCCGCCCTCTACCCCGCCCTCGACATTCTTGCCGTGCCCTCGCTCTATCCCGAGCCCTTCGGACGCGTCTGCGTCGAGGCCCAGGCGGCCGCCGTACCGGTGGTCTCGAGCCTCGCGGGCGGGCTCCCGGAGACATTCGACCCCGGCCGCACGGGCATCGGAGTCGAGCCGGGCGATGCCGCCGGCCTCGCGGGCGCGATACTCGCCCTCACCCGCGATCCCGAGCGGCGGCGCCGGATGGGAGCGGCCGGGCGCGAATGGGCGTGCGAGCGATTCTCGCTCGAGCGCATCGCGGCGGATTTCGAGGATCTGCTCGCCGACGGCTAACGGCTAACGGTTGCCGCCAGCGACAGCTCGCCTGCCGATCAGATAGAAGTTGCCGTGGAATATCGGGCACTCCTCGTGCCGCCAGTCGAAGTCCGGCAGGGATTTCTGCAGCGACTGGAAGTAGCTCACGTTGTCGTTCTCTCCAAACCGGCGCTGGTAGGCGATCAGGACGTGGCTGAACCCGCCGAGCACCGGTGCGATCCGCTCGCGTACGGCGAGCGGCGTCTCGCTCAACGACCAGGTGGCGATGAAGAGCGCGGGCTGGTGCTCCGCGCAGTGGCGCGCGACCGCGGCCGGCGCGCCGGGATCGCCCGAGGTCAGCCACTCGAGATTGCCCGGCGGCTCATCGCCCGCTCCCGTCGGGAACACGTTCCGCAGGTAGAAGCGCTGCAGCGCACTCATCACCGGCAGATCCCAGATGAGGTAACGCTCGCGGTAGCCAAGGTTGCGCAACAGCCGGAAGAAGCTGCCGTAACCCGCGCCGAAATCCACCACCAGCCGCAATGCCGTCAGGTCGAGGTCCGTGGCTTCCAACAACCGCACCAGGTGATAGCCGTGCTGCACGAGCAGGGGGCTGCTCAGGGGATAGTACGGATTGACGAGAGGCCTCCCCACCGGAGATTCCGTGAGCGCCCGCTGCAGCTGCGCCGAGCAGCGCGTCGATGCGAGCAGGTAGCGCAGGTAGCCGGGGGAGCGGCCGCGGATGCGGGGGTGGACGGTCTTCATGACCGGCGGCAGGCGTAGGAAGCCGTCCGCGCCGCCCCCCTGGATGGCGCGAGTGATGTCGGCCGCGAGGCCCGCCCATTCCCCCGATGCCGACTGGCGGGCGAGCGCGCCATCGAGCTCCGCCAACAACTCCCGGGCGTGCTGCAGGCGCGGCGGCGTGTACTCGCCGAGGAGCTTCGCCGCCATGCGCCTCAGTGCCGAGGCCGTCTCGACTCTCAGGGATTTCAACATCAGCCTCCGGCGCGGCGGGACTCGGTCGGGACGGCATCCAGCTGCGCGAGCAACGCGCACCACGCCTGCAATACCGTGGGCTCCGCAATCTGATCCAGCCGGCTGGCCGCCGGCGGTCCGCCGACACCGATCACGGGCGAGCCGACGGCGCTGCGCGGCTGCCACACGGCGGCCGGGTAGGCGCCGAAGAGCACGACCAGCGGCAATCCGACGGCGGCCGCGGCATGCGCGGGGCCGGTGTCCACGGAGATCATGCTGTGCGCGGCGGCGCAGAGCGCGAAGAGCCGCCGCAGCGGCAGCACCGCGACGTCGATCGATGGCATCTTCGTCCCGGCGCGGATCGCTTCGAGGAACGCCGCTTCCTGTGGAGCTCCGACCAGGATGATGATGGCCTGCGGCATTCGCTGCCGCACGTGGGGCAACAACTGCGCCCAGCGCTCCAGGGGCCAGGCCTTGTGGTCATCGGGCGACACCCGCGGGCGCGCGCCGCCCTTCATCGTCCGCTGATTGCCGGGCTGCACCAGCACGAGCGGTCGCCCGAGCCATCCCCTGGCGGCGAGCCATGCCTCGCATTGCGCGCGCTCCTCGGGCGCGATCTCGAGCCGCGGCGCGCAGCGGGGCGGCGGCTCCGGCCACGGGAAGTCCGCCTCTCGCAAAGCGGGCGGCGTGCACCGTCCGAGCGCCACGAGCCGATCCACCCAGTGCTCGGACGCCTGCCCGCGGCGCGCCGCCGCCGTGAGCGCATCGCCCATGAAGACGCAGCGGCTTGCCGGCGTGCCACTCAGCCGCAACAGGCGCAGGATGCGCGGCAGCTTGCTGGGAAAATCCTCGCAGACGTACACCGGCGCGGCTCTTTCGACACGCAGCGTCCGCAGTGCGCGCCACCACTCGCGATCGAGAAAGAAGGCCGTGTGGCGCCCGAGGGAGATGACTTCCGCGACATCGCCGTGCGATCGATAGATCTGCGCGGTCCAGGAGCCGGCGGCGATGATCCGGCACGGCCGTCCATAGCGTCGATGGAGGATCTCCAGCAACGCGCTCAGCATGATCATGTCACCGATTCTGCCGAACCAGATGACCACCGGATTTGAGGGAGCCTTTGACACTGAGGAATACGGAGCGGATTGCGCCGCGATCTGGGACTCATCTGGAGCGGCGTTGCGCCCGTTTGCGCCCCAGTATAGCGCCGCGTGCGAGCCGAGGTCGCTGCGGCGGATCGGAAACGCCGGTGAAGCCGCCGCGCGTCTGCCGCTCATCCTCTGTGATGAGTCCAAGCTTCTCCAGCCGCGCCTCGATCGCGCGCAGCGTACGCCCGTGCTGGCGCGCGATGGAGACAGGCGAGTCACCGCTCTTGAATGCGGCGACGAGCCTGCTCTCCTCCTCCGTGGTCCATGCCTGACCGACGTTGCCGGGCAACTGTGCCCGCCGCTGCGCGCGAGCGGCCATCTGCTCGAGCGCGGCGAGTCCGGCCAGCAGCGCCCGCAGCACATCGGCGTGCTGCAGCGCCGTCTCGTGCGGCAACTCCTCGCCCGTGACAGGGTCCATCCCCTGGATGAGCGACTGCAATATCTGTCTTGCCCGGGTCTGCGTCATGATGGCTCTCCGCTCGCGTGATGATCGGCCTTCATTGTCGGAAGGCGGCGGCGGGCGCCGCCAGAGCAAGCGCTTACGCCTTCATGCCGATTCGCCGCATTAGTCCGCGATTTGCGCCCAAAGGCGCTTTGCGCGAACAATGCGCACCCCGTACGAGGATTCAGCCGTATGCGCGCCTTCGCGTGGTTTCTCCTGTTGATCGCCGGCAGCCTGGCCTGCATGGCCGCATTCACCTATCCGGCGTGGCTGCTGCTGCACCCGCATTTCAACTTTCCCTTCAATCGCATCGGCGAGCGGATCGCGATGCTGGGATTCCTCGTCGGCTTCCTGTTGGTGGCGCGCCGGCTGCGGCTCGCGGACCGCGCCAGCCTGGGATTCGGAGCGCCGCGCGCCATTTACCTCCGTGAGCTCGGCATCGGACTCGGCCTCGGCGTCGTCACGATGTCGGTCGTGGCGGCGTCCATGGTGGCGCTCGGGCTGCTGGATTTCCACAAGGCCGCGGGCTATGACGCCGGGGGACTGGCCGCGCTCGTGGGCAAGCGCCTCGCGAGCGGCCTCGCCGTCGGCCTGATCGAGGAGACGGCACTGCGCGGCGCGATGTACGCCGGAATCCAGCGCGAGTCGGGCACCGCCGTCGCGATCGTGCTGACCTCAGTGGTCTTCGCGTGGACCCATTTCATCGGCGCCTTCCACATCCCCGCCGCTCAGGTCTGCCCCTGGAGCGGCGTGGCGCTGCTCGCCGGCGAGCTCAAGTCGCTGGCGCATCCCCTGGAGATCGCGGATGCGTTCCTCTGTCTCACGGCGGTCGGCGTGATGCTGGCCATGGTGCGATCGATCACCGGCAATACCGCGGCGGGCATGGGTCTGCACGCCGGCTGGGTCTGGGTGATGCTGGTGGTGCACGGGCTTTCAGAGCCGAACCGCGCCTCGCCGCTTTCCTTTCTGCTCAGCCGCCACGACGGCTTCACCGGCTGGCTGGTGCTCGGCTGGACGGTGGTGTTGGGTATCGGCCTACGCTGGTTCTACGTTGGTCGATTGGCCCGCAAAATCGCCCGGAGCGATTTTGAACGCCCGGGGTAGCCAGGCGGGCCCGCAAGGGCCGAGGCGCAGGGATGGCGCCGAGTAAAGTCGGCCGCGCCGCTTCGGGCGGCCAGCCCCGTAGCTCGATCGCCGCTCCTTCACGTGCTTTCGGACTGGCGCTGGCCGAGCTCGGCCAGCAGCTTGCCGTGCAGCCCGCCGAAGCCGCCGTTACTCATGATGAGCGCATGATCCCCAGGCCGTAGACTGCGCGCGAGATCCCTCGCGAGCACCTCTACGTCCCCGCGTCCATGACCGCGGCCGCCGAGGCCAGCGAGGATACCGCCCGGATCCCACCCCAGGTCGGACGGGGTGTACAGCCAGACTTCGTCCGCGCCGGCCAGAGAGCCCGCGAGCGAGTCGCGATGAACGCCCATGCGCATGGTGTTGGAACGGGGCTCCAGGACGGCGATGATCCGGGCCGATCCCACGCGCCGGCGCAAGCCATCGATGGTGGTCGCGATCGCCGTCGGATGGTGGGCGAAGTCGTCGTAGACCCGCACACCGCCGACCTCGCCGCGAAGCTGCATCCGGCGCGCCACGCCCGCGAAGGAATGCAGGGCCTCGATTGCACGCTCGACGGTGACGCCGGCATGGCGCGCGGCCGCGATTGCCGCCAGCGCATTCTCCATGTTGTGTGCGCCGATGAGCTCCCAACGCACCGTCCCCAGCGGACGGCCGAGCTCGAGCACCTCGAAGCAGGAGAAATCCTCGACGCCGCCGGCCGCGCGGCCCGTCCAATGCGCGTCCGCAACGGAGTGGCCGGCGAAGCCCTCGCGCGGCGTCCAACATCCCATGGCGAGCGTCTCCTTCAGACGCTCATCGGCGGCGTTCCAGATGATGCGGCCGCCGCCCGGGACCGTCCGCACCAGATGGTGGAACTGACGCTCGATCGCAGCCACGTCCGGATAGATATCGGCGTGGTCGTACTCGAGATTGTTCAGAATGAGTGTGCGCGGGCGGTAATGGACGAACTTCGCGCGCTTGTCGAAGAATGCGGTGTCGTATTCGTCGGCCTCGATGACGAAGAAAGGCGCGGCGCCGAGCCTGGCGCTGGTCTCGAAATTCGCGGGCACTCCGCCGATCAGGAAGCCGGGCGAGAGTCCCGCATGCTCGAGAATCCAGGCGAGGAGCGAGGAGGTCGTCGTCTTGCCGTGCGTGCCCGCCACGGCGAGCACCCAGCGGTCGCGCAGCACTTCGCGCGCCAGCCACTCGGGGCCCGACGCGTAGGGAATGCCGCGGTCGAGCAGCGCCTCAACCACGGGCTGACCGCGAGTCATGACGTTGCCCACGACGACCACATCGGGCGCAGGATCGAGCTGCGCGGCGTCGTAGCCTTCGACGAGCTCTATGCCGAGCGTTTCGAGCTGCGTGCTCATCGGCGGGTAGACGTTGCGGTCGGATCCGGTGACATGATGGCCGGCAGCGCGCGCGATCGCGGCGATGCCGGCCATGAAGGTCCCGCAAACTCCCAGGACGTGTACGTGCATCTTGCGTGCCTTGCTGGCGAGATCAGGCGAGTTGCTCATACGCCGGGTCTCATCCGAGGTCTCCGCGCCGTAAACCTCGTCGTTCACGGCGAGGAGGAGGCGCGCTCTCGGTCGCGATTGCGAGCGTACATTGAAGACTAATGACGCCTATCCCCGAGCGTCGGCAGGGGACATCAGTTCGGGCGTTGCGCATGCACGTCGCTTGATACACGGGTATTAACTCTGACGCTGGGGACGGGACGAGAAGCGTGGGAATTCACAGAAAAAGTCTGCGTCCAGGTTGTTGATTCCGAATGATATAACTATCCTGTCGCCATGGTGCTGACCTACCGATACAGGATCAAGGATGCGACCTGCGGCCGGCATCTTCGCAGGCAGGCTCGGGAGGTGAACCGGGTCTGGAACTATTGCGGTGAGATCCACAACGCCGCCCGCCGGCACAACAAGCGCTGGCCCTCGGGCTTCGATCTGATCAAGCTCACCGGCGGCAGCAGCAAGCTTCTCGGCCTGCACTCCGATACCGTGCAGGCGGTCTGCAAGCAATTCGCAATCTCCCGCGATACCTGCGGCAAGCGGCCGCGATGGCGGGGAAGAAAGTCCCTGGGATGGATCCCCTTCCAGGCCTCCAGAGCCCTGCGGGTGCAGGGCGATGCGGTGACCTTTCTCGGTCGGCGGTACCGGCTCTGGCTGAGCCGCCCCCTCGAGGGGAGAATGCTCTGCGGCGCCTTCGGCGAGGACGCCCGCGGCCGCTGGTACCTGAATCTGCAGGTCGAGATCCTTGAGGACGACAAGCACGGGAGCGGGGAGATCGGCATCGATCTGGGCCTGAAGTCCCTGGTCGCGATCTCCACGGGCGAGAAGATCGAAGCCCCGCGCCTCTACCGCAAGCACGAGCGGGCGCTCGCGATTGCACAGCGCGCCGGACGCAAGCCCCGTGTCCGGGCCATCCACGCCAGGATCACGAACCGCCGTAAGCACTTCCTGCACGAGCTGTCCACACGTCTCGTGCGCGAGAACCGGCGCATCTGCGTCGGCAACGTCAATTCCTGCGGATTGGCCAGAACCAGCTTGGCCAAATCCGTGCTCGATGCCGGCTGGTCGCTGCTTCGATCTCAGCTTCGCTACAAAGCCACAAGGCACGGGGCCGAATACATCGAGGTGGATGAGCGATTCTCCACGCAGGTCTGTTCCGCGTGCGCTGCACGCGGCGGCCCACAAGGTCGAGAGGGCCTCGTAGTAAGAGAGCGGGTTTGTAGCGGTTGTGGTGCTCGGCATGATCGGGACATCAACTCTGCGATCAATCTCCTCGTCTCGGGCCGGAACGTCGGCCTCCAGCAGACGGTAATCCCCTCCGTTTACGGAGGGGAAGACGTTAAGCCAACTGATTTACAGCCACAAACGTCATACCATGGTCGCTCTTGAAGGCCCATTCTACAGACCGCGAGTCCAATTCCTTGCACCACATCGCCGACACTGCCAATGCCGTCACCGATCTCGCCGCGAGCCTGGGGGAGTTCGCGAACATTGGCCTGGACACGGAATTCCTCCGCGAGCGCACCTATCGCGCGGAGCTCTGCCTGCTTCAGCTGTCGGCGGGCGATGACGCCGTATGCGTGGACCCGATCGCGGTGACCGATCTCGGTACGCTCGCCGGCCCGCTGACCGCGGATGGCGTCGTGAAGGTGATGCATGCCTCGAGGCAGGACCTCGAGGTGCTGCTGCCGGCCGTCGGCCTGGTGAGACCGGTGTTTGATACGCAGGTCGCGGCCGCTCTCGCGGGCTTCCCCGCGCAGGTCGGCTATGGGGAGCTCGTCCGCCGGCTGCTCGGGGTCGAGCTGCCGAAAGCGCATACCCGCACCGATTGGTCGCGGCGGCCGCTCTCGCCGGAGCAGATCGAGTACGCACTGGATGACGTGCGGCATCTGATCCCGCTGAAGCTTACGCTCGAGGAGCGGCTGGACAAGCTCGGCAGGCTGCCCTGGCTCGCCGAAGAGCTTGTCGGGCTCGACGATGCGCGCAGCCTCGCCACCGATCCGCAGGAGGCATGGCGGCGGCTGAAGGGATTGCGCGGCCTGGATCCGGCGCGGGCGCGCCTGGCGCAAAGCTTGGCGGCCTGGCGGGAGCGTCGGGCCATGGAGCGAAATCGGCCGCGGGGCTGGATCCTCGATGATGCGCTGCTGCGCGAGCTCGTCGTGCGCGTGCCCCGCTCACCCGCGGCGCTGCAGGCGATCCCGGAGATTCCCGATGGCGTGGTGCGCCACTGCGGCGAGGAGTTACTGGCCATCATCGCCGCAGCGGACGTTCCCGATCCCGCACCGGCTTTGGAGCTTCGGCAAAGGCCTGATCCGGCGAAGACCGCGCTGGTGAAGAAGCTCGGCGCGGTCGTCCAGGCGATCGCGACGGAGCTGAGCATCAGCCCCGAGGTGCTCGTGACCCGGCGCGACCTCGAGCGGATGGCCGACGGCGGCCGGGACATTTCGGCACTGCAGGGCTGGCGGCTCGAGACCGTGGGCCAGAGGCTGCTGGCGGCGGTCTAGTTTGAAGCGCTGGATCCGGGCTCCTGCCCGGACCAGCGCGCAGCGGGCAAAAGCGCGGTTTTTGCCCGCCGCCTCCACCACCTGCGGCGGCGGGGCACCTCCGTGTACCTGGTCGAGGCGCCGGATCCGGGGCTCTTTAATCGCGCCGGGTGGCTGCAGAGGCCCGGCTGGCGGCCAGCGCCGCCTCCAGGCGCTGCTCGACCTCGGGCACCGGGCCCTCGGCGTGGATCGTCCGCAGCAGGCCCTGATCGCGGTAATGGTCCACGAGCGGCCGGGTCTGCTGCTCATACACCTTCAGGCGCTCGGCGACCGTGGCTTCGTTGTCATCGGGGCGCTGGAACAAGCGGTGAGGCTTGCCGGTCTTGGGGCAGAGCTCGCGCTCGGCCTCGGCAGGGGTGGTCAGGAGGTTCACGACGCGGCCGCAGTCGCTGCAGGTCCGCCGGCCGGAGATACGGCGGGAGAGCTCGCCATAGTCGACATCCATCTGCACCACCGCGTCGAGCGGTTGGCCGACCTCGCGCAGCATGGCATCGAGCGCCCGCGCCTGGGCCAGGTTGCGTGGAAAGCCGTCCAGGATGAAGCCGCCCCGAGTGTCGGGGTCGGCCAGCCGCTCGCGGATCATGCCAAGCACGATCTCGTCGGCGACCAGGCGGCCGGCGGACATGGCTTCCTTGGCCCTCAGGCCCAACGCCGTACCCTTCGCCACGGCGGCGCGCAGCAGATCTCCCGTGGATACCTGCGGTATGCCGTGACGCTCGACCAAGCGCTGAGACTGCGTGCCCTTCCCCGATCCCGGGGCCCCCAAAAGGACGATGCGCATGAGACTTATTGAGACCTGAAACTGCAAAAAGGCAGTCAACGTTACCGGCGCCCGGGAGCGAGGTCAAACGACCGGCCAGAGCTGCGGCCCGCTTCGGCACATGGCTTCCCTGAGTGCTCCTTTTCCGGCGCGCTTGCCGGGCTTCGCGATTGCGGGTGCCGGAGAGGCCCGCGTATTCTTTCCGGGCCCGCCGCCGGGCTGGCGGCTCCCCTTCCCCCCTTCATTCGCGAGATTCCATCGACCCATGAAAAAGCCGGCGCCCAAGAAAAAGAACGCGTTCTATGCTCAATCCGGCGGCGTCTCCGCCGTGATCAATGCCTCGGCCTGCGGCGTCATCGAGACGGCCATGCGCCAGTCCCGGTACATAGGCAAGATCTATGCGGGCCGCGACGGCATCGTCGGAGCGCTGACGGAGGACCTCATCGACGTCGGCCGTGAAAGCCCCGCCGTGATCCGCGGACTGAAGCACACGCCGGCCGGCGCCTTCGGCTCGGCACGTTTCAAGCTGAAGGGCATCGAGCAGAACCGCGCCGAGTACGAGCGGCTGATCGAGGTCTTCCGCGCCCACGACATCGGCTATTTCTTCTACAACGGCGGCAACGACTCCATGGACACCGCCCTGAAGGTGTCACAGATCGGTGAATCGCTGGGCTATCCCATCACGTGTGTCGGCGTGCCGAAAACCGTGGACAACGACCTGCCGCATACGGATTGCTGCCCGGGCTTCGGGTCAGTGGCCAAGTACATCGCGGTATCCACGCGTGAGGCGGCGCTCGATGTCGCCTCGATGGCCAGAACGTCGACCAAGGTGTTCGTATTCGAGGTGATGGGGCGGCACGCCGGCTGGATCGCCGCCGCAGCGGGTCTCGCGGGGCGAAGGTCCGGAGAGCCGCCGCACATCATCCTCTTTCCCGAGATCCCGTTCGACCGGGAACGATTCCTCCAGAAGGTGAAGCAAAGCGTCGTCGAGGTCGGCTACTGCGTCGTAGTGGTCTCGGAGGGCACCGCGTATCCGGACGGCAAGTTCCTGGCGGAGGCCGGCACGCGCGATGCCTTCGGCCATGCGCAGCTCGGCGGCGTGGGGCCGGTGGTGGCCGACATGATCAGGAATGCGCACGGCTACAAGTACCATTGGGCCGTCGCGGATTATCTGCAGCGCTCGGCGCGCCACATCGCCTCCAAGGTGGACGTGGAGCAGGCCTATGCCGTGGGCAAGGCGGCGGTCGAGCTGGCCGTCAAAGGGGTGAATGCGGTGATGCCGGTCATCGTTCGCAAGTCATCCCGTCCGTACAAGTGGACGATCGGCCATGTACCCCTGGCGGAAGTGGCCAACCGCGAGAAGAAGATGCCGCGCGAGTACATCACGGAGGACGGCTTCGGGATCACCGGGCCCTGCCGCCGCTATCTGGAGCCGCTCATCGCTGGCGAAGCCTATCCGCCGTACCGCGACGGCCTGCCCGAATATGTGCGCATCAAAGGCGTCGCGGTCCGCAAGCGCCTGCGTACCGAATTCAAGCTATAAGCCTCGTGGTATAGTTCGCGGCCTTTTTTGTAAGCCCTTCAGTACTTTTAGGGGGAGATAGCTGATGGATGCCACCACGTGGTTGTGGGCCGCGATTGCGGCCG
>JABBNZ010000033.1 GCA_019352035.1 Pseudomonadota bacterium | reverse complement strand
CTGTCGCGCAACACGGTCATGACGGCCTACGAGATCCTGCGCGCCGAGCAGCTCACGACCGCCCACGAGCGATCCGGAACCCAGGTGGCGCAGATCTCGCTGCCGGCCGGGTTCACCTCGCCGCCGGCGGCTGCGCCGCCGCAGTCGCGCTACGCGGCACGGCTGAGAAGCCTGGGGCCGAGCACCCTGGGGCGGCTACGCGAGGGCCTGCGCTACGACCTGCACTGCGACCCGCCCTGCGATGTGGAAATGATGCGCTCGTGGAGCCGAAAGCTCGCGGCCGCCGCGCGGATCGCGGGACCGCGGTACCCCGACTCGCAAGGTTTCGCGCCGCTGCGCGCCGCGATTGCCGAGTACCTCGCGCGCCGGCGCGGGGTGGTCTGCGCGGACCGCGACATTCTGATCGTCGGCGGGACGCAGCAGGCGATCACGGTGGCCGCGCGGGCGGTGCTCGATGAAGGCGACACGGTGGCGATCGAGGATCCGCACTACCTCTACCTGATGCAGGCGCTGATTGCGCACGGCGGCCGTGTCGTCAGCGTGCGCACCGATGGCAACGGAATGGTCATCTCCGAGCTGGCCCGGCACGGGGCGAGGCTGATCTGCGTCTCACCGTCGGATCAGTTTCCCTCCGGAGCGGTCATGAGTCTCGAGCGGCGCATCGAGCTGCTCGACATCGCCTCCCGCCAGGGCAGCTGGATCCTGGAGGATGACTACAACAGCGAATTCCATTTTCGCGAGCGCCCCGTCGCGGCGCTGCGCTCGCTGGATTTCTCCGGCCGTGTCATCTACGTGGGGACGTTCTCCAAGACCCTGTTCCCCTCGCTGCGCCTGGGCTTCATCGTCTGTCCGCCGGGCATCCGCGAGGACCTCTGCCGGGTCAAGCGATTCGACGATCTGGGCAGTCCGTCGGTGGAACAGGCGGCCCTGGCCGCCTTCCTGCACAGCCGCCAGTTCGAGAAGTACCTGCGCCGGACTGTCGCCGAGCTCGACCGCCGCCGCACGGTCTTCATCAATTCGCTGCGGCGCCATGGAGGCGAGCGAGTCCTCGTGCAGGACACCCATGCCGGCACGCATGTCGTCGTCTGGCTGCCGCGCGTGAAGTTGCCGCAGATCAAGCGGCTGGTGGAGCTCGGCATCGAGCGCAGTCTGGGGCTTTATCCCATTCATCCGTACTACCGCAGGCTCCCGGAGCATCCCGGGCTGATTCTCGGGTACGCGGGATTGTCGGCGGAGGCGCTCGAGCGGGCGGCCGGGCTGCTTGGGGAGTGTCTCGATGCGCTCGCGGCGCAGGAGGCGCCGGGGCGGGATTAGGATCAGCGCCTGCCGCTGGCGAGCCAGGGCGTTCCGCGGAAGGAGTCGGCCACCACCCACGCGGCGGCGGTGAGCGCCCACGACACGCCGAGCTCGCTCCACTGTCCGGTGGTGAGGCGCCCTGCGGCCGCGAGCGGCATCCACACCAGCGCCGTGAAGAGGCCCATCTGCAGCGCCGAGAGCGCAGCCGCCAGGCGCGCGAGCACTCCTGTCAGCAAGGCGGCCGCCGCAGCCAGGTAGGCGCCGCCGGTGAAATAGGCCCAGAACACGTGCGCTGGAAGCCAGGCCGGCACCAGCGGGGCGGTGAGATTGAGATAGACGAAATGCGACAGGCCGAAGGCAATCAACGCGAGGGCGTAGAGCCCCCGCGCAAGCCGCACCCCGCGCTCGCCCACGGCGAAAGGCATGCGTGCCAGATCCCATCCGGCGGTGAACCACGCGTACAGCACCCACGCGCCCGCCACCAATACCGCGGTCTCACCGGCGCTCTGGTAGCTCCCTTCCACCATGGGCGAGGTGACGATGTAATAGCCTTTGACCAGCAGCAGCCATGACAGCAGGGCCCCGAACAGCACCCGGGAGGCCATGGCGGCGCAGCACTCGAGCAGCAGGCCCGCGCCGCAGGCGAGCGACACGAGCGCGCAGAGGCACGCCAGAGCGCCGCGCAGAGGGACTCCGGGCGGCACCGACTGCCAGATCGAAGCGAACTGCGGGGTGACGACAAGCCCCGTGATCCCGATGCCGATCAGCGTGAAGGCAAAGAGCGCATGGCCGGTAGTTGCGACCCGCACGCCCCGCAGCCTGCGCGCAAGCGCGCGCTCGATTCCGGCCGCGGATTCGGAGCCGGCCGCGTTGGTCGCCGCGGCTCGTATCTGGAAGTTCCCGGTCACCGGTCATGCCCCCGCAGACAGTGGTCTACCGACCCTACAGCCGCCGGGCAGCTCATTGAAGCTCCAGGATCGCGCTATTTCTTGATGCCAGGCCGCGCCCCCGCAGCGCGCAGCGGCGCGCCTCGCCTTCGCGTCGTTGCCGCGGACTGCGGCGCTTCGCTCCAAAGCGAGTTGATTTCTCCGACCAGCCAGGGAATCTCGCTCTTGCTGTAGCCGAGATGGATCGCCGCGATGCGGCCGTCGCGGCCCACGATCACCAGGTGCGGGATGGAGTCCACATCGTAACTGCGGCCGATGGCCCCGCTGGGATCTCTGAGCAGCGTCAAATCGGCGCCGTGCAAAGCTCGTTGGAGCGCTCGAAACCGCCGGCCGCTTTCCCTGTAGTCGACGGCGAATACGACTACTTTCTTGCGCGTTGCGGCCTGCTGGATTTGCGCGAGCACGCCCATCTCCTGCCGGCACGGCGGGCACCAGGAGGCCCAGAAGGCGATCATGACGATCCGTCCGCGGTAGCGGTTCAGTTTCACCTGCCAGTTGATGGGCGGTGGCTCGTCGCCGACCTTCAGCTTTTCGGCGCCGTATCCGGGAGCGGCGGTCAGCAGGGCCGCGACCAGGAGCAAGACCGCCGCGCGGACGCGGCCCTTCGATCCCGCAGTCGGACGCAAGTTATTGTTCTTGAGCGTCATTTTAGGATGGTGCCGGGAATAGGATTCGAACCTACGACCCGCGCATTACGAATGCGCTGCTCTACCAGCTGAGCTATCCCGGCGCCGGGGCGGCGAATTCTATCGGCTGGCGGCGCTGCCGTCACCCCGGGCTTGGAGTTTTGGCATCCCGCCCCGCATCAGCGGCTTCCGCGGCCGATCAGCTCGCCTTTGGCCAAGACATGACCGCGAATGGCCGCGAACAGCTTTGCCTTTGACAGCCCCGGGGCATGCACCACCGTATTGAGGGCATAGAGGACGAAGTCGTATCGGTGCGAGGCGCCCCCGGGCGGACAGGGCGGGAAGTAGCCGTCATGGCCGTCGTCATTGCGGCCTCGTTCGATCCCGCCGGGGGCTGGGCGCGGCGCGGCAAAGCCAGCGGGCAATTCGCGGTCGCTCGCGGGGATGTCGTACACGACCCAGTGGACGAAGTCGTAGCCGAAGGGTGCATCGAGATCGGTGACCGCGAGCGCGAGAGTGCGCGTTCCGTCGGGCGGGGCGCCCCAGCGCAGCTCGGGCGAGATGCCCCGGCCGGCGCAGGTGTAGGCTTTGCCGAGCACGCCCGCAGCGATTCCGGGGCTCGAGATCTCGAGGGCGAGCGGCGCGGCGAGCTCGTTCGGGCCGCGGTCGCAACCGCCGATGCACCCAAGCGCGAGCGCCGTGCCGATGAGCGCCGCTCGACGCATGTTTCCGCCATGGTCCAAGCGACCATGGCCGGCTGGCGGCGCGGACTGGCTCAAATCGGGGTCGGGCCGGGAGGCGTGCCTCCCGAGCTGCCGCGCTGGGACGGCCATTCGGCGAAGGCCACGTAGTACACGAAGATGATATTGGCGAGCGGAACGATGAGCAGGAGGCTCAACCAGGGGGAGAGGCCCACCCGGTCGCAGATCCGCCAGAAGGGGATGATCGCGATGATGGCCGCCAGGGGCCAGAAGAACCCGCCGAACCCGTAGAACCCGTGGTACATGAACATGGTGCGTTCTCCAGCGCGCCGGGCGGGAGTGCCCGGCGGCCCTTAAGAAGCTTTCCTGCGCAGGCGGATTACCAGGTCGATGCCTTCCACCTCCGTCCCGGGCGGGGCGGGAGGCAGGCGGCTGAACTCGACCTCGGGAACGGGGACGTCGATCAGGGCGCCGCTCGAGGTGTCGTGGAAGTGATAGTGAGCGGCGACGTTCGAGTCGAACCACGCGCGGATGCCGTCGACCGAGAGCAGGCGGATGAGGCCGTGGGAGGCGAAGAGCTTCAGCGTGTTGTAGACCGTCGCCTTCGAGACCCGCGCCCCGGAGGAGCGCAGATTGGCGAGGATCTGCTCCGCGGACAGGTGCTGCGGAGCGGACAAGAGGAGCGAAGCGATCCGTACACGCTGGGCGGTTGGCCGAATCCCGCAGTCGGCGAGACGCTGCTGGCAGCGCGCCGAGACGGATTCAGTGGCCAGGGCCCCGCTCGAGTCCATGCGCATCATTATAGCCGCAAAAGCCCGCCGATCGCCTCGCGCGGGGCGCTGTCAGGCCACGGCCGCCTTGAGGACCCGCTGCGGCTGGGCCACGCCGTAGCCCTGGGCGAAATCGACCCCCAGGCTGGTCAGCATCTGGATGATCTCGGCGTTCTCGGCGAACTCGGCGATCGTCTGCTTGCCGGTGAGGTGGCCGATCTCGTTGATGGAGCGCACCATTTCCCGGTCGATCGGGTCGCGCAGGATCTCGCGCACGAAGCTGCCGTCGATCTTCAGGTAATCGACGGGGAAGTGCTTGAGGTAGCCGAACGAGGAGAGGCCGGTGCCGAAGTCATCCAGGGCGAACTTGCAGCCGAGCTCCTTCAGGGACTGAATGAAGCGATTCGCCTGTGAGAAGCTGGCGACCGCGGCGGTCTCGGTGATCTCGAAGCAGATCTTGCCGCCGTCGAGGCCGCTCTTGTGGAACTGCTCGATGACGAACGGCAGGAACTTGTCATCGCCCAGGCTCTGACCGGATAGGTTGATGGAGCAGAGCGCGAGCTTCTCGCGCTCGTCGGCCTCGGAGACCAGCCAGCGGAAGGCATTCTCGATCACCCAGCGGTCGATGGCCGGCGTGATGCCGTAGCGCTCCGCCGCCGCGATGAAGTCGTTCGGGGCCACGATGCGGCCGGTCTCGTCCTTCAGGCGCAGCAGCAGCTCGTAGTGCGCCCCGACATCGACCCGTTGCAGCGGCTGGATGGCCATGCGGTGCAGCTCGAACCGGCCCTCCTCGAGAGCGGCGTTGATGCGCGCGGCCCACTGCATCTCGCGGCGCCGGCGCATGAGCTCCATGTCGTTCTCGGCGAAGCTGTGAACGCGGTTGCGGCCGCCTTCCTTCGCGGCGGCACAGGCGCTGTCGGCAGCCGAAAGAATGGAGGCGACGTCCTCGTTGTCGGCGGTGATCGGGACCACGCCGACGCTCGCGCCCAGCCGGAACACCCGGTCCTCCCAGGTGAAACGGAAGTTGCGGACGCTCTCGCGCAGCGCCTCGGCCGTGCGCATCGCCTCATCGAGCGAGCAGGCCTCGAGCAGAATGCCGAACTCGTCGCCGCCCAGGCGGGACAGTGTGTCGCGCCAGCGGACCTTGGACTTCAGCAACGCGCCCACCTGCCCGAGGAGCGCATCGCCGGCGCTGTGCCCGCAGGTGTCGTTGACGATCTTGAACTGATCGATGTCGAGATAACACAGGGCGTAGGACGCCTCGCGCGCCTTCGCGCTCTTCAGCGCGCGCTCGAGCCGGCTCTCGAACTCGCGGCGGTTGACGAGTCCGGTGAGGAGGTCGTGGCTCGCGTGATAGGAAAGGCGCCGATTGAGCTCGCGGGCCTCGGTCACGTCGTGGAAAACCAGCACACCGCCGGACACCCGGCCCTGGCCGTCGCGGATGGGCGCGGCGGTGCTCTCGACGTAGAGCTCGTTGCCGTCGCGGCGGATGAGCAGCATGGGCCGGACCGACTTGATGGGCCGGATGCGCCGGATGGAGACGGTGAGCGGGTTCTCGAGCGGCTCGCAGGTCTCCTCGTGGAAGGCGCGGAAGATCTCCTCGACGGGCCTCCCCATGGCATCCTCCAGCCGCCAGCCCGTCAGGGCTTCGGCGACCGGGTTGATGTAGTCGATGACGGAATTGGCGTCGGTGGTCACGACGCCGTCGCCGATCGACTGCAGGGTGATCTGCGCGCTCTCCTTCTCGCGAAAGAGCGCTTCCTCGTAGAGCTTTCGCTCCGTGATGTCGAGCTCCACGCCGACGAGGCGCAGCAGCCGGCCGTGCTTGTCCACGCGGGCGGTCGCACGGCTGATGACCCAACGCCACTCACCGCTGCGATGGCGCATTCGGTGGGTGCTCTCGAAGATCGGAGTCTTGCCGTCGACATGCTCCCGGATGGCCGTCTGCACCCGGGCAAGATCGTCCGGATGCACCAGGCTGCTCCAGTCGGGCGACCCGCGCATGTCCTCATCGCCGTAGCCCAGCATGGCCTTCCAGCGAGGGGAGAAGTAGACCTCGTTGCTCTCGACGTCGAAGTCCCAGAGACCGTCGTTGGCCGCGGCCTGCGAGAGATTGGTGCGCTCTTCGAGCTTGGCCAGCCTCGCCTCGATGCGGATGCGCTCGAGCCCGGTCGCGAGGCTCGTGCCGAGCAGCTTCATCAGGAGCTGCAGGTTCACGTCCCAGGCGCCCCGCGGCAGCGTCTGCGCAAGCCCCAGGAACCCTGCGGGCTTGCCCTGGACGCGCAAGGCGACGAGCAGCGCCGAGCCGATTTGCAGATCGGAGAAGCGCTGCGCCTCCGCGATCTGCTCCCGCCGCGGCGCTGCGGCATCGCGCAGCTCCGAGAGGCGCAGGTGCTCCGTGCGTCCCTTCAGCCAGGGGAAGCCCTCGAGGCTCGCGCCCTGCAGGCCCTCCGGGCGGCATTGGGCGAAGGCGCCTCGGGCCAGCTGCACGTCCTCGATCACCGGCTCGTCGGGGCGCAGCACGAGGAGGAACGCGCAGTCGGCGGCGCTCGCCTCCCGCAGCAGCTCGAGATTTCGGCGCAGGCAGTCGGCGAGACCTTCCTTGCGCATGTTCTGGAAATCGACCGCGATCTTCGTGCAGG
The DNA here is from genome assembly GCA_019352035.1 of Pseudomonadota bacterium. GTDB lineage: Bacteria > Pseudomonadota > Gammaproteobacteria > Steroidobacterales > Steroidobacteraceae > 13-2-20CM-66-19. The sequence goes on along the minus strand of JABBNZ010000033.1, from coordinate 33,519 downwards.
CGACATCGACGCCGATGGCCGGCCTCGGCACTTTGCCGCTCCAGGCGTCTGCCGAAAGGATATCCGAAGCGGTGAAATCCGCCGGCTTATCCGGCGGGAGACTCGACATGGGACCGGTTACCTCCCCAACTATTCGGCACAAGCTACCCCAGTACTCTTGCGCTGCGGGCGGCCGTTACACAGCTTGTGGACCGATTCCGGCTGCGATCTTCTAACGAGTTACGCGCGATTCTCGCACACTCGCTCAGGAACACAAGCTAACGCACTGTTCGTCCAGGAGATCGCGACTTGACAGAATCCGGGCACCAAAAGCCGGGGATGTGACGCAGTTCTACTTCAGCGCCTCGCGGGCCAGCTCGTATGCGCCTCGCAACTGCTGCTCCATCTCTTCCTGGAGCCGCGCGAGGGTCGGCGGATCCATCGTGCGCGGGACATAGCGGGGCGGCCCGATGGCGATGGCGATGCGCGAGAGCGGCACTGGAATCACGAAGCGATCCCATTTCACCCGCCACGCGCGCGAGGCCGCATAGGCCATCGGCACGATCGGCCGCCCCGACATCTGCGCGAGGAGGATCGCGCCGGGCTTGAATTTGAAACGGGGTCCGCGCGGGCCGTCTGGCGTGATGACCGGCGAGATGCCTTCCTTGACGAGAGCCTGATAATAGTCGCGCAGAGCCCGGGCACCCGTGTGGCTGGATGAGCCGCGGATGACGTGCCCCCCCACGCGCCGGACCATCATGGCCCCGAGGTCTCCGTCGACGGAGGGGCTGATCAGCCAGCCGACCTTCATGCGCGAGCGCTGCGCGAGCAAGTACTTCGCGCAGTAGAGCTGGTGCTGGTGCCAGTAGCAGGGGATGAGCGAGGGCGCCTTGGCGAGCGCCTCGTCCAGGTGCTCCGCGCCCCGCACCGCGACCACGCGGCAGGTCAGCCACCATGCGCGGATGATCCCGACGCCGAGCGGGGACACGATCCGATAGAGCAGCCGCCGCGCGGGCGTCATGCTGCGGCCCGAGCGCGTCACCTTGCGATAGAAGGTATTTCGCAGGCCGCCGCCGTCCGGCTCGGATGTCAAGCTCAACCGCTCCCATGAGGAATCGGCCAATTTACTATAATTGGCAGCTCCCTTAACGTCGTCCCCTCCCTGAAGGGAGGGGATTTCCAGAATCAGGAGGCTAACGTTCTAGCCCGGAAACAGCCATGTACCCTTACCCAACGCACACTCGCAGTCGAAACCACCGTGCCGTTGCACTCGCCTTGCGCGAGCCGCCCGAGAAATCTTCGATCGCTTGCCGGTGGCCTGGTGGCCGAGATGCCGACGAACTGTATATTAAACCAGGTCCGCAATGCCTTGCAACAGCGACGCGGCGCTTCCTCTCCAGCATGAATGCTGGAGTCTTCGCGCCGAGCATCAGATGACGCAGGCCCAGCCGCCCGAGGCGGCGCTTCAATTCGATATCGGCTCCACGGACGACTCGCTGGAGCGGATGATCGAGCTCTTCGCCCTGCATGGGGACATCTATCGCGTCTACGTGCCGGCGCGGCAGTCCCATACGTACGTCATCCATCATCCGGACGACGTCAAGCGGGTGCTCGTCTCGAACCACCGCAACTACACGAAGGGGCTCGGCCTCGATCGGGTGAAGATCCTGCTCGGCAAGGGCATCATGACGAGCGAAGGGGAGCTCTGGACCCGCCAGCGCTACATGATGCAGCCGCTGTTCCATCGGCGCGTCATCAGCCGGTTCGCCGAGGTGATCGGCACGGCGAACTCGCAGCTCCTCACGCGCTGGGAGGCGCTCGAGCGCCGCGCAGAGCCGGTGAACCTCACCGACGAGATGAGCGCACTCACCCTGGACATCGTGCTGCGCTCGGTTTTCGGGCGCGACCTCGAGCGCATGTCGGCGCAGCTCGGGGGCAACCCCTTCGAGGTGCTCACCAAGGAGCAGGAGCGGAACCTGCAATTCGCGTTCAAGTTCCGCTCGCTCACCAAGCTGGTCGCCGGGCTGATAGAGCGCCGCCGGCGGGAAGGGGAAGAGCACTTCGACTATGTCGCGATGCTGATGAGTGCGCGCGACAAGGACAGCGGCGAGCCGATGAGCGATCGCCAGCTGATCGATGAGGTCCTCACCCTCGTGGTGGCCGGGCACGAGACCACGGCGAGCGGCCTGAACTGGACCTGGTACCTGCTGTCACAGCATCCCGAGGTCGAAGCGCGGCTGCACGCGGAGCTCGATGCCGTTGCGGAGGATCCCGCGCCCGATCTGTCGCAGATGGAGCGGCTCCCTTACACGCAACAGGTGGTCAACGAGGCGCTGCGGCTCTATCCCCCGGGGTGGCTCCTGTCGCGGCGCACCGTGCAGCCGGACGTGCTTTCCGGTTACGAGATCCCGGCCGGCGCCAACGTGCTCCTGCCGCTGTATCTGCTGCATCGCCATCCGCGATACTGGAAGGACCCGGATGCCTTCCTTCCGGATCGCTTCGCGCCCGAGCACGAGGCGCAGCGCCCGCGGTTCGCCTACATGCCGTTTGCGGCCGGCCCGCGCCACTGCATCGGCGAGACCTTCGCCCTTTACGAGATGCTGATGCACCTGCACCGCATCGCGCGGCATTTCCGGCTGGTCCACGCGTCTCACCAGCCAATCGAGCTCGAGGCGCAGATCAATCTTCGCACTCGTCACCCCTTGCACATGAGGCTGGAACGCCGCTGATGTCGAACCCCAACTTGCACGCCAGGACCCTGACCGAGCTCATCGAGGCGAACCGGAGCCATCCCGGCAGGATCACCCACCTCGAGGGGGAGCACGATGCCCGCGACGTCGGTTTCGAGGAGTTGTACGAGCGCGCGCTCGGCATTCTCCATCACCTGCAGCGTCTGGGTGCCCGCCGCGGCGACAAGCTGATCCTCTTCCTCGGGAACAACGAGCAGTTCATCGACGCCTTCTGGGCCGCCGTGCTCGGCGGCATCGTGCCGGTGCCGGTCGCGCTCGGCATCAGCGATGAGCACCGGCACAAGCTCCTGCGCATCGCCCGTAAACTCGGCAAGCCCTTCATCTACACCGAGCGACGCTCGCTCGATCGCATCGGCGCCTTCGCGGCCCAGGCCGGCGAGTCGGAAGCGTTCGAGGGTCTGCGCTCGCGCGCGTTCCTGGTGGACGATCTCACTGACATCTCCCGGGCCGGCAAGAGTTACGAGGCGAAACCCGATGATGTCGCCTTCATCCAGTTCTCCTCGGGCTCCACCAGCGAGCCCAAGGGCGTGGTGCTGACTCACGGCAACATCATCGCCAACGCGCGGGGCGCGTCCGAGGCGGCCGGTTTCACGCAGGAGGACGTCAGCCTCTCCTGGATGCCGCTCACCCATGACATGGGACTGATCGGCTTTCATCTCATCATGTTCTACAACCGGGTGCACGCGCACCTCATGCCGACGGAGCTCTTCATCCGCCGGCCACTCCTCTGGCTGACATTCGCGAGCCGCATACGCGCGACCATCCTCTGCTCGCCGAACTTCGGCTACAAGCACTATCTCAAGGTGCTCGGTGACCGACCGCTCGAGGGTCTGGACCTCTCCAGCGTCAAGCTCGTCTTCAACGGAGCGGAGCCGATCTCGGTGGAGCTCTGCGAGCAGTTCCTGACCCGGCTCGCCCCCGCCCGGCTGGCGCGAACCGCGATGTACCCCGTCTACGGACTCGCGGAGGCGTCCCTCGCCGTGAGCTTCCCGCCTCCCGGCGCGCCGATGCGGACCATTGCGCTCAACAGACATCATCTGGGCGTGGGAGCTGCCGTCGAGCTCGTGGAGGCGGGCGCGCGCGATGCGGTGCAGCTGATATCGGAGGGCCGTCCGATCCCGCATTGCAGCGTGCGTATCGCGGACGATGAGGACCGCCCCCTGCCGGAGGGCAGGGTCGGACATCTGCACATGCGCGGCGAGAACGTGACCCGCGGGTATTTCGAGAGCCCCGAGGCCAACGCCGCGGCCTTCACCGCGGACGGATGGCTGCGCACCGGTGATCTCGCGCTCATTCACCAGGGCGACCTCTATGTCTGCGGGCGGGCGAAGGAGATCATCTTCGTCAACGGTCAGAACTACTACCCGCACGACCTCGAGGCGATCGTCCAGCGCATCGGCGGCCTGGAGCTCGGCAAGGTCGTTGCCGCCGGCGCGCGCCGGCCGGGCGAAACGATCGAGCAGCTGGTGCTCTTCATCCTGCACCGCGGTTCGATGGAGGATTTCCTGCCGCTCGGCACCGCGGCCGCGCGTCTCATCAACGAGCAGACGGGTCTCGAGGTCGCCGAAGTGGTTCCGGTCAAGCGGATCCCGAAGACGACGAGCGGGAAGATCCAGCGGCACCTGCTCGAGCAGAGCTACACCGATGGCGAGTTCGATGGGGACCTGGCGGCGATGGCCGCGCTGCGCGAGGCGCGACGCGGGCCCGAGACCGCCTCCCGAAGCGAGATCGAGGAAAAGCTGCGGACCATCTGCGATGCCGCGCTCGGCGGCAGGCGCGTGGATGTCAACGACAACCTGTTCGAGCTCGGGGCGAGCTCCCTGAAGCTCATCGAGATCCACGAGCGGATCGACCGCGAGTATCCGGGTCAGGTGGATCTGACGGAGCTCTTCGACTACCCGACCATCGCCGAGCTGGCCCACCATCTCGAGGGCAAGCTGGGCGCCACCCAGGCTGTCTGATCGAAAGCAACTGATTGAGCGGCCAGACCTAGAAATCCAGCCTCATCGACAGGTCGATGGCGCGGACGTTCTTCGTGATGCCGCCGGATGACACGAAATCGACGCCGGTCGCGGCGATGGCGCGCACCGTCTCGAGACTGATGTTGCCGGAGGCTTCGAGAGCGACCGGCCGCACGCCCGGCTTCCCTGCCTTGCTGCGCTGGCGGTTGAGGGATACGGCGGCCGCCAGATCGGCGAGACTGAAGTCATCGAGCAGCACGATGTCGGGGCCCGCGCCCAGCGCCTCCTCCAGCTCCTGCAGCGACTCGACTTCGACCTCCACCTTGACGCCCTGTGACACGCGCCGGGCGGCGGCGATCGCGGCGGCGACCGAGCCTGCGGCGGCGATGTGGTTCTCCTTGATGAGCACCATGTCGTAAAGACCCATGCGGTGGTTGCGGCCGCCGCCGCACCGCACGGCGTACTTTTGCGCGGTGCGCAGCCCCGGGAGGGTCTTGCGGGTATCGAGGACGGCGCAGCCCGTGCCGGCGACCGCGGCGACGAAGCGGCTCGCCTGGGTGGCGGTCGCGCAGAGGAGCTGCAGAAAATTGAGCGCCGTGCGCTCCCCCGTGAGGATCGGGCGTGCGCGTCCTGCGATCTCGAAGATCACCGCCCCAGTCTCGACCCGGGCCCCGTCCGTGGCATGCCAGGTCAGGCGAATGTCCGCATCCAGGCGGCGAAACGTCTCCTCGGCCCAGGGCCGGCCGCAGAGCACGGCGTCTTCGCGGGTGACGACCCGGCCCCTGATCCTCTGGTCCTCGGGGACCAGCTGAGCCGTGACGTCGCCCTGCCCGACGTCCTCCCTAAGCGCGGCAGCCACCTGGTCCGGCAGGTCCGCCGGCGGCGCGAGATCGGCGGGGATCGGCGGGGTGCTCATCGGGGGCGAGGCTAGCATGTACAGGGTTTGAACATTACCGCCGCGGCCTCATAATCAGTCCGGATGGCCGAAGCACCCGCCCGGGCGGAATGGGACCGCCCCCGTTCCCCCTGTATCAAGCTCTGCTCGCTCGATGAGCGGGGGTACTGTGTGGGGTGCCTGCGAACCGCCGATGAGATCGGCCGGTGGACGTCCATGAGCGCCGCCGAGCAATGGCGGGTAGTCGCCGAGCTCGAGAAACGCCGCGAGCTTGCGCGAGGCGATGGAGTTTCTTAATCGTAACGAGGTATTGCTGATGGAAGTGGTCGAGAGAATCAAGGCCGAGCTCGGCTCGAGCCCGGTGGTGCTCTTCATGAAGGGTACGCCGGATTTCCCGCAATGCGGCTTCTCCGCGCAGACAGTCGGAGCGCTGCGCTCGCTCGGCGCCGAATTCAAGTACGTCAACATCTTCGAGGAGCCGGAGATGCGCGAGGCGCTGAAGCGCTATTCGAACTGGCCGACCTATCCGCAGCTCTACGTCAACGGGGAGCTGCTCGGCGGTTGCGACATCGCCCTCGAGATGTATCAGAGCGGCGAGCTGCAGAAGCTGCTCTCCGGGGTGGGCGCGGTCAAGTAGCCGGCGGCGAATCGATGTCGCTCTCGGCGGCCGGCTCGCTGAACCAGCCCAAAGTGCGTGCGCGCGCCTCGGCTTCGAGGAAGCTGTCGCGGAAGCGATTGCAGATGAGGCAGAAGAGCTCGGCGGTGCGCTCGGCGTCGTAGACGGCCGAATGGGCGAAGCTCGAGTCCCACGCGAGCCCCGAGACCGTCACCGCCTTGGCGAGCACCGTCTGCCCCAGCGCCGCACCGGCGAGGGTGGCGGTATCGAAGCAGGAGAACGGATGGAACGGATTGCGTTTCACGTCCGCCCGCTTCACCGCGGCATTGAGAAATCCGAGATCGAAGGCCGCGTTGTGCCCGACCAGGATGGCGCGCCGGCACTCGAACGCGCGCACCGCGTGGCGGATCTCGCGGAAGATCCGCTGCAGGGCGTCGCGTTCGGGCAATGCAGGACGCAGAGGATGAAACGGATCGATCCCGGTCACCGACAGCGAGGCGGGATCGAGCCGCGCGCCCTCGAAGGGCTTCACGTGGAAGCTGTGGGTCACGCCGCGGCTCAAGACCCCATCCGCGTCCATGTTGATGGGCACCGCGGCGATCTCGAGCAGGGCGTCGGTAGCCGCAATGAATCCACCCGTCTCGATGTCGACCACCACCGGCAGAAAGCCGCGGAACCGCCGCGCCATGAGCGCGGCGCCCGGGGCGGGCATGACGGCCGTCGTTGCCTCGGGGTCCGCGCCCGCGGGTCCGCGCGCCGCGTTGCGAGGCTCCGTCCGTGCGCCCTCCGAGCCCCGCTTTCGCGAGTCGAAGCTCATCGGGAAACCCCTTCGGGCCGGCTGCCGCCGTCCGCGACATCCGCCAGACGCCAGCCGATGGTCTCGCCGGCGCGCAGCGGCACGATCTCCTCGGCGCCGAATGGATAGGATCGCGGCACTTCCCACGGCTCCTTGACCAGAGTGATCCTGCCGTCGTTGCGCGGGAGGCGGTAGAAGTCCGCGCCGTGCTCGGACGCGAAGGCCTCCAGAGTCTGCAGCGTGCCGGCGGCCTCGAACGCTTCCGCGTAGAGCTCGATCGCCCCATGCGCGGAGAAGATACCGGCGCAACCGCAGGCGGCTTCCTTGGCGCCGCGCGCGTGCGGCGCGCTGTCGGTGCCGAGAAAGAAACGCGGGTCGCCGCTTGCCACGACGGCGAGGAGCGCCTCGCGGTCGGCCTGGGATTTCAGCACCGGCAGGCAGAAGTGATGCGGGCGGATGCCGCCGGCGAATAGCGCGTTGCGGTTCATGAGCAGATGTTGCGGCGTGAGGGTGGCTGCGATTCCGGGACGGGAGTCCTGCACGAACTGCGCGGCGGCGCGCGTGGTGATGTGCTCGAAGACGATGCGCAGGCGCGGAAAACGTGCCGCCAGCTTTGCGAGCACCTCGTCGATGAAGCGGGCTTCGCGCTCGAACACGTCGACCGCCGGATCGGTCACCTCGCCGTGTACTTGCAGGACGAGGTCTTTCTCCTCCATACGGGAGAGCGCCGCATCCACCTTGCGGATGTCGGTCACGCCGGCATCCGAATGGGTCGTTGCCCCCGCCGGGTAGAGCTTCAATCCCACGATGCACCCGCTCGCCTTGGCGCGGTCCACCTCGGCGGGATCGGTCCGGTCCGTGAGGTAGAGGGTCATCAGCGGCTCGAGCGTCATGCCCTGGGGCAGCGCCTCGAGGATCCGCTTCCGGTAGGCCAGCGCCTGCTCCGTCGTGGTCACGGCCGGGCGCAGGTTCGGCATGATGAGGGCGCGCGCGAAGCGGGCCGCGGTGAAGGGCAGAATCGACCGCATGGCCTGCCCGTCCCGCAGATGCAGATGCAGATCATCGGGCCGGCGGATCGTGATCGCGGTCATTGGTGGCCCTCCAGGCTCTTCAGGATATCCTGTTTCAGAATCAACTCCAGGGCGTAGCGCACGCCGAAACCGGTGACTTCGGTGTTGACATGGCCCAGGCCGCCGGCGCGTGTCGCTGACGACAGATCCATGTGCGCCCAAGGAATCTCCTCGGGAACGAAGCGGCTGAGAAAGCGCGCGGCCAGGATGTGATCGCCCTTGCCCTCGGTGGCGCATTGCAGGACATCGGCGATCTTGCTCTCGAGATCGGAATCGAAATCGGCATCGAACGGGAAGGCCCAGACCCTCTCGCCGCTCTCGCGCCCGGCCTCGACCAGCTTGCCGGCGAGCTGCGGCCGGTTGGTGAAGACGCCGCTCATCCTTTCCGTGAGGGAGTAGACGCAGGCCCCCGTGAGCGTCGCGAAATCCAACATGAATCGCGGCCGCGTGCGGGCGGCGAGCGCCAGGGTGTCCGCGAGCGCCATGCGGCCCTCGGCATCGGTATGGATCACCTGGATGGTGACGCCATTGGCGGCGCGCACGACCTGCTGCGGGCGGTATGCCCGCGGCCCGATGTTGTTCTCCGTGATGGCGAGCCACGCATCCGCGGCGATCGGCGCGCGCAGCTGCGCGATGGCGAGCAGCGTGGCGAGCGCCACCGCGCTGCCTCCCATGTCGGTGTGCATGTCGAGCATCGACCGATGCGCCTTGAGGTTGATGCCGCCGGTGTCGAAGAGAATCCCCTTGCCGACGAGCGCGAGGTCCGGCGGCCCTCTCCGACGGCGTCCGGGCCGATACCTCAGATGCGCGATGCCCGCGCCCGGGCTCTCGTTCCCGGCGGCGACGGCGAGGAACGCGTCGGCGCCGGCGCGGCGCAGGGCCTGCTCGCCGATCCAGGTCATCTCCAGGCCGTGGCGCCGCGCGAGTTGGGTCAACGCCGCGCGGTAGCCGCGGCAGTCGAGCATGTTGGGCGGCAGCGCGGTGAGCCAGCGGGCGAGATTCGTGCCCTGGGCGCAGATCTCGGCGTAGCGGGTGTCGAGCTTCGAGCCGGCGGGCAGCTCGATCCGGGTGAGGTGCCGCTCCTCCGGGGTCGGGGCGCGGTAGCTCGGCAGTGCGAATGCCTGCGCGAGCGCGGCGGCGAGCAGCGCCTCGAGCGATGCCTCGGCGGCCGCCGGGCCGCCGGCCGCCGCGGAGAATCCGGCCGTCGCGAGGCCGATCGCCTGCGGGCCGACGTCAGCGGCTTCCTTCATCATCCGGCCGGCGAGGGCGAGCCGCTCGAAAGCGCTCGCCCCGGATTTCACGAAGCCCAGGACGGCGAGCGTCTGGCGCCGGTTGGCGAGTGAGGTGGTGCGTACCGTTCCGGCGCGCGCGCGCTCGCGCGCGAGCAGATCCCGCCAGCGCTGGCTCTCCGGCAGCGCGGCGCAGCTCTCCGGGGCGGCGGTTTCCGGGACGATCGCGAGCAGCGCATCGCTCTCGCCAGCGCGCGCGCGCAGGATCCGCGCCGCGCCCGCCGGCGGCAGCAGTGCGCGGCCGCGGCGGCTCAAGCTCGCGCTCCGCTTCGGCGCTTGCTTGACCGACGGGAGTGAAACCCGGATCATTGCGCGGCTCATTTACAGGCTACTTTCGCTTGGCCAGGACACTGCCGGCGCATGCTACTCCAATAGATCGAATGACCGAACCTCCGAAGCTGGAAGATCTCGACCCCGTTGAAACCCAGGAGTGGCTGGAGTCGATCGACTCCGTGCTGAAGACCCATGGTCCGCAGCGCGCGCACTTCCTTCTCGAGCGTCTGATCGACTACACGCGCCGCAGCGGCGCGTATCTGCCGTTCAAGGCGAACACGGCCTACGTCAACAGCATTCCGACCGGGCGCGAGCCGCAGTATCCGGGCAACCGCGCGCTCGAACGGCGGATCGAGGCGTACATCCGCTGGAACGCGATGGCGATGGTGGTGCAGGCGAACCGCATCTCCTCGGAGTATGGCGGGCACCTCTCGAGCTATGCGTCCTCGGCCACGCTCTATGAAGTGGGCTTCAATCACTTCTGGCGCGCGCCATCGGCGGAGCATCCGGGCGACCTCGTCTTCGTCCAGGGGCATTCCTCCCCCGGCATCTATGCGCGCGCCTACCTCGAAGGGCGGTTGACGGAGAGTCAGCTTCACCATTTCCGCCAGGAAGCCGGCGGTCCCGGCCAGGGCCTTTCCTCCTATCCGCATCCCTGGCTGATGCCGGATTTCTGGCAGTTCCCGACCGTCTCCATGGGCCTGGGTCCCATGATGGCGATGTTCCAGGCGCGCTTCATCCGCTACCTCGAGCACCGCGGCCTCGCCAAGGCGTCCGATCGCAAGGTGTGGGCGTTTCTCGGGGACGGTGAGATGGACGAGCCCGAGTCGATGGGCGCGCTCACCATGCCGGTGCGCGAGGGGCTCGACAATCTCATCTTCGTAATCAACTGCAACCTGCAGCGCCTCGACGGGCCGGTGCGGGGCAACGGCAAGATCATCCAGGAGCTCGAGGCCGCCTTCCTCGGCGCCGGCTGGAACGTCATCAAGGTGTTGTGGGGATCGCGTTGGGATCCGCTCCTCGCGCGCGACACCCAGGGCCTGCTGCGGCGCGTCATGGAGGAATGCGTCGACGGCGAATACCAGAACTTCAAGGCCAAGGGCGGCGCCTACACCCGCGAGCACTTCTTCGGGAAGTACCCCGAGCTCAAGGCGATGGTCGCCAACATGTCGGACGAGGAGATCTGGCGCTTGAACCGCGGCGGCCATGATCCGCGCAAGGTGCATGCCGCCTACGCCGCCGCCATGGCCCACAAGGGACAGCCGACCGTCATTCTGGCGAAGACCGTCAAGGGCTTCGGCCTGGGCAAGGGCGGCGAGGGGCAGATGGTCGCGCACCAGCAGAAGAAGCTGTCGGAAGACGATCTGCGGGTGTTCCGCGACCGCTTCCACATCCCCGTGTCGGACGAGGAGATCGCCAAGCTCCCGTTCCGCCAGCCGGCGGCGGAGTCCGAGGAGGGGCGTTATCTGCACGAGCGCCGCAAGTCGCTGGGCGGCTATCTTCCCGCCCGGCGCAAGCAGGCGCGGCCGCTGCCCGTGCCGCCGCTCGAGGCGTTCTCCGCAGTGCTCGAGGGCACGGGTGAGCGCGAGATCTCGACGACGATGGCGTTCGTCCGCATCCTGACGACGCTGCTCAAGGACAAGGGCATAGGCAAGTTCATCGTGCCCATCGTGCCGGACGAGGCGCGCACCTTCGGCATGGAGGGACTGTTCCGCCAGATCGGCATCTACTCTTCCGTCGGCCAGCTCTATACCCCGCAGGACGCGGAGACCCTCATGTCCTATCGCGAGGACATGAAGGGTCAGATGATCGAGGAGGGCATCAACGAGGCCGGCTCGCTCTGCTCGTGGATCGCGGCCGCCACGGCCTACAGCAATCACGGCATGGCCATGGTGCCGTTCTACATCTTCTACTCCATGTTCGGCTTCCAGCGGGTGGGGGACTTCATCTGGGCCGCGGGCGACATCCAGGCGCGCGGGTTTCTCCTCGGCGCCACCGCGGGCCGCACTACGCTCGCCGGCGAAGGTCTGCAGCACCAGGACGGCCACAGCCAGCTCGTCGCCACCACGGTGCCCAACTGCGTCTCCTACGATCCGGCATACGCGTACGAGCTTGCCGTCATCATCCAGGACGGCATGCGGCGCATGTACGTGGAGCAGGAGAACATCTTCTATTACATCACCGTGATGAACGAGAACTACCCGCAGCCGGCCCTGCCGAAGGGCAGCGAGACGGGAATTCTCAAGGGCGCCTATCTCCTGCGCGCCGGCGGCAACGGTACGGCCGGGGGGCGACCCGGCCCACTGCGCACCACGCTGCTCGGCTCGGGCACGATCCTGCGGGAGTGCCTCGAGGCCGCGAAGATCCTCGAGGCCGACTACGGGGTGAGCGCCGATGTGTTCTCGGTAACCAGCTTCAGCGAGCTGCGCCGCGAGGCGCTCGAGTGCGAGCGTTGGAATCAGCTGCACGCCGGTCAGCCGGCGCGCGCGCCCTACGTGCAGCAATGCCTCGCGGACGCGCACAGCCCGGTCGTCGCGGCAACCGATTACATGCGCACCGTTCCCGACCAGATCCGTCAGTGGGTGCCAGGCCGCTATGTCACGCTCGGCACCGATGGGTTCGGCCGCTCCGATTCCCGCGCGGCCCTGCGCCGGCATTTCGAGGTCGACCGCAACTACATCGCCGTCGCCGCCCTGAAAGCCCTCGCCGACGAGGGCAAACTGGAGCCCTCCGCCGTCAACGCGGCGATGAAGGCGCTCGGTGTCGATCCGGCAAAGCCCGTTCCCTGGAAAGTCTGAAGGCTCCATCGCGATGAACGCGGCAGTCCGCCTCGCCGAAGTGCGCGTGCCCGACATGGGCAACTTCAAGGATGTCGCCGTGATCGACGTCCTCGTCAAGCCGGGCGACAGCATCGAGCCGGAGGCACCGCTCGTCACGCTGGAGACCGAGAAGGCCACCATGGACGTGCCCTCGACGGCCGGCGGCGTCATCGAGAAGGTCCACGTGGAGAAAGGCGGCAAGGTCAACGCTGGCGATCTCATCGCAACCGTTCGCCCGGGGCGGGACGTAACGCAGGGAACCGCCGCGGCACCGGCTGATCTCGCGCCAGCTGCGCCAGCTGCGCCAGCTGCGCCTGCCGCGCAGCCGGCAGCCGCCCAAGCTGCCGCGGATGGGACAATGCCTGTGCCCCCTGGCAGCACGGCCGCAACGAGCTCCTCAGCGGCTTCGACGTCAGCGCAGGGGATGCCAGCAACGGCGCCGGCACCAGCACCAGCACCTTCAGCCGCATCGCCGGCCGCCGAGAGCCCGCTGCGCACCGACATGCCTCCGATCAACGAGCCTGGCTTCTCGCGCGCGCACGCGGGACCCAGTGTGCGCAAATTCGCGCGTGAGCTCGGCGTCGATCTGACACGGGTTCCAGGGCACGGCTTCAAGGACCGCATCACGCAGGACGACGTCAAGGCCTTCGTCAAGAGCTTCCTGGCGTCGGGCGCCGCCCCTGGGTCCGGGGCGGCAGGCACTGCGGGCGGCGGAGCGTTGCCCGCCGTTCCGGCCGTGGATTTCTCGGCCTTCGGGCCCGTCGAGACGCAGCCGCTCTCGCGGGTCCAGCGCATCTCCGGGCCGCGGCTGCATGCGAGCTGGGTCAACATCCCGCACGTCACGCAGTTCGATGAGGCGGATATCACCGAGCTCGAGACCCTGCGCGGCAAGCTCAAGGATGCGGCGGCGGCGCGCGGCATCAAGCTCACGCCGCTCGCCTTCATCGTGCGCGCCTGCGTCAAGGCGCTGCAGGCGTTCCCGCAGTTCAATGCCTCGCTCGATCCCGCGGGCGCCAACCTGATTCTGAAGAAGTACGTCCACGTCGGGTTCGCCGCCGACACGCGCAACGGGCTCATGGTGCCGGTGGTGCGCGAGGCGGATCGCAAGGACGTCTACGAGATCGCCCGCCAGCTCGGCGAGCTTTCCGAGGCCGCCCGCGGCGGCAAGTTGACCGCTGCGCAGATGCAGGGCGGCTGCTTCACGATTTCCAGCCTCGGCGGCATCGGCGGGACCGCGTTCACGCCGATCATCAACGCCCCGGAGGTTGCGATACTCGGAGTGTCGCGATCGGCCATGAAGCCGGTCTACCAGGACGGTGCATTCGTACCGCGGCTGATGCTGCCGCTGTCGCTTTCCTATGACCACAGGGTCATCGATGGCGCGGCCGCGGCGCGCTTCACCACCTTCCTCGCCAAGACGCTGGCCGATCCCCACGCCCTGGTCGAGGCCGTGCCGTGAGCCGCGTCGATCTCGTCGTCCCCGATATCGGCAATTTTCACGACGTCGCGGTCGTCGACGTGCTGGTCGAGGCCGGCGAGACCATCGAGGTCGATGCGCCGCTCGTCACTGTGGAAACTGACAAGGCGTCGATGGACGTCCCCGCGACTGCGGCGGGGAAAATCGCCGAAGTATTGTTGAAGCGCGGCGACAAGGTGTCCAAGGGCTCGCTGATCGCGCGCCTGGAGACCCAGCCGCAAGCCGGCGCATCCGCGGGCTCCGTATCCGAGGCGAAGCCCCCGGCGCAGTCTGCCGCCGCCGCGCCTGCGGCGAAGCCGGAGTCAGACGGCGACACCGTGCGCATGCCCATCCCCGACCTGCAAAAGGCGCCGGAGGCACAGGCCGATTTCAACCGCTCGACGCAGCTGCTCGTGCTCGGCTCGGGTCCGGGCGGTTACACCGCTGCATTCCGCGCCGCGGACCTGGGCATGCAGGTGACGCTGGTGGAACGGTGGCCGACCCTGGGCGGCGTGTGTCTCAACGTCGGATGCATTCCCTCCAAGGCACTGCTCCATGCGGCCAAGGTGATCGAGGATGCCGAGGAAATGGGCGCTCGCGGCATCGCCTTCGGGGCACCGGAGATCGATCTGGAGAAGCTGCGGGCCTGGAAGGCCTCGGTCGTCAAGAAGCTGACCGGCGGTCTGGGTACCCTCGCGAAGCAGCGCAAGGTCGAGGTCATCCAGGGTGTGGGGCGTTTCGTGAGCCCCAACGTGATCGAGGTGATGGGCAACAGCGGCTCGGAGCGCATCCGCTTCGACCAATGCATCATCGCCGCAGGCTCGGAGGCAATCCGGCTGCCGGGCGTTCCGGCCGATCCGCGCATCATCGACTCGACCGACGCGCTCGAGTTGCCGGAGTTCTCCGGCGGGCTGCTCGTCATCGGCGGCGGCATCATCGGGCTGGAGATGGCCTGTGTCTATGACGCGCTCGGCAGCCGGGTGAGCGTCGTGGAGCTGACATCGCAGCTCATGCCGGGCTGCGACCCGGACCTCGTGCGTCCGCTCGAGCGGCGCATCCGCTCCCGTTACGAGCAGATCCTGCTCGGGACGCGGGTGGCGAAGGTCGAGCCCGTGACCGATGGGCTGCGGGTGACCTTCGAGGGGGAGAAGACGCCGGCGCCCCAGGTGTTCGGTCGCGTGCTCGTCGCCGTCGGCCGCTCGCCGAACGGCAAGCTGATCGGAGCGGAAGCCGCCGGCGTGCAGGTGTCGGATCGCGGCTTCATTCCGGTGGACAAGCAGCTGCGGACCAACGTGCCCCATATCTTCGCGATCGGCGACATTGCCGGCCC
This sequence comes from Pseudomonadota bacterium, assembly GCA_019352035.1. GTDB lineage: Bacteria > Pseudomonadota > Gammaproteobacteria > Steroidobacterales > Steroidobacteraceae > 13-2-20CM-66-19. The sequence goes on along the minus strand of JABBNZ010000033.1, from coordinate 18,285 downwards.
CCCGATGTTGGCCCACAAGGCGATGCACGAGGCCAAAGTCGCCGCCGAAGTTGCCGCCGGCCACCGGCGTGCATTCGACGTGCGCGCCATTCCGGCGGTCGCCTACACCGATCCGGAAGTGGCCTGGGTGGGTCTCACGGAGACCGAGGCCAAGACCAAGGGCATTGCGGTCGAGAAGGGCACGTTTCCTTGGGCGGCGAACGGCCGCTCGCTCTCCCTCGGGCGCGATGAGGGTATGACCAAGCTCCTGTTCGATCGCGAGACGCGCCGGCTGCTCGGCGCCGGGATCGTGGGCACCAACGCCGGCGAGCTCATCAGCGAGCTCGCGCTCGCGATCGAAAACGGCTGCGATGCCGCGGACATCGGACTCACGGTCCACCCGCACCCAACGCTCTCGGAGACCGTGGCCGGCGCGGCTGATGCGGTCGAGGGCACGCTCACCGACCTCTACATCCCCGCAGGCAGGAAGTAACGGCGGCGGGCGGACGCGGAAGTGTCGCAACCAGGCTCACTTCCGGCAAACGTACCGCGGCGGCTCAGCCGCCGGCCGCATCTGGCCGCGGCGCTGCTGCGCTGGCGGAACGCGTTTCGTCTGAGGCGCGCGCGCACGCTCGGCATCGGGGCGCTGTGCGCTGCTCTGGTCGCGGTGGTCCTCGCGGTTCCGCCGACCGGTGCGATACTCCAGTGGTTCGGCGCGAGCCCGATCATAACCTTCGCGGTCAGCGCGTGCCTGTTCGGGCTGTCCGCCGTCCGCCGCCAGGAGCGCATGCGGTCTGACGCCGCGATCTCGTGGCTCGCCGCTCTGCCCGTACCGAGCTCATCGGTCCTGCGGCTGGTGCTGGCCGCCGCCATCCGGCTTCTGGCCGCGATCGCGGCCGTGGGACTCGCCTGGATCGTCGGCTGGCTCGCGGCGGCCGCGGCGGTGCGGCTCGTTTACGTCGTGGCCGCGGGCGCACTGACCGGCACCTTGGCCGGCTCGCCGTTGAGCGGTGGTGCCGCGACAGGATCGCCAGGCTGGCATTACGCGAGCGTGCGCCGCGCGCGGCCGCACTGGGCCACGGCGCCCTCGCTCGTGCCGCTCTCCTACTGGCCGGTGGCGCAGGGGCGCATCTTCAGCAGGCCCAGGACCTCGCGGGTGATGCTGTTTGCACTGCTTGCGATTCCCGCCGGACGCCGGGATCCGGGCGAGGTCGCGATCGCCGTAGCGGCGGGCTGCCTGACGGTCTTCACGCTTCTTTCGCTCTCCACGGCGGCCGTTCGAGCCGCGGGCGATGCGGCGCGCTGGTTGGCCCCGACCACGATTCGCCGGCGGACCTTTGTCGCCGCATTCATCTGGCAGGTCGCGGTCAAGCAGGCGGCCGTGCTTGCCGTCGTGATCTTGCTCTCCTGCGCGGTCGATTACCCGCAGGCGCTTCGCGTGGGATCGGCGATCGCTTCGGCTTACCTCGCGATCTCCTGTGCCGCGATCGGGGTAGCCTGCGTGCGAGCCTGCCACCGCGTGGGCCTCGGTGCAGCCGGCCGCGGGACCTAAGGCGGGGATAATGGGTCACGCGATGACGGTCGGGCGATGAGGGGCGTTGCACTGCAGGTCCGCGGCCTCCATGCCGGCTACGACAAGCTGGTGGTGCTCTCGGGCGTGGACCTCGAGATTTCCAGGGGAGAATGGCTGGCGCTCCTGGGACCGAACGCCAGCGGCAAGACGACGCTGCTGCATTGCATCGCGGGGATGTTGATTCCCTCGGCGGGCAGCATTTCCATCTGCGGTCATTCATTGCGGCAGGAGGCGATGGGCGCGAAGAGGCGCCTCGGCTTTGGCTGCGCCCCGGAGGGGCTCCCGAACCTCCTGACCGGCCGGCAGTGCCTGGAGGTCCATGCCGCCGCCAAGGGGCTCGCCGCGATCGACGCGGACGTCCTCGCGCTGGCCGACGAGTTCGCCTTCACGGACATGCTCGATCGCTTCGTCGGGGCGTACTCGCTCGGCACGAAGCAGAAGCTCGCGGTGCTCCTGGCGTTGCTCGGCGAGCCGGCGCTCGTGGTGCTGGACGAGGCTTTCAACGGGCTCGATCCGGCGAGCGCGCTGGTCCTGAAGAAGCACTTGCGAGCGCGCGTGTCTGCGGGCCGCTGCGCCGTCCTGCTCGCCACCCACGCGCTGGATGTGGTCGAGCGTTACTCGGACCGGGCGGTGCTGCTTCTCGGCGGGAGGATCGCGCGGCAGTGGAGCGGCGCTGAGCTGGCGGCGCTCAGGGCGATGCCGGGGGAAGGGCTGGAGGCGGCGCTGGCGGCGGCCGCTGTGGGGGCCTCGGGGGCGGCATAATTTGCGGTGGATCGTGCTTTGGTATGATCCGGCCGCCCCGCAACAACCACACCGGGCCGGCGAGAGACGCGAGGAGGGGGAGTGAGCACACTGCAGCGTGTGGTGTTGATCCTGGCGATGGCGTTGGGCGCGCCCGTCTGGGCGGCGCAATCACCGACCGATCTCGCCACGGCCTTCGGCGCGCCGGCGCGGCGCATGGATCTGACGCTGAGCGACAACGGACGCGTGGTGGCCTGGGAACGGTCGAGCGAATCAGGAGGCGAGGTGGTCGTCTACGACTGACGCAATCACTGCAAATGGAGACTGCCCTGCGCAAAGCGGGCAAACGTGTCACGTTCATGAGGCTGAAGGGATCGGATCACTGGCTCGCGCACGAACACAGCCGCGTCGCGGTGCTCAAGGCCATCGGCGGGTTCTTGCACACGTATTTGCATTGACCGAGCCCGCAGGCGGAGGCATCAAAGGGCGCGGAGGCGCTCCAGATAGATTTGCTCGTCGGGGGCGCGGGCGCAGCGCTGGGATTCCCAAAGGGTTTCCGCGAGGACTTCGAGCATGGCGTGCTCGGCGGCGTGGGGGCCGCCCAGGCGCCGGGAGAGTCCTTCGTGGACCTCGGCGATGCCGGTGGGGCGGTCGGTGGCCACCTGCTCGCGGATCGCGAGGTGCAGGCCCATGTGCAGGAACGGGTTCGCCTGGCCGCCTTCGGGGGTGTAGTCGGCCTCGAGCGCGGGGGGGCCGGCTTCCAGCAGCGGCACGTATTCGGGATGCTCGGCGATCACGGCGGCGAGCTGGGCCTCGAGCGGCTCGAGCGGCCGGCGGGCGGTGTATTTTCGCCAGGCGTCCAGGTACATCTGGCGCAGCTGCTCACGGGATTGGCCGCCGAACACGGGCACTCTCAGCGCTCCCCGCCGAAGGGCCCTGACTTTCGGGTCCGCACCGTCGATCGCGGAGAGTCCTTGCGGAACCGCCGTGAATGGGGCGGCACAGGCTGCGGCGTCGTTTTGTCGGAGTATTCGCAGAGGTCGCGGATGATGCACCTCGGGCAGGCGGGAAGGCGGGCGGTGCAGACGTAGCGGCCGTGCAGGATGAGCCAGTGGTGCGCGTTGCGCCTGAATTCCGCGGGAGTGTTCGCGGTGAGCGCGTCTTCTACGGCGCGAGGAGTCCTGCCTGGGGCCAGGCCGGTGCGGTTGGCCACCCGGAAGATGTGAGTGTCCACTGCGATCTCGGTCTCACCGAAGATGATGTTGAGAACCACATTGGCCGTCTTGCGGCCGACGCCGGGCAGCGCCTCGAGCGACTCGCGGTCGGCGGGCACCTCGCCGCCGTGGAGCTCGACCAGCCTGCGGCAGAGGCCGATCAGGTTCTTCGACTTGGCGTTGTAGAGGCCTACGGATTTCAGATAGGGCTTCACGCCCTCCTCGCCGAGGGCCAGGATGGCCTCGGGGGTGTTGGCGATGGGGAAGAGCTTGCGCGTCGCGGCGTTGACGCTCTTGTCGGTGGTGTGGGCCGAGAGCATGACGGCGACCAGCAGCTCGAAGGGGCTCGAGTGCTCGAGCTCCGTTTTCGGCTCGGGGTTGGCGGTTGCGAGGCGGCGGAAGATGGCGCGGCGGGTGGCGGCGTGCAAAGTGGAAGCTCACATCTCTCGGGGCAGGGGGCTTGGCGCGGCCATCTGCTTGCGCGAAGCGAGGAGCGCGTCGCGCTCACGGGCGCGGCGGGCAATGCGCTCGTTGTGCGCGTGGAAGCGCCGCCGATTGGATCGCGCGTCGGGCGCGGCAGGCGCATCAGCCACGGACGTGCGCGGGACCATGGTGATGCAATCCACCGGACAGGGCGCGATGCACAGCTCGCAGCCGGTGCATAGCTCGAGGACCACCGTATGCATCTGCTTGCGCGCGCCGACGATCGCATCGACCGGGCAGGGAGGCAGACATCTGGCGCAGCCGATGCACGCCGCCTCGTCGATCTGCGCCACGAGCTGCGGCCCTTCGACGCCGTTGGCCGGATTCAGCGGCAGCGGGCCGCGCCGCAGGAGCCGTGCGAGCGCCGCGATCGTGGCGGCGCCCCCCGGCGGGCATTGATTGATTCCGGCGTCGCCGCGTGCGATCGCTTCGGCGTAGGGCCGGCAGCCCTGATAGCCGCAGCGCGTGCACTGAGTCTGCGGCAGAAGCGCATCGATGTCGTCGGCGCTCGCCATGCCGCACTCAACTCACCCGCATGCCCGGCACGGCGCCGCTGTCCGGCGAGAGCAGGTAAGGACCTCCGGACTCGTTGCTCGCGGCGAGCACCATGCCTTCGGAGATGCCGAACTTCATCTTTCGAGGAGCCAGGTTCGCCACCATGAGGGTGAGGCGGCCCGCGAGCGTCGCCGGGTCGTACGCGGACTTGATGCCCGCGAATACCGTGCGGGTCTCGGTGCCGAGGTCGAGCGTGAGCTTCAGGAGCTTGTCGGCGCCCGTCACGTGCTCCGCGGCGACGATGCGCGCCACGCGCAGGTCGAGCCGCTTGAACTCCTCGATGGAGATCGTCGGGACGGAAGATGCGGCCTCGCCCGTGGCAACGGGCGCGGCCGATGCGGCGCCGGATTTGGCGGCCGCCGGCTTTGCGGCGGCAGATGCATTGCTCGCTGCGCGCGGCGGGGCCGCAGTCACCGCTGCAGCCGGACTGTCCGGCTCGAACAACGCATCCAGCTGCTTCGGGTCGACGCGGGTCATCAGGTGCTGATAGGGCTTCACGCGTTGCGGCGGCTCGAGCGCATCCGACCAGCGCAACGCGCGGTCGAGGCCGAAGAGCTCCCGGGCGACGCGCGCGCCGACCTCGGGAAGAACGGGTGCGAGCAGCACGCTCAAGAGCTTGAAGCCGTAGAGCGTGCGTGAGCAGATGTCCTGCAGCTCCGCGTGCCTGGCCGGGTCTTTCGCCAGCACCCAGGGCTGGCGCGCGTCGAACTCCTGGTTGATGCGGTCGGCGTGCGCCATGATCTCCCGCATCGCGCGGCCGAATTCGCGCGCCGCGTAGCTCTCGCGGACCTGATCCGCCGCTTCCGCGGCATGCTGGCGCAGCGCTTGCGCGCCGCCTGCGTACGCCAGGGCGCCGCCGAAATGCCGGGTGATGAAGTTGGCCGCGCGGCTCGCGATGTTGACGTACTTGCCGATGAGATCGCTGTTGACCCGGGCGAGGAAGTCCTCAGGGTTGAAATCCAGGTCCTCGACGTTGGCATTGAGCTTGGCGGCGATGTAGTACCGCAGCCACTCGGGATTCATTCCGATATCGAGATAGCGCAGCGGGCTGATCCCGGTGCCGCGCGACTTCGACATCTTCTCGCCCGAAACGGTGATGAAGCCGTGCACGTACACGTTGTCGGGGACCTTGTAGGGCGGTCCCGCGAACCTCAGCATCGCCGGCCAGAAGAGCGTGTGGAAGTAGATGATGTCCTTGCCGATGAAATGGACCTGCCTCGTGTCCGGTGCCGTCAGGAATTCCTCGAAGCTGCGCGGCTCGCCGTTCGCCCTGGCCTTGCCGCTCTCGAAATAGCTCTGCAGCGATGCGAGATAGCCGATCGGCGCATCGAGCCAAACGTAGAAGTACTTGCCCGGCGCATCCGGAATCGGAATGCCGAAGTAGGGTGCATCACGGGAGATGTCCCAGTCCCCGAGCGCCTGCTCGCCCGTGCCCGAGAGCCATTCGCGCGCCTTGTTGAGGACCTGGGGCTGCAGCCGGTTCGGCGTGGTGGTCCAGCCGTTCAGGAAATCCACGCAGCGCGGGTCCGAGAGCCTGAAGAAGAGGTGATCCGACGTCTTGAGAATGGGCTTCGCGCCGGTGAGCGCCGAGTAGGGCTCGATGAGCTCCGTGGGCGCATAGACGGTGCTGCAGACCTCGCATGCATCGCCGTACTGATCCCTGGCGTGGCAGTTGGGGCACTCGCCCTTGATATACCGATCGGCGAGGAACATTCCTTTGACCGGGTCGTAGAACTGCTCCACAGGCTTCGAGTAGACGAAACCGTGTTCCTTCAGACGACGATAGATATCCTGCGAAAGCGCTACGTTTTCCGGCGAGTCGGTCGAATGCCAGTGATCGAAGCTGATGTGGAAACCTTGCAGGTACCGCGGCCGCCCAGCGGCGATCCGGGCCACGAGCTCCTGGGGGGTGATGCCCTCGGCTTCGGCTTTGAGCATGATGGGCGCTCCGTGGGCGTCGTCCGCGCCGACGAAATGCACCTCATTACCCTGCATGCGCTGGAATCTCACCCAGATATCAGCCTGGATGTACTCCATGATGTGCCCGATATGGAACGGACCGTTGGCGTAGGGGAGCGCCGTCGTGACGAAGAATTTCTCAGCCATTTCGGCAGTTTACAGGAGCGCTCGCGCGGCGGCAGCCCGCCGCGCGAGGCTATGGGGCCGAATCGACCTCCGAGCGGCCGTTGAGCACGCCGGGTCGGATCACGGAGCCGATCAGAATGACCTCGTGACCCGGGATGAGGTCGGTCAGGGCCTGCTTGAGCGGCGTCGCGCCGCTGCAGCAGAGTGGGGTCGCGTGTCGTCTGGGCCTGCCCCTTCCCAGGGGCAAAGGATGCGCGGCAGGGCTTTCCGGAGCAATTCGAGGTTCAGCCGTTGTCCTTCAGCAGCTCGAACTTCGCCTTGTTGATGGCTTTCTTGTAGGCCTCCTTGCCGGTGATCATCCGCTGGTCGAGGAGCTGTTGAATCGCGGTGTCCATGGTGCGCATGCCGAACTGGCCGCCGGCCTGCATGGTGTTCTCGAGCTGATCGAGCTTGCCCTGGCGGATCAGGTTCGCGGCGGCGGGCGTGTTGATCAGGATCTCGAGTGCCGCCACCCGGCCCTGTTTGTCGGCCCGCTGCAGCAGCTGCTGCGAGACGACGCCGCGCAGGGACGTGGAGAGCATGGTGCGCACGTGCGATTGCTTGTCGGAGGGGAAGACGTTGACCATTCGGTCCACCGTCTGAGCCGCGCCGTTCGTGTGCAGCGTGCCCATGACGAGGATGCCCATTTCCGCCGCGGTGACCGCGATGCTCATGGTCTCCAGATCCCGCAGCTCTCCGACGAGGATGACGTCCGGGTCCTCGCGCAGGGCGGAGTGCAGCGCGGATGCGAAATTCGGGGCGTGCACCCCGATCTCGCGCTGGCTGATGAGGCAGCTCTTGCGCTGGTGCACGAACTCGATCGGATCCTCGATGGTGAGGATGTGCCCCTTCACGCGCAGGTTGACGTCGTCGACCATCGCGGCGAGGGTGGTCGATTTGCCGGAGCCCGTCTTGCCGGTGACGAGGATCAGCCCGTTGTTGGCGCGGCAGAGCTGGCGCACCGCCTCGGGGAGCTTCAGCTCATCGAGCGTCAGAGCCTTGGAAGGTATGGCGCGGAACACGGCTCCCATGCCGTTCAACTGGCGCATGACGTTCACGCGGAAGCGTCCGCGTTCCGCAATGGTATACGCGAAGTCCGCGCCGTCTTTCGACTCGAAGCGATCCTGCGAGGTCTTCGGCATGATCTCGTAGAGGGCATCCTTGACGAAATCCTGGGCGAGCTTCTCGGGCCTGAGCGACGTCAGATCGCCGTACAGCCGGATCCGGGGCGGGTCGCCCGCGATGAAATGCAGGTCCGAGCCGCGCTTCTCCAGCACGTCGAGCAGGAAGGGGTCTATCTTGGCCATGACGCGCGCCGGATTGCCTCTCAGGCAGCCGAGGCTGGCGGCGATGCCGCCGCGGCCACATCGGACTTCGGAAGCATGCTGGTGTCGGTGACATACTTCTGGAACGGACGCTTGTCCGTGGCGTAAGAGTAGGCGTTGTCCGGATCGATCTCGCGGGCGCCGATCGCCGCAAGCAGTGCCTGATCGAGCAGCTGCATGCCCAGGTCGCGTCCCATCTGCAGCTGGCTCGGAATCTGGTGAGTCTGTTCCGTCTGGATGAGCTTGGCGATGGCCTTGGTCATCATCAGGATCTCGCAGATGGCCTTGCGTCCACGCGCATCCGGCGTCTTCACCAACACCTGGGTCACGACGGCGAGAAGACTCTGCGCGAGAAAGCTCTTGGTCTGCTCCCGCTCCTCGATCGGCAGCGCGTCGATGACGCGGTCGATCGTCTTGACGGCGCTGGTGGTGTGCAGTGTCCCGAGGACGAGATGACCGGTCTCCGCCGCCGTCATCGCCATGGAGATGGTCTCGGCATCGCGCAACTCGCCTACGAGAATGACGTCCGGGTCCTCGCGCATGGCGGCGCGTACGCCTTCCGCGAAGCTCGGGATATGGGTTCCCAGTTCCCGCTGGATCACCTGACTGTTCTTGCTGCGATGAACGAACTCGATCGGATCCTCCAGGCTGATGATGTTGAGCTTGCGGCTCTCATTGAGGTGATTGATCATCGCCGCCAGGGTGGTGGACTTGCCGGTACCGGTGGAGCCGGTGACCAGGATCATCCCCTGGTGAAAGTCGCATAGCTTGGTGATCGTCGCCGGCAACCCCATCCGCTCCAACGAGGGTACCTCGGAGGGAATGGTGCGAAAGGTCGCGCCGATGCCGGTGTCCTTGCGGAAGACATTGACGCGGAATCGGCCTCCGTCCGTGGACACGTACGAGAAATCGAGGTCCTGCCCCTTGGCGAAATGCTCGGCCTGGGAGCGGCTCATGATCTCAGTGATGTAGCCCTCGAGCTCTACGGCGCGCAGGTCCCGGAACTTGATCGGCAGGAGATCGCCCTGCATCCGCAGCATCGGCGGCACTCCGACGGCCAGATGCACGTCCGAGCAACCCTGCTGCGTCCCCAGCTTCAGAAACGCGTCTATCCGCGCCAAAGGAAGTCTCCGCGGTAAAGTCGAGCCCGCTTCTTTTGCCCCCTTATGTCGCCAAAATCAATGGGTTGTCCCCAAAAATTTGACGTAACGCACGCCCCAGGCACAGGGACGTGCCCCGCCGCCGCAGGTGGCGGAGCTCGCGAGCGCGCTGGATCCGGGCAGGAGCCCGGATCCAGCGCTGATATCAGAGGTACTTCGCGAGCGCCGCGCGCAGCTCGTCCATGCTCTGGGGACGCTTGGCTTTGTCGACCGCCATGGTCTTCACGATGAGATCAGAGAGCCCTGCCGGCAGCGCGGGATTGATCTCCTGCGGCGAGCGCGCCTTGCCCTGAACGTGCTGATACATGACCGACATGTGATCGCCGCGGGAATAGGGCGGCACGCCGGTCAGCATTTCATAGAGGATCACGCCGAGGGCGTAAATGTCGGCGCGCTCGTCGACTTTCTTGCCGAGAATCTGCTCGGGCGCCATGTACTTCGGCGAGCCGATGACGTAACCGGTTTTCGTGAGCTGCGTGTCGCCCTCGCGCTGGGCGGCGGCGACGCCGAAATCCACGATCTTGAGCAACCCCTCCTGGTTGATGAGGACGTTGGCGGGCTTGAGGTCGCGGTGCACGATTCCGACCTGGTGCGCGACCGTCATGCCGGTGCACATGTCGATGCCGAACTGCAGCGCGCGCTTGAGCTCGATCGGCTTGTCGCCCACGATTTCTCCCCCCAGGGTATGGGAGGGGAAGTACTCCATCGAGATGGCGTAGTTGCCCTGGATGTAGAGGAAGTCGTAGATGCGGATGACGTTCTTGTGCGTGATCTTGCGCGAATAGCGCAGCTCGTGGACGAAGCGCTTCATGACTTCCTCGTCCGTCGACACGTTGGGGTTCAGGAACTTCAGGATCAGCCGCTCGTCGACGACCGTGTCCTCCATCAGCAGCACCGTGCCGAAGGCGCCGCGGCCGATGCGGTCGATGTACTTGTAGCGGCCCTCGATGATATCGCCGGGCTTGAGTGTCTGGATATCGAGGCGCGGCGGCCCCTCGGCGATCCGCGATTGCGCGCCAGCGTCGATGATGGCCGTGCGCGCCGCCTCCATGGGCGCCGCGGGCTGCGCGGGCCGCGCCGCGGCGGTCCCGGGTAACGGCGTTCCGCCCGTGATCGCGGCGCCGCCCGCCAAGCGATGGTCGAGCTCGGCCATCGCCGCGGAGGCAACGCGGGAGATCGTCTGGTCGGGAGAGGCCGCATGAGCCTGCAGCTCCGTCCGCAGCTGCTCGGCGCGGCGCTCGTCGACCAGCTTCGACAATGCCTGCATCGCCTCGATTCGCAGCTCCCGCTCCGGCCTCGCCATCAGGGGCAGGAGGGCATCCACCAGCCTCGCATCCCCGAGCTTCCCCAAGGCGCGCACGACGATGGGGGCCGCCTTCGCGGGTCCGGTCTTCAGCATCTCCGTGAGACGCGGCAATGCGCGCTTGCTGCCGATCTCCGCCAGGGCATCGACGGCCCGCTCGCTCACCCACCAGTCCGGATCCCGTGTCGCCTGGATGAGCGAGTCCACCGCCCGCTCGTCCTTCGTCTGGTTGAGGATCTCGATGGCGGCGCGGCGGATGTCCTCGTCCTGGTCGCGGATGAGCTCGAGCACGGCCTCGATCACCCGCGGCCCGCCGATCCTGCCGAGCGCGTCGGCGGCGCGGCTGCGCACCCACCAGTCGCTGTCCTTCAGCGCCTCGAGCAGGTGCTTCACCGACTTCGCGTTGCCGACCTCGTTCAGCACCTCGACCGCGGCCCGGCGCGCGTTCTCGTTCTCGTCCTTCAGGACCTCGATCAGGTAGCGGATGGTGTCGGGGTCGTTCGCCTTGATGACGACATCGATGGCCTTGTTCTGCACGTCGATCTCGGGATCCTTGAGCAGGGCGCAGACCCGCTCGATGTCGATCTTGCCGTCCATCCGCTGCAGCGCCGACAGGGTCGCGCCGCGGATCAGCTTGTTGGGATCCTTGAGCAGGCCCTGCAGCGCCGTCTGCACTTCCGGTGTGTTGAAGCGCGCCAGGATGTTGATGATGTGAACGCGCGCGATGGGGTCCTTGCCGTGCACGCGGCCGATGAGCTCCGGCACGGTGTTGGCATCGGCGATCTCGCCGATGATGCGAAAGAGAGCGGCCTTCTCGTTCGGCTCCTGGGTGTAGGCGGCGTTGAGGAGGTCGCGCACGCCGAAGCGCGATTTCTGGGCGGCGATCACCTCGAGCAGGGCGGACTTGGAGATTCCCGGCGCGGCGAGCGCCTCGATCACCAGATTCGGCGGATAGTTGCGGCTGCTGGTGAGCGCCCAGGCGATGCCGGCCACCACCCGGGGACTGCCTTCGACCAGGCCCCGCACGAACTGCGGGAAGGATTTCGGGCTCACCAGGCCGGCCAGCACCTCGACGAATGCCAGCGTCGCGTTCTTGTCGGCCTCCGGCAGCGCCGCGAACACGGGCTCGATCGCACCAGGGCCCAGATCCTTCAGACGCGCGATGGCTCTCTGGGTGTCCGGACCCGCTGCATCGGTGCAGGAGCGGATCTCGGTGATCAGCCGGTCGGCGCGCAAATTGGTGAAGAAACTCATTGAGCCTTTCCGAAAAGGCACTCCCGCACGCTTCCCTCGCGCAAGTCTTCTTCCTCCATGGTGATACGTTGCGACATGGGTGCCCAGGCGCAGACCCACCCGTACTCCCCGGGGCTGCGCCTCTCTCGCCCGGCCGGAGCTGTGGTGAAATTATGCCATACCGCTTCCTGGGGCAGTCAGTCACCCTCGAGAAAGCGGCTCTCATGGGGATCCCCAGAACTCGCGCCGGGAAACCCTCTACAATTGGTGGTTGGACTTGCCGCTTCCCGCGATTCCCATGGCCGATGATTCCACTCTGAATGCCGTCAGGAGCGCCCTCAGGGCCTACGTCGATCCCTACCTCAAGGAGACCCTGGCCGAGGCTGGTGCGCTCCGGGAGCTCACCGCGCAGGGGGAGGAGTATCTGGCGCGCATTGCGCTCGGGTATCCGGTGGGCGGGTACCGGGAGGAGCTGGCTGCCGCGCTCGAGGCGCATCTTGCGGCCGCAGGCTTGCGAGTGCCGCTGAAGATCGAGCTCGAGGCGGACATCCGCTCGCACGCGGTGCAGCGCAATCTGAAGCCGCTCGGGGACATCAAGAACATCGTCGCGGTCGCCTCGGGGAAGGGCGGTGTGGGCAAGTCCACGGTGGCCGCCAATCTGGCGCTGGCCTGGGCCGCACAGGGAGCGCGGGTCGGCATGCTGGACGCGGACATTTACGGGCCGAGTCAGCCGCTCATGCTGGGGCTGGAAGGGCAGCGGCCGACCTCGCCGGACGGCAAGCATCTGAAGCCGCTCGACAGCCATGGCGTGGCGGCGATGTCGATCGGCTTCCTGGTGGATGCCGCGGAGCCTATGGTCTGGCGCGGCCCGATGGTCACGCAGGCGCTCACGCAGCTGCTGTCGGAGACGCACTGGGGCCCTCTCGATTACCTCGTGGTCGACATGCCTCCCGGCACCGGTGACATCCAGCTCACGCTCGCGCAGCGGGTGCCCGTGGCCGGCGCCCTGATCGTCACGACGCCCCAGGACATTGCGCTCGCCGACGCCCGCAAGGGGCTGAAGATGTTCGAGAAAGTCTCCGTGCCGGTCCTCGGTGTCGTGGAGAACATGAGCGTGCACATCTGCTCCCATTGCGGCCATGCGGAGCACATCTTCGGCGCCGGGGGCGGAGCGCGCATGGCCGAGCAGTATGGGGTGAAGCTGCTCGCGGAGCTGCCCCTCGACGTCCACATCAGGGAAGAGGCGGACGGGGGCCGCCCGACCGTGGTGGCCGCGCCGGACTCGCTGCGCGCGCGGGCGTATTTCGAGATGGCCCGCCGTACGGCAGGCGCGCTCGCGATTCGCGCCCGCGATCGCAGCAGCGTCTTCCCCAAGATCGTCATAGAAGAAAGTTGATGCGGGATCTCTTCGGCGAGCGGGTGCAGCCGAGCTCCTCGGTCGAGTCGCCCGCTCGGGCATCCTCCTACACGGGGATCCTGCCGTGCCAGAAGATCAGGGAGATGCTGGGCGCCGCCGAGATCCTGCCGGCGGGGATCCTGAAGGAGAGCGAGATCGCTCCCGATCAGATCCAGCCTGCGAGCATCGATCTGCGCCTCGGCGAGTATGCCTATCCGGTCGACGCCAGCTTCCTGCCCGGCAAGGGAATGAAGGTGCTGGAGAAGATGCGGGAGTTGGATTCGAGCTTCGAGCGCTTCAAGATCGACCTTCGTGATGGCGCGGTGCTGGAAAAGGGCCGCGTCTACGTCATTCCGCTCCTCGAAGCCATCAATCTCAGGAGCGACGTCGCCGCATTCGCGAATCCCAAGAGCTCGACCGGCCGCCTCGACATCCTGACGCGACTCATTGCGGACCGGGCGACCTCGTTCGACCAGGTGGAGGAAGGCTACGAGGGCCACCTTTACATCGAAGTCGCTCCCCGCAGCTTCAGCGTCGTGGTCAGAACGGGCACCCGTCTGAATCAGCTCCGATTCCGGCGCACGCGGGGCGAGAATCCCAGGCCCATCACCGTGGCCGACTGGAGATCGCTCCTCACGGAAGGCCAGATCGCCGATTCGAATGCCATGAGCGAGCGGACCGGGTTCCTGCCCTTCACCATCGATCTGAAGGGGGCGGGCGTCGATGACACGCTCATCGGATGGCGCGCGAAGAAGCACGCCAGGCGCATCGACCTCGATCGCCGGGACTATGATCCGCTGGACTTCTGGGAGCCCCTTCGTTTCCACAAGGAGTCCTCCCTGATCCTCGACCCGGACGAGTTCTACATCCTGGTGACCCGGGAGGCCATCGCCGTGCCTCCCGAATTCGCAGCCGAAATGCTGCCCTACGACACCCGGGCCGGCGAGTTTCGCGTTCATTATGCCGGGTTCTTCGATCCGGGATTCGGCTGGGACATGCGCACGCGGCGCGCCGGCAGCAGCAGGGGCGTGTTGGAGGTTCGCTCCCATGAGGTGCCGTTCCTGCTGGAGCACGGACAGACGGTGGGCTGGCTGCGCTATGAGCGCATGGCGGAGCGGCCGGACGTGCTTTACGGAAACGATGCGGCGTCGAATTACCAGGGCCAGCAGCTCAGGCTGGCGAAACAGTTCAGGACCTTCGCCGCCGTCTGAGGGTCTGCGCAAGCGCCGGCGCAGCGGCGCATGCCTTTGAGAGCCGCCTCGGGCTCTGCTACGCTCGTCCCCATAGCCGCCGCAGAGCGGGCAACGGCCAGACGGGGAGGCCGACCGCCGCAAGGACGAATTCCTGGCGCTGCTCGGGCACGAGCTGCGCAACCCCCTTGCGCCCATTCACAATGCGACGGAGCTGCTGTCCCGCATGCTGCCCGAGGACTCGCGCGCCCTGGTCGCCGTCGAGATGATCAGGCGTCAGGCGGGGCAACTGACGAGGCTCGTCGACGATCTGCTCGATATCGGGCGCATGACCCAGGGGCGCATTCAGCTGCGTTTGCAGCCCATCGACATCGCGAGCGTCATATCGCAGGCGTTCGAGACCATCGAGCCGCAGCTGCGGCAGAAGGGGCACAAGGTCGCCGTGATCGGCAGCTACGAGCCCCTGAATGTGAGCGGCGACTTCGCCCGCCTGGTGCAATGCGTCGCCAACATCCTCAGCAGCGAGCGAGGTGCGCCGGCTTCGATGGCCACGTGGTGAAGCCGGTGAGCCTCTCGAGCCTCGAGCGCGCCCTGGCCGGCGCGTGAGGTCACTTGCGGTTGAACGTGCGGATCGCGAGCGAGATCTGGGTGCTGCCCTTCACGCGCTGCTCGGCACGCGCGGGCATGTAGTCGAGCGCGGGGGCAAGCCACAGATAGGTGGTCTTGTCGGAGCCGGGCGCGTGGCTGGTGTAGAGAATGGTGCGCAACCTCCCGAGCGGGGTGGCGAGCGTGGCCTCGCCCTGGCGGGCGTACAGGAAACGGTCGATCTCGTCGGTGTTGAGCATCCAGAAGCTGTCGGGAGCATCCTCCGACTGCAGCTTGAGCATGATCGCGATCTGCACCGACAGGGGATCCTGCGTTCCCGGCCGCAGTTTCAGATCGAGCCGTTTTCCCTTGGCCATGCCGGTCACCCGGTGGCCCTCCCAGTCGAACTGCGCCCTCACGGGGTTGCCGGGTCCGGCCGCCTCGAAAGAAAGCGGCTCGACCTCGCCGGCCCTGATCCGGAAGCGGCTCGACTGACGCAGCGCATGAGGGAACACCAGACGGAAGATGCCCCGCGCAGTGTCGGTCGAGGTGTAGAGGTAAGACTGCGGCGCGGTCTCGCTCAACTCCAGAGTCGAGGTGCCGGCCGTCATTCCGTGCCACGCGACGGTATAGGTCGCGACGAACGGGGTGGGCTTCGACTGCGCCACGGTCGGCTGCGAAAGGGTCTGCCCCGCAGGTGCGCCGTACGCGCTCGCAGCCATCAGCAGTACTGCCGCGGCGAGACCCGCGCGCTCAGCCTTTCGTGCCCTCATGCCGCTTGGTTATCCGGGGAAGTTTTCGACCACGGGCGCCTCGAGCGGCTTGCCGTCGAGCCACGGCCCCTCCTCGCGCCAGGCGAGCCTGCCGTCCGCGAGCCAGCCGATCACTCGAGGATAGATGATGTGCTCCGTGGCCTGAACCCGCGCTGACAGCGTGTCTTCGGTCTCGTTGGGCCGCACGGCGAGTCTCGACTGCAGAATGAGCGGTCCGCCGTCGAGTTCCGCGGTGACGAAATGCACGCTGGCGCCGTGCGCGCGCTCGCCCGCCTCGAGCACGTGCCGGTGGGTGTGCAGTCCGCGGTGGTTCGGCAGGAGCGACGGATGGATGTTGAGAATGCGCCCGGCATGCGCCTCCACGAATCGCGCCGACAGAATGCGCATGAATCCGGCGAGGACGATGACCTCCGGCCTCGCATCCGCCAGCGCTGCCTCGAGCCCGCGCTCGAACTGCTCGCGCGCCGCGGCGCCGGTCCACGCTACGGTGCGGGTCTCGATGCCGAGCGCACGGGCACTATCGAGGCCGGCGGCACCGGCGCGCTCCGAGAGCACCAGATCGATCCGAGCGTTGATCCGTCCTTCGGCGCAGGCACGCGCAATCGCCGCCATGTTGGAGCCGCGGCCGGAGATGAGGATCGCGAGCCGCAGTGGGTCCCGGCCGCTCACTCTTCGATGACCACGCCACGCGAGCCCGCGCGGATCTCTCCGATGATCTGCGCCGCCTCGCCGTGCGCGCGGAGGAGCTCCACCGCCTGCGGGGCATCCTCCCTCGATACGATGGCGACCATGCCGATGCCACAGTTGAAGGTGCGGTACATCTCCGCCGACTCGATATGGCCGACCTGCTGCAGCCAGTCGAATACCGGATCGCGGTGCCAGCGGCGGCGCTCGAGCACGGCTTCCAACCCGTCCGGCAGCACGCGCGGGATGTTGCCCGTCAGCCCGCCGCCGGTGATGTGAGCCAGCGCGTGCACTTGGAGCTGGCGCGCGAGTGCGAGGAGCGGCTTGACGTAGATGCGGGTGGGAGCGAGCAGCCTGTCGATGAGCGGCCTGCCCTCGAGCGGAGTGTTGCCGCCCGCCGCGCTCAGCGCCAGCAGCTTGCGAATCAGCGAATAGCCGTTGGAGTGGGGGCCGGAGGAGGCGAGTCCGATCACGGCATCACCGCCTCGCACGGCACGGCCATCGATGATCGCTTCCTTCTCGACCACGCCCACGCAGAAGCCGGCAAGGTCGTAGTCCTCGCCGTAGTAGATGCCAGGCATCTCCGCGGTCTCGCCGCCGACCAGGGCGGCGCCGGCCTGGGAGCAGCCTTCCACGATGCCCCGGACCACGGTTTCGGCAATGTCGACTCGAAGCTTGCCCGTGGCGTAATAGTCCAGGAAGAAGAGTGGCTCGGCGCCCTGCACGGCGATGTCGTTGGCGCACATCGCGACCAGATCGATGCCGATCGTGTCGTGCCGCGCGGAATCGATGGCGAGGCGCAGCTTCGTGCCGACACCGTCGGTTCCGGAAACGAGGACCGGATGCCGATAGCCCGGCGGCAGCTCCACGAGCGCCCCGAAGCCGCCGATGCCGGCCAGCACCTCGGGTCGTCGCGTCCGCGCGACGAGGGGCTTGATGCGCTCGACGAGCTCGTCGCCGGCATCGATGTCGACACCGGCATCGCGATACGTCATGCCGCGGCCTTCACTCACCGAAACGCCCTCGTGTACAGGCCGGAGCCCTTGCGTGTGGTATTGTACATTTTGCCGAGCCCATGGCGCGATCCAAACACATTCGATGTCCTGCCGCCCGACTCTCGCGAAGACCCTGATCCGCGCAGCGCTGCTGCTCGCCGTATGTACTTTGCTGCCGGCGGCAGCTTGGGCGGCGCGCCCCGTTCCGGTGTTCCAGGTCGGCGTGGCCGGCCAGACGGTGCCCGACCTGCAGCAGGCCATGCGCGCTGTGCTGGTGCGGGCCACGGGACGACGCCGGTCGGCCAGCGATCCGGTCTTCGCGGGGCTGATCGCGGATGCGCCCAAATATGTCCAGAGCTACGATCACGGGCCGCAGGGCGAGCTGCTGGTCGTCTTCAATGCCGCCGCCGTCGAGAAGACCATCGCCGCGCTCGATCGCAGCGTCTGGGATCCGAACCGCCCATTCACTCTCGTGGTGCTCTACCCGCCGCTCGACCAGACCGATCAGGCGGAGGATCAGGCCGGGCTCGAGCAAGCCGCGGAGCAGCGCGGTCTGCCGATCAGCATCGTGCCCCTGCCGGTGGCTGACGGCAGCGGCAACCTGCTGCCGCGCGAAGCGTTGCTGCAGATATCGCACCAGTACGGCGCCGAGCAGCTGCTGGTGGGCAGGCCGCCGGCGGTGGATACCGCAGCTGCAGGTACGGCAGCGCCCAGCGGCGGCGGGCCGGTGACGAGTCCCGCTCCCGCGGCGCCCTCTGCGGCGGCGACAGGTGCCGCTTCCACCGCGCCACCGGCTACGGTCCCGCCTGCGGCAGAGTCCCCCGCGGCGGGAACCTCCTCAGCGGCATCACCCGCCACGGCGCAGGCTCCGGCGGACTGGCAGTGGACTCTCTACACCAATTTCGCCACCCGGAGCTGGGGCGGCTCCCTGGCCGCAGGGATCGACAAGACCGTCGACCTGCTCGAGATCGA
>JABBNZ010000130.1 GCA_019352035.1 Pseudomonadota bacterium | reverse complement strand
AGTGATTTTCCGAACCAGGTCAACAACGTGCTGTGCTTTCCGTTCATTTTTCGCGCCGCGCATGAAAGCCGGGCCGCCCGAGCTCGTGATTCGCCCGCATGCGCCCATGCGGCGGCTCCTGGGGGTCACGCTCTGCGTCCTGGGGCTCGTGGGCCTCGGCGTGGCGTTCGAGCTCGGGCAGTATCGGGCGGGCTACAACATCGTCTCCGCAATGCAGCAGCGCGCGCAGCTGCGCAAGGCGATCGCGAGCCTCGAGAGCGCCAACCGGAGCCTGCAGACCCGCATCATCGCGCTCGAAACCGTCAATGCCGGACATGCGCGCGAGGATCAGGTCGTGGGGCGGACCATCGGCGACCTGCAGACTCGGGTTGCGCGGCAGACGGAAGAGCTGGCGTTCTATCGCGCCGTCGTCGCCGAGGGAGCCCCAGCCATTGGACTGCGCGTGGGAACGGTTCGCCTGTCCTCCTCCAAGCCCGCGGACAACTACCTCGCGGATGTCTCCCTCGTCCGGGCGGGCAAGACCGATGGGATGACCACCGGGACCGTCAGCTTGACGGTGGACGGTCAGGCTGCCGGAGGCAAGCCCATGACCCTCGACGGCCAGGCGCTGGCGGCCGGCGGCAAAGCGGATGTGCCGTACGACTTCCGCTACTACCAGGATCTGCACCAGACCATCGTGCTGCCGCCCGGCTTCCGCCCGGACCGCCTCACGGTCAAGGTCAGCTCCGGCCACAAGGACGTTCCCCCACTGATCCAGACCTTCCCCTGGAGCGCGGTGGCCGTCCCTTAGCGCGCGGAGCGTGACCCATGTTCAACCGCGACTCCAAGCCCCTGCGCATCGATACCCTGATCGGCCGATCGGTGAAGGTCCACGGCGGGCTCGACTTCGCCGGCGGCCTGCACCTCGACGGGCGGGTGGAGGGCGGTGTGCGGGCCGACCCCCAGGCCCCGTCCTCCTTGTCCGTCAGCGATACCGGCTCGATAGAGGGACCGGTGGAGGTCACCGATCTGGTCCTGCACGGCACTGTCCGAGGTGACATAATCGCCCGCGGACGCGTGGTCCTGGGGGCGAAGGCCAATGTGGAGGGCAACGTCTACTACGGCGTCATCGAGATGACCATGGGCGCCCAGATCACGGGCAAGCTGGTGCGGCTAGAGGAGCCCGGCGAGCAGGGCGAGTCGGTGTCCAGCGAGGACACTTGACGCGTCCGTTTCCTGGCGCACTTGGGCTCTCGCGAGCGGGATCTCAGAGAGTGCCATGGACGGCTGAGCGCCCATTGTGCGGTGCTCTTGCGGGGCCCCGCCAGGACTGCCAGTGGCACGGGCCTGACAGTACCTGTTTTGACCTGGGCGCCACTGCCTTCTAGACTGGGTGCCAAGAGCCCCGATCCCCCTTTTCCGAGGAGACCCTACCCGCAATGAGCACCGCAGAAGCCTCGCTGGAAGCCCCCGTCCTCCTCTTTACCGACACGGCCGCCCGCAAGGTGGGCGAGCTCATCCGCGGCGAAGGTAATCCGAGCCTGATGCTGCGCGTCTTCGTGCAGGGTGGCGGATGCTCCGGCCTGCAGTACGGCTTCGAGTTCGACGAGCAGGTCCAGGACGGAGATACCTGCATCGAGAATCTCGGGGTGAAGCTCCTGGTCGACCCCATGAGCGTGCAGTACCTCACCGGCGCGGAGATCGACTACCGCGAAGGCCTGGACGGCGCGCAGTTCGTCATCCGCAACCCCAACGCCACGACCACCTGCGGCTGCGGGTCGTCGTTCTCCTCCTGACCGCCGGCCTGCCCGCGTGCGTCCTGCCGCTTCCGCCCGCGACAGCCAGAAGGCTGACGCGGAGCCGGCGGCGCGTCCCGTCCCCGATGTACTCGCCGCGGTAGACCTCGGCTCCAACAGCTTCCACCTGGTCGTAGCGCGGTATACGCACGGCCAGCTCGTCATCATCGACCGTCTGCGCGAGATGGTCCGGCTGGCCTCGGGTGTCGAGGAGAACGGCCGCATCGACAAAGAGGCGGCGGCGCGCGCGTTGGGATGCCTGCAGCGTTTCGGGCAGCGATTGCGCGATATGCGCGCGGACAGCGTCCGCGTGGTGGGAACGAACGCCCTTCGTGTGGCGCATCGCAAGCAGGCGTTTCTCGAGCGCGCCCGCGAGGCGCTCGGACACCCCATCGAGATCATTTCCGGCATGGAGGAGGCGCGGCTGATCTACTCCGGCGTGGCACACACCATGCCGAGCGAGCCCGGCCGGCGCCTGGTGGTCGACATCGGCGGCGGCAGCACCGAGCTCATCATCGGCGAGGGGCTCACCCCCCTCGAGCTCGAGAGCCTGCAGATGGGCTGCGTCAGCCTGAGCGAGCGCTTCTTCCGGGACGGCAAGATCTCTGCCAAGCGGATGGCCGGGGCGCGGCTCGCCGCGCGGCTCGAGCTCGAGCCCATCCAGGCGGCCTACCGGCGCCGCGGCTGGGAGCGCTCCGCCGGCAGCTCCGGCACCGTGCGCGCGATCGGCGAGGTGATCCGCGAGCTTGGCAGCCAGGCGCATGCGATCACGCAGGAGGGCCTCGACCGCGCCATCGCCTACCTGGTCGCGGCCGGACACGTGCGCGAGCTCAAGCTCACGGCGCTGACCGAGGATCGCCGGCCGGTGTTCCCGGGAGGCATCGCCATCCTCGCGGAGATCTTCGCAGGGCTGCATCTCAAGGAGATGCGGATCGCCGACGGCGCCATGCGCGAGGGACTGCTCTACGACATGGTGGGCCGGTACACGGACGAGGATGCGCGTGATCGCACCGTCCGCGGCATGCAGCACCGCTACCACGTCGACTTCGCGCAGGCCGAGCGGGTCGAGGCGACCGCGCTCCAGTTCCTCGGCCAGACGCGCGATGCCTGGAAGCTGCAGGGGGACCCGCCCGCCGCCCTGGTGCTGAAGTGGGCGGCGCGGCTGCACGAGATCGGTCTCGACGTCTCCCACAGCGGCTATCACCGCCATGGCGCATACCTGCTCGAGAACGCAGACATGCCCGGATTCTCGCGGGAGGAGCAGCGGCTGCTCGCGCGCATGGTCGGTGGCCACCGGCGCAAGCTCGCACCCGAGGGTCTGGAGGAGCTGGTGCCGCCGTGGGACCGCAATGCCATCAATTTCATTCTCATTCTGCGGCTCGCGGTGCTGCTGCATCGCGGCCGCAGCCCCGCCGCGCTGCCGCCGATCGCGATCTCGGCAGCGTCGAAGTCGCTGGAGCTGCACTTCCCGGGACGCTGGCTGAAGGATCACCCGCTGACCTCGGCCGATCTGCAGCAGGAGGTGGACTACCTGCGTGCCGCCGGCCTGCGCCTGCGAGTATTCACGGGCGGCCGTTAGTCCTCGGCCCTTGGCTACGCCGACCCATCTGGAGGCGGGGCGAAGACCGACCCCGCCGCAAAATTGGCGAGCAGCTGCGCCTGCGCGCTGCGCGGCGGATCCTTGCCCGGGGTGAGGCGCTGGTAGCGGCCGTCGGGCAGCAGGCTCCACGCTTGCGTGTCATCCTCCAGGTAGCGCGCCAGATCCTCCAGGATCCGCCGGCGGTGGGATTCCCGCCGGATCGGGAAGGCCACTTCCACGCGGCGGAAGAAGTTGCGCTCCATCCAGTCCGCGCTCGAGCAGTAGAGCTCCGGCTCGCCGCCGTTCTCGAAATAGAAGGCGCGGGAATGCTCGAGGAAGCGCCCGACGATGGAGCGCACGCGGATGTTCTCCGAGGCTCCCGGCACCCCCGGCCGCAAGGCGCACACCCCGCGCACGATGAGGTCGATGCTCACGCCGGCGCAGGAGGCGCGGTAGAGCGCCTCGATCGCTTGCTGCTCGACCAGCGCGTTCATCTTCAGGATGATGCGGGCGGCCCGCCCGGCGCGGGCGTGGCGGGCCTCGCGATCGAGCTTGGCGAGGAAGGTCTCGTGCAGGCCGAAGGGCGACTGGATCAGGCGGTTGAGCTTCGGGGTCTGGGTCAGGCTGGTGAGCTGCAGGAAGAGCTCGTGCACGTCCTGGCCGACCTCGGCATCGCAGGTGAAGAGGCCGTAGTCGGTGTACTGGCGGGCGGTCCGCGGATGGTAGTTGCCGGTGCCGAGGTGACAGTAGCGGCGGATGCCGCCCGGC
Source organism: Pseudomonadota bacterium (assembly GCA_019352035.1). GTDB lineage: Bacteria > Pseudomonadota > Gammaproteobacteria > Steroidobacterales > Steroidobacteraceae > 13-2-20CM-66-19. The sequence continues at coordinate 4,421 of JABBNZ010000130.1, read as the reverse complement.
TCCCGGCGGACCACCATGGCGAGCTTGGCGTGCGTCTTGTAGCCGACGACCCCGTACATGACGTGTGCACCGGCTTCCTGCAGGCGGTTCGACAGCTCGATGTTGGCTTCTTCGTCGAACCGGGCGCGCAGCTCGATGATCGCCGTCACGTCCTTGCCGGCCCCCGCCGCCGCGACCAGCGCATCCACGATGGGCGAGTCGTTGCCCGCGCGGTAGAGCGTCTGCTTGATCGCGAGCACGTTGGGATCGTTGGCCGCCTGCCGCAGGAAATCCATCACCGGCGCGAAGCTCTGGAACGGGTGGTGCAGCAGGACGTCTTTCTGGCGGATGCAGGCGAAGAGGTCCGTATGGCCCGCGAGGCGCCGGGGCACGCCGGGCGTGAACACCGGGTATTTGAGGTCCGGCCGCTGGACCAGGTCGTACACCGCCGTGAGCCGGTTGAGGTTGACCGGGCCCGGCACGCTGTAGGTATCGACCTCGTGCAGCGCGAACTGCCGCAGCAGGAACTGCACGATGTCGGCCGGGCAGTCGTTGGAGGTCTCGAGCCTCACCGCGGCGCCGTAGCGGCGGTGGGCGAGCTCGCCCTCGAGGGCGCGGCGCAGGTCATCGATCTCCTCCTCGTCGACGAAGAGATCGCTGTTGCGGGTGACGCGGAACTGATAGCAGCCGACCACCCGGATGCCGGCGAAGAGTCTCTGCACGAAGGCCTGCACGATCCCGGTGAGGAGGACGAGGGTGCGGCGGGCGCCCTCGATGGGCACCGGTACGACCCGCGGGAGCGAGCGCGGCGCCTGCACGATGGCGAGCTCACTGTCGCGCCCGAACGCGTCCTTCCCCTCGAGCCGCACGATGAAGTTCAGGCTCTTGTTCTGGATGCGGGGGAAGGGGCGGGCCGGGTCCAGGCCGAGAGGACTCAACACCGGCTCGACCTCGAGCGCGAAGTACTGCGCGAGCCATTTCTCCGCCTCGGGCGTCCAGTCATCGCGGCCGAGAAGGAGGATGTCCTGGGCCGCGAGCGCCGGCAGCAGCACATCGTTCAGGCAGCGATACTGGTCGGCGACGAGCCTGGCGGCGCGCTCGTGGATGGCGCTCAACTGCTGCTCGAGCGACATGCCGTCGGCGGCGAACGTGCCCGAGCCGAGCTCGAGGAGCTGCTTCAGGCCGGCCACCCGGATCTCGAAGAACTCATCCAGATTGCTGGAGGCGATGCAGAGGAAGCGCAGCCGCTCCAATAGCGGGACCGACGGGTCCAGCGCCTGGGCCAGCACCCGGCGATTGAACTCGAGAAAGGAGAGCTCGCGGTTGAAGTAGAGCGCGGGCGACTTGAGGTCGGGGGCGTCCATGCCGTAAGTACAACAGACTGGCGGATGCTCTGCACGGGCGCGCGGGCCATGGTCTACACTTCACCGGCGGTCGGCGCCGCATCCGAACCCGGTACAAGCCCAGGAAAATCATGAACTTCGACGAACAGATGGCCGAGCTCGAGCGCGGCGCCCACGAGGTGCTGCTCAAGGCCGACCTCACCCGCAAGTTGGCGCGCGGCAAGCCGCTCAAGGTGAAGGCGGGCTTCGACCCGACCGCCCCGGACCTGCATCTGGGGCACACCGTGCTCCTCAACAAGATGCGCCAGTTCCAGCAGCTCGGGCACGAGGTGATCTTCCTCATCGGGGACTTCACCGGCCTCATCGGGGATCCGAGTGGCCGCAATCAGACGCGCCCGCCGCTCACGCCCGAGGAGGTCCAGGCCAACGCCCGCACCTACGAGCGTCAGGTGTTCAAGATCCTCGACCCGGAGCGTACCCGTGTCGATTTCAACTCGCGGTGGCTTTCCCCGATGAATGCGGCGGATTTCGTGCGTCTCGCCGCTCATTACACGGTGGCGCGGATGTTGGAGCGGGACGACTTCGCGAAGCGCTACAAGAGCGGCCAGCCGATCGCCATCCACGAGTTCCTGTACCCGCTCGCGCAGGGCTATGACTCCGTGGCCCTGCAGGCCGACGTGGAGCTGGGCGGCACGGACCAGAAATTCAACCTCCTGGTCGGGCGCCAGCTGCAGACCGCGTACGGGCAGGAGCCGCAGGTGGTGCTCACGATGCCGCTCCTCGAAGGCATCGACGGCGTGAACAAGATGTCGAAATCGCTCGGCAACTACATCGGGATCGCCGAAGCGCCGGCCGACATGTTCGGCAAGATCATGAAGATCTCCGATGAGCTCATGTGGCGGTATTTCGATCTGCTGTCGTTCCGGCCGCTCGCGGAGCTCTCGGGCCTGAAGCGCTCGGTCGAGGAGGGAAGGAACCCGCGGGACATCAAGCTCGAGCTCGCCAAGGAGCTGACCGCGCGCTTTCACGACGCAGCCGAGGCCCAGCGGGCGGAGCGGGAATTCCTCGCGCGGGTGAGCGAGCGGGCCGTGCCCACCGACCTGCCGCCGCAGGTGCTGCAGGTGGATGCCGGCGGCATCAGGCTTCCGAACCTGCTCAAGGCCGCGGGCCTGGCCGCGAGCACGTCCGAAGCCACCCGCAAGATTGCGGAAGGGGCCGTGCGGATCGACGGGGAGCGGTTGCGCCACCGGGCTCTGGTGCTCCATGCCGGGGCGGACCTCGTGCTGCAGGTGGGCTCGCGCCGATTTACCCGGGTCAAGCTCGAGCCTGAAGGGTGAGCCGGTGCCATCCAGCGACGACGCTTAACGTGTTCTCGCCGCGGCGAACGCCCGCGCATGGATACGCGGGCCGGGGCCTGCCGCCAAAGATGGACAAACACGACCCAAGCCCGGCTTGATTTCGGACTCCGGAGCACTCACTTTCAGCCGCTAAGGCACGCAGGGACGACCTCATGGGCACCCAGCCGGGAGGGCGGGCTTGCGGTGCTGTCCCACCTCCAGGCGCTGCCCAAGCACGGGCGCCGGGGGCGCGGCGCAACCGGAAACGACGCGTTCAGACCCCTTGAGGGCGGCTCGAAAAAATCATTGTGACAGTGCGTTGACAGCCTCCCAATCAGGGCTATACTGCGCGCCCCTTGCAGCCTGAGCCGCGAAGCGGTGGGGCGGTGAGGGGAGCCTGAAAAAAAGGCTCAGCGGAAGGTTGACGGATGATGGCAGACGGCTATACTTCCGCCCCCTTTCGGAGGCCACGCGGCGACGCGTGACCCGAACTCCCAAGCCTAAGCGCTGCGGGATGCTTTTTAAAAATTTGGCAGGTAATTTGTGTGGGGACTCGCGTCAATGAGCCTTTTGAGGCGCAAAGACCGAGTGACCAAAATGTCCAGCAGTAGTTGGAGCTATTTTGGATTTCACTCATCGTTGATGATTGTCGATAATCTTCAAGTGAAGAGTTTGATCCTGGCTCAGATTGAACGCTGGCGGCGTGCCTAACACATGCAAGTCGAGCGGTAACAGGCGTAGCAATACGTGCTGACGAGCGGCGAACGGGTGAGTAATGCTTCGGAATCTACCCAGTAGTGGGGACTAACCAGCCGAAAGGTTGGCTAATACCGCATACGTCCTACGGGAGAAAGCGGGGGATCGCAAGACCTCGCGCTATCGGATGAGCCGAAGCCGGATTAGCTAGTTGGTAGGGTAACGGCCTACCAAGGCGACGATCCGTAGCTGGTCTGAGAGGACGACCAGCCACACTGGGACTGAGACACGGCCCAGACTCCTACGGGAGGCAGCAGTGGGGAATATTGGACAATGGGGGAAACCCTGATCCAGCGACGCCGCGTGTGTGAAGAAGGCCTGCGGGTTGTAAAGCACTTTTAGTGGGGATGAAAAGCCTTGGGATAACACCCCAGGGTCTTGACCTAACCTACAGAAAAAGCACCGGCTAACTCTGTGCCAGCAGCCGCGGTAATACAGAGGGTGCGAGCGTTAATCGGAATTACTGGGCGTAAAGCGTGCGTAGACGGTCATGTAAGTCGGGTGTGAAAGCCCCGGGCTCAACCTGGGAATTGCATTCGAGACTGCATGGCTAGGGTGCGGAAGAGGGAAGCGGAATTTCCGGTGTAGCGGTGAAATGCGTAGATATCGGAAGGAACACCAGTGGCGAAAGCGGCTTCCTGGTCCGACACCGACGTTCAGGCACGAAAGCGTGGGGAGCAAACAGGATTAGATACCCTGGTAGTCCACGCCATAAACGATGAGAACTAGACGTTGAGGGGGTAAGCCTCTCAGTGTCGTAGCTAACGCGCTAAGTTCTCCGCCTGGGGAGTACGGCCGCAAGGTTGAAACTCAAAGGAATTGACGGGGACCCGCACAAGCGGTGGAGCATGTGGTTTAATTCGATGCAACGCGAAGAACCTTACCTGGTCTTGACATCCTGGGAACCCTGCAGAGATGCGGGGGTGCCGCAAGGAACCCAGAGACAGGTGCTGCATGGCTGTCGTCAGCTCGTGTCGTGAGATGTTGGGTTAAGTCCCGCAACGAG
>JABBNZ010000129.1 GCA_019352035.1 Pseudomonadota bacterium | reverse complement strand
GCGGGGACCCGCTAGCGGCGCTGATCGAAGCGCCGGCCGATCATCGCGGCGGCGATATTGACCTTCTGGATGTCGATGGCACCGCCCGCGATTCCCCATCCCCAGGCGTCCCGCAGCCGCCGCTCCATCGGGTATTCCCTCGAGTAGCCGTAGCCGCCCATCAGCTGCACGGCATTGCCGCAAACTTCCCGGGCGATCTCGTTGGCGAAGCATTTCGCCACGGAGGAGTCGAGGACATCGGGCAGGCCCTCGCCGGCGTTGACGGCCGCGCGCCAGATGAGGAGCCTCGCCGCTTCCACCTTCATCTGCATCTCGGCGAGCTTCAGCTGCACGGCCTGAAAATCGACCAGCGGCTTGTCGAACTGCCTGCGCTCCTGGACGTAGCGCAGCACATCCTCGAGCGCTCCGCTCGCCTGCGAGAGGGCCATGGTGGCATTCCCGCAGCGCTCGAGGTCGAACGCCTCCATCAGCTTCCTGAACCCGCCGCCCGCGGCAGCGACGACGTTATCGAGCGGCACCTCGCAGCCGTCGAAGTACAGGTCCGAGCTCGGGATGCCGCGAAACCCCATGAGGTGCTCGCGCTCGCCGAAGGATAGGCCGGGAGCGTCCTTCTCGACCAACACTGCGCCGATCCCCTTGGCGCCCGGATCAGGGCTCATGCGGCAATACACCAGGTAGGCATCCGCATGGCCGCCGCCCGAGCACCAGCGCTTGGTACCGTTGAGCACCACGTGCTCGCCGCGGATCTGCGCGCGCGTCGTCAGGTCCGTGAGCGCCGAGCCGGCGCCCGGCTCGGACATCGCGACAGCGACCACGAGCTCTCCGGAGCAGACGCGCGGGACGATTCGCCGCCGCAGCGCGTCACCGCCGAAACGCTCGATGGCCCGCACGGGGCCGACGCAGGATTCGAACACCGGAAAGGCGAGCGCCGAGGAGCACTTGGCGAACTCCTCGAGGACGAGCAGCGCCTCGAGGTTGCCGAGCCCGAGCCCGCCGTGCTCCGGGCTCACGTTGACGCCGAGGAAGCCCATCTCGGCGTACTCCCGCACGAGCGAGCGCGGCGGCGGAACATCGTCGCGATCGATCTGCCCGGCGAGCGGCAGCAGCCGCTCCCGCACGTAGCGGCGTGCGGCGGCCTGCAGGGCGAGCTGCTCTTCGGTGAGGCGAAAGTCCATGAAGGCTCCGCGGCGCCCGCTTGCGGGCGCCTCAGTCGTGTCTGAAGCGATAGCCGGCCTGGACCCCGAGGTAGCGCGGCTCGCCGTAGAAGCCCCAGATCCACAGTGGATCGACGTTCTGTGCGGACTGCAGGTAGACCTTGTCCATGAGGTTGCGGCCGATGAACCGCACGAAGATCCGGTCGTCGGGCGTGGTATAGGTCACCGTGGCATCGAGCAGCGTACGCGCCTGGGCATAGGTCTGCGTGAATGGCGCGTAGGGCAGGGCCAGCGAGTACGTGTCGAGGTTCTTCGAGACGTAGTTCGCCGAGGCATCCAGATCGAGGCTGCCGAGCTCGGAGCGCATCGGCACCGCGTAGTTCAGATCGACCGTCGCGGTCCATTGCGGGCAGCGGTTCACGGACAGACCCGCGAGGTCCACGGTCGTGTTGCCGACGCCGCTGGTGAACGAGTCGTACTTGCAGTGCTGATAGCTCAGGGGCAGGTGCAGCAGCAGATTGTCGGTGAGGCGTGCGGTGAGCTCGCTCTCGAGGCCGTACACGGTCATCTGCGCGGCATTGCGGAACAGCGTCTCCTCGCCGGGCCTGCCGTTGAGGTTCGTCACCGGCACGACCACCTGGCGGATCACGTCCTTGTATTTCACGTAGAACGCGGCCTCATTGAGCCGCACGCGCTGCTGGAAGAACTCGCTCTTCATGCCGACCTCGAAGGAGTCGGCCTTCTCCGGATTCGTGGGCTTCCTCTCATCCGGGGTGATCGGATTGCCGCTGGTGCCGACCTGGTCGTTGTACCCGCCGGCCTGGAATCCGTGCGCGAACGTGCCGTACACGAACATCTCGGGCGAGAACTTGTGGGAGAGCGTGATGTTGTACGTGGGCTGGGTCCAGGTGTGGCTGTCGGTGACCACGCCGAACGGATACGCCGCGAAGTTCGCGGCATTCATCACGTTGCCGAGCTGCTGCCAGGTGAAGCCGGGGTCGAAGGCGCCGGTGGGCGAGGGCAGCTGCTGCACGAACACCTGCTGGCGTCCGATCCAGTTTTTGGTGTCGCGCGAGAGGCGCGCGCCGATGGTCAGGGTGGTCTTCGGGGTGAATTTCCAGTTCGCCTGCCCGTACACGGCGGAGGACTCCTCCGTCTGCGCGTTGCACAGCACCTGGGGATTGTTGTTGTAGCCGCCGGGCTGGGCCCCCGGGGGCGTCGGAACGCCGAAGAGGTCATAGATCCCGAGGATCTGCGCCACGCAGAAGGCGTCGTGGTCGTGGTAGTAGAAGAGACCCGCGACGTAGTTGAGCCGACCGATCTGCCTGGACGTGAAGCGGACCTCTTCCTGCCAGGTCTTGCGCAGGTCGCTGCGGTTCGCGTCGAAGACCGAGAGTGGACCGACCACGCCGGTATAGTTCGACGCCAGGCTGGAATTCTGCGTGCGATAGCCCTGCACCCAGGTGATCGTGCCGGGCTCCAGGCGGATCTCGGTGTTCAGGTGATAGCCCTGCGCCTTGACGTGCTGGCCGTCCTGGCTGTTGATGAGATAGCCGCTGCGCGGGGTGACGCCGGCGTCGTTCAGCGGGTTACCGGTGACGTTGCCGGCGAGGCCGAGCTGCGCGAACACGAAGTAGGGGGTGCTGGTGCCCGGAGTCATGCTCGCGGGCGTGAGGTTCACGGCCGCCGGGGTCGGGGAGTTGTCGTCGAGCTGCTCGTACATGAACTGCGTGCGCAGCGCATCCGAGGGCTGCCACAGCACTGATGCCCGCAACGTCGTCACGTCGGTGCCACCCACTCGCCGGCCGTCCCCCTTGTAGGTGACGCCGCCGATGGTGTCGCTCGCGCCGTTGCGCATCCAGCCCTGCTCGCGATCGCGGCTGGCCACGAGCCGCAGGGCGAGCTTGTCCTTGATGAGCGGCACGTTGAGGGCGCCCTGAGTGATCATGGTGTTGTAGCTGCCGGTCTGCCCCTGGAAATCGAAGCTGGTTTCGTTGAGCTTCGGGGCCTTGGTCTGCACGACGACGGCGCCGCCGATCGTGTTGGCGCCGAAGAGCGTCCCCTGCGGGCCGCGCAGCACCTGGATCGACTGCACGTCGAAGGGATCGAGCAGCTGCGTCTGCACGCTCGGCATCACGAAATCGTCGATCAGCACCGCCACGGGCGGGGAGTTGTAGACGATGATGTCGGTGTTGCCGACGCCGCGCATGGCGAAGGAGGCGGCGTTGAAGCCGTTGATCTTGTTGACCGAAAAATTCGGCACGAGCTGGGCGATGTCCTGCAGCGTGCGCGGCGCCAGGTCCCCGATGGCCTGCGAGTCGATTGCGGTCACCGCGACCGGCGTCGTCTGCAGGTTGGACTTGCGGCGCTCGGCGGTCACGATGATCTCGCGCAGCGTGCCGGTGCCGGCGGCCTGATCCGCCGCCACAGGCGCCGACTGCGCATGTCCGCTCGTGGGCAGGAGAGCGGCGAGCACGGCCGCGGCGATCGCGGAGTGCAGCCCGTTATCGAGGCGGGCGCGGCGCCCGGTGACTATCATCTCAGTCATACTCGTAGAACCCCCTAGGAACTCGGTACACCAGTGGACGCCTCGCTCCCGCGGGCGTCTCGTTCTGAGGGAAGCTACGCGCGCTTGCGACAAAAAACAAGCATGCCGGTTTGTTTCAGGAACGAATGATCGGAATATTGGGAGGCCCGCATCGTCTCAAAAAAACAGTCACGCCTGTTTCTTTTGGGGTGGCGGCGCTTTATAATGACTGCGCCGGGCGCCTCCGCCCGGGATCAGGGCAAAGGGGATATCCGTGGACCCGGCTACGGTGCAGCGGTTTCTGGACGGCATGACATACGAGGCGGCACGCACCGCCCCGCCCGAGGGATTCCCGCGCCTGCCGGACATCCCTGCCGGCCGGTACGTCGATCCCGCCTTCCTCGCGCTCGAGCGGCAGTACCTGTGGCGGCGCAGCTGGCTCTACGCGTGCCACCTCGATGAGCTGCCGACACCGGGCTCGTTCCTCCTGCTGCGCAGGACCGGCTCGCCGATCCTCGTGGTGCGCGGCAAAGATGACGTCATCCGCGCTTTCTACAATACCTGCCGGCACCGCGGAGCGCCGGTGGTCAGGTCGGAGAAGGGGTGCGCGAAGGGCTTCGTATGCGGATATCACGGCTGGAGCTACTCCCTCGACGGGGAGCTGCTCAACCTGCGCGACAAGCGTGACTTCGTCGGGCTGGACACCTCCACCCGCGGGTTGACGCCGGTCCGCTGCGAGCGGTTCTTCAACTGGATCTTCATCAACGAGGACCCGCAGGCCGAGCCGCTGCTCGAGCATATCGCGCCTTTTGCCGAGTACTTCCGCCAGTTCCAGCCGCAGGAGTGGCGGCTCGTCGCCCAGGAGGCGAGGGACGTGCAGTGCAACGTCAAGGTGCTGCTCGACGCCTTCCTCGAGGTGTATCACCTGAAGTCGATCCATCAGGACACGGTGGACCGCTTCCTCGACCATCGCGGCACCACGATTGCGCTCTACCGCAGGGGCCACTCGCTCATGGTGACGCCTAATCGCCGGCCGGACTGGGTGGATCCGGGCACCGTCGGCATGCGCCGCATCGAGACCGCAAGCGTCATCTCCTCGCGCAACAATCCCTCGTTCAACTTCTTTCCCAACCTGGTGGTGCCGGTGGATCCGACCGGGTGTCCGTTCCTGCTTTTCTGGCCGACTTCGGACACCACGATGCGCATCGAGTGTCACTGGTTCGCGCCGGACTGGGGCGGCGGGCCGCTCGCGGAGCGCTGGAAGGCGCGCATCGCCAACTTCGACCGGATTCTGGAGGAGGACCTGCAATTCGCCGGCGCCATCCAGGAGTCGGTGATGTCGCGCGGCTTCACCGGCATTCCGCTCAATTATCAGGAACGGCGCATCTATCACTGGCACGCGGAGCTCGACCGCCGCATCGGGCCCGAGCGGATCCCGGAGGCGCTTCGTGTGCCGCCGCTGCTCGATCCGTTCGTGGAGAACTGAGGGGGAATGGGCGAGCTCGCAAGCATCGTCTCATGCGGTTTGTATGTGCCGCAGTGGAGGCTCGAGCGCACGCGCATCGCGCAAGCGATGGGCTGGCTCGGGCCTGCCCCCGCGCCTGGCGCATCGGGAGCGCGCGCGGTGTGCGGCTGGGACGAGGATGCGCTCACCATGGCGGTGGAGGCGGGCAGGTGCTGCATGGCGCAGGCGCAGGGCGGCGCCCCGGCCGCGCTGAGCCTCGCCTCGACGACGCTGCCCTTTGCGGACCGCAGCAACGCCACCGTCGTCACGGAGGCGCTCGATCTACCCGACAGCGTACGGACGAGCGATCACGCGGGCAGCCTCAGAGCGGCCACGACGGCTCTCGCGGAGGCGGCGCGTTGCGGTGCTGATTCCTCGACACTGCTCATCGCGAGCGATGCACGGCTGGCGCGCCCGGGGAGTGCCGCGGAGATGGAGTACGGCGACGGCGCCGTTGCTTTGCTGATCACGGGCGGCCCGCCGCCTGAGGGATGCAAGCCGTTGGCGACGCTGCGGGCGGTGGCGCATTTGTCCGCCGACTTCATCGATCATTACCGGATGACCGGCGAGCCGTTCGACTACGCGTTGGAGGAGCGCTGGGTTCGTGACGAGGGAGTCGCGAAACTCGTGCCCGCCGCAATCTCCAGAGCGCTCGTCCTTGCGGGTCTGACAGCCGCGGACATCGATCACTTTGCCATGCCCGGGCTGCCCGGCACCGCCCGGCGCTTGGCGCAGGCGGCCGGTCTCGCCCGGGCGCGCGTGAGTGAGGGACTGCGCGAGGATTGTGGAGACCTGGGAGCGGCCCAGCCGTTGCTGCTGCTGCTCGTCGGCTTCGGTCAGGGCGTGGATGCGCTGGTGCTCTTGGCCGGTGAAGGCGCCGCGGCGCGGGCGCAGCGCGAGCTCGCACAGGTGCTCGCGCGGCGCAGGCTCGAGCCCCACTACACCCGATATCTCGCCCACCGCGGTTTGCTGGCCCCCGACTTCGGCAGGCGCGCCGAGCGCGACCAGCGCACCGCACAGAGCGTGGCCTGGCGCAAGCATCGGGAGCTCGCGGCGTTCATCGGCGGCCGCTGCAGCGCCTGCGGCGCGGTGCAGTTCCCGAAAAGCCGCGTCTGCGTGAACCCCGAGTGCCGGCTCGCCGATACCCAGGCCGAGCATCGGCTCGCGGAGACCTCCGGGCGGTTGCGCTCGTTCACGGAGGACTGGCAGGCATACACGCCGCATCCTCCCTGCGTCTACGGCAACATCGGGCTCGAGGCGGGAGGAAATCTCCTGATGGAGCTCACCGACGTCGCGCCGGGCGAGCTCGAGGTGGGAGCGCCGGTGAGGTTCGTGTTTCGCATCAAGGATTGCGACCGGCAGCGGGCATACCGCCGCTATTTCTGGAAGGCGACGAGAGGCTGAGCAGGGCATGTCCGACGGCATTCGCGACAAAGTGGCGATCCTCGGCATGGGCTGCTCGAAGTTCGGCGAGCGGTGGAACTGCGGGGCGGACGATCTGATGCTCGAGGCGTTCGGTGAGGCGCTCATCGATGCGGGGGTCGAGCGCGATGCGATCGGGGCCGCGTGGCTCGGAATCTTCTTCGACGAGCAGAGCACGGGAAAGTCCTCCCTCCCGCTCGCGATGACGCTGCGCCTGCAAGGCATCCCCGTGACTCGGGTCGAGAATCTCTGCGCAACCGGCACGGAGGCGCTGCGGGGCGCGGCCTACGCCATCGCCGCCGGGGTTTGCGACATCGCGCTCGCGATGGGCGTCGAGAAGCTCAAGGACACGGGCTACGCGGGTCTGCCCGAGCGCACGAAGGGAACGTTCGAGGACCTGTATCTGCCCTCGAGCACCGCGCCCGGCGCCTTCGCTCAGCTCGCGAGCGCGTACGCGGCTCGCCACGGCTACACCATCGAGCAGTTGCGCCGCGCGATGGCCCACATCTCGCGCAAGAGCCACGACAACGGCGCACGCAACCCCAAGGCACACCTGCGCAACCGCATCACCGAGGAGCAGGTGCTCGCCGCTCCGATGGTCGCCTATCCGCTCGGCGTGCTCGACTGCTGCGGCGTGAGCGATGGTGCGGCGTGCGCGATCCTGGCATCGCCGCGGATGGCCCGCGCGCTCGGGAGAAAGGACTTCGTGAGCCTGAAGGCGCTGCAGCTCGCCGCCAGCAACGGTGTCGAGATGGGCCACCAGTCCTGGGACGGCAGCAGCACCCTCACCACGCGCATCGCCGCGGCCCGGGCCTACCGCGAGGCCGGGCTCGAGCAGCCGCGCCAGCAGATCGATCTGATGGAGGTCCACGATTGCTTCTCCATCACCGAGCTCGTGCTGATGGAGGACCTCGGATTCTCCGACGAGGGCCGTGCGCCGCACGATGTGCTGGAGGGCCGCTATGACCGCGACGGGGCGATTCCCTGCCAGAGCGATGGCGGGCTGAAGTGCTTCGGCCACCCCATCGGCGCGACGGGATTGCGCATGGCTTACGAGATTTACCTGCAGCTGCTCGGGCGGGCGGGGGAGCGCCAGCTCGGGTCGCCCGCGATGGGCCTGACCCACAATCTGGGCGGCATACCGAACCGCAACGTGGCGAGCGTCGCGGTGCTGGGCCTCGCAACCTGATGGACGTATGAGACGACTGCGAAAGAATGATGTCAAAACAACATGCATCTGATGAGTCCGCCGATCGGTGGGGGATTTCCGACGAGGAGCTGGCGACCCGTCCGCTGATATACCGGGACGATGTGCTGGCGGGCCAGACCTTCCTGATCTCGGGCGGCGGCAGCGGCATCGGGCGCGCGATCGCCTACGTCTGCGCAAGGCTCGGCGCCAACGTGCTCATCTGCGGCCGGCGCAACGAGAAGCTTCGCGAGACGGTGGAGGGAATACGCGAGCGGGTCGGCCGCGAAGCCGTCGCGGTGCCGATGACCATCCGCGATCCGGATGCGGTCGGCCGCCTCATCGACGAGACCTTCTCCCGCTTCGGCCGGCTCGACACACTGGTCAACAACGGCGGCGGACAATTCCCGCAGGCGGCCATCGATTTCAGCGTCAAGGGCTGGCTCGCCGTCATCGACACGAACCTGAACGGCACCTGGTACATGATGCAGGCGGCGGCGCAGCGCTGGCGGGAGCGGGCACAGCCCGGGAACATCGTCAATATCGTGGCGAACGTCTGGCGGGGCATGCCGCAGGTGGCTCATACCTGCGCGGCCCGTGCCGGCGTCATCTACCTCTCCAAGACGCTGTCGACGGAATGGGCGCCGCTCAAGGTCCGGGTCAACTGCCTCTCCCCGGGCTCCATCAATACCGAGGGGCTCAACGCCTACGAGCGGCAGGACGCCGAGATGTTCCGCTACTCGAACCCGCTGCACGAGCTCGGCGATCCGATCGACATCGCGCAGGCGGTCGTCTATCTCTCCACGCC
>JABBNZ010000128.1 GCA_019352035.1 Pseudomonadota bacterium | reverse complement strand
TGGGCCTCGGCCCTGCGGGCCCGCCCGGCGAAGCCGGGCGTTCAAAATCCGCTCCAACGGATTTTGTGGACGGCGACAGCCGGCCCGAAGGGGTTTCCCGGTGAGTGTCGACTCGCGAACGCGGGCCTCAGAGGGCACAGGGACGGGGCCTCGCAACGCGGCTCTCGATCTGACGCGCAGCGGCACCTGGCGCCGAGGATTGCAGCGCCGAGTCCGTGCGGTGCAGGAGACGGAGCCTCCGCCGGTCGAGGGCTCGCTCACTCGCATGGTCGGCCTGACGCTCGAGGCCGCCGGCTGCCAGGCGTCGGTCGGCGATTACTGTGATGTCATAGCCGGCGACGGCTCGCGGACAGTCACGGAAGTGGTCGGTTTCTCCGGCGACCGGCTGTATCTGATGCCTTCGGGCGATGCTCATGGTCTCGGACCCAACGCGCGCGTCATTCCCCGCCAGCGCGCGGGGACCGTCCGGGTCGGACCCGAGCTCCTCGGCCGCATCGTGGATGGCAATGCGCAGCCGCTCGATGATCTCGGTCCTCTTTCCTGCAGCGCATCCGTGCGCCTGACGGGCCGGCCGATCAATCCCCTGTCGCGCCATCCCATCAGCGAGCCGCTCGACGTCGGCGTGCGCTGTATCAACTCCCTCCTCACCATCGGGCGCGGGCAGCGCGTGGGACTCTTCGCCGGCAGCGGCGTCGGCAAGAGCGTCCTGCTCGGAATGATGGCGCGCTATACCAGCGCGGATGTGATCGTGGTCGGGCTCATCGGTGAGCGCGGCCGCGAGGTGAAGGAATTCGTCGAGCGGATCCTCGGCCCCGAGGACCGCGCCCGGGCGGTCGTCGTCGCCACGCCCGCGGATCATCCGCCGCTGATGCGGCTGCATGGAGCCTGGCTCGCCACCGCGATCGCGGAATACTTTCGCGACCGCGGCCAAAGCGTCCTGTTGCTGATGGACTCCCTCACTCGTTTCGCCCAGGCGCAGCGCGAGATCGCGCTCGCCATCGGCGAGGCGCCGGCCACCAAGGGCTATCCGCCTTCGGTGTTTGCGAGGTTGCCGCAGCTCGTCGAGCGTGCGGGCAACGGCGCCACCGGCTCTGGCTCCATCACGGCCTTCTACACCGTTCTCACCGAGGGCGATGACCAGCAGGATCCGATCGCGGACGCCGCCCGCGCGATCCTCGACGGCCACATCGTTCTCTCTCGGCGGATCGCCGAGAGCGGCCATTTTCCGGCGATCGACGTCGAAGCCTCCATCAGCCGCGTGATGCAGGAGGTCGCCTCGGGGCCGCACCTGGCGGCTGCGCGCCAGTTCCGCCAGATGCTTTCGACGTACCAGCAGCATCGCGATCTCATAGCCATCGGTGCGTACCAGCGCGGCAGCGACCCGCGCGTGGATCAAGCGCTCGCGCTCTGGCCGCGCATGCAGCGCTTCCTGCAGCAGGACATGCGCGAGCAGGTCAACCTCCCGGCGAGCCTCGCCGCCCTCAATGAAGTTCTCTCCGAGCCCAAATGAAGAAAAGTGAGCGAATCGGCATGGTGCGGCGCGTCGTCGACGACATCGAGCGGCGCAAGGCGCAAGGGCTGGCCGCCTGCGAGAAGAATGTGGCCGCGGCGCAAGCGAAGCTCGAGGAGCTGGAGGCATACCGCGCGGCTTACGTGCGGGAGTTCACGCGCCGCGCCGGGTCCGGCATGAGCGGCGCCGGGGCCCGCGAGTATCAGGTATTCCTCACCCGCCTCGATGAAGCACTGCGGCAGCAGGCGCAGATCCTCGCGCAGGTCCGCCTGCAGCGCGACACCGACCTCGAGAGCTGGCGCAACGCCGCACGGCGGGCGGCGGCGGTCAGCAACCTTGCCGGCCACTGGCAGGCGCAGGAGCGGGTGTTCGCCGACAAGATCGAGCAGAAGGAGAGCGACGAGCGCTCGCAGCAGCTCTGGTCGCGCCGGACTCCGGCCCATGGCGGCTGATTCCATCATGACATTACCTCCCCTCCCGGGACCCGCCCCGGCTTCGTCCGCCTCGGGATCCGCTGTCGGAGCTCTCGCCGCCAGCCCATCCCCACACGCGGCGGCGAACGCGCAGAACGCCGCTCGCGCCGCGGCGGCCAACTCCTCCGCGCCGCAGACGGCGCAGTCCTCGGCCGACGGATCGTCCGCAACGCAAAACCCGGGCGGCGCAAGCTCGGATTCGTCCGGCTCCAAGTCCCCGGGGAACGCCGGCTCGGCGCAGCGCGGCACGAGCCGCGGCTCGAGCGCCGGACAGCGCACAGCGCGTGGCGCCGACTCCTCGGGGGCGGCCTCGACCGAGACCGCATCACCCGCGGCGGCCGGCCAGGAGGGATTTTCCGCCGCGCTCGCCCAATCGCTGGCCGCGGCTCCGGCGGATCAGGCCGCGCCGGCGACGGCCGCGAAGGCGGGCGTCGATTCCGCCAAGGACGAGCGAAGCGCGCACTCGGGAAAGCATTCCGCAGCCGATCCCGTCTCGAGCGCCCTGGCACTCCTCGAGCACGCCCTCGCCGGTGCGCTCTTCGGCGCCCCATCGAGTCCCGCGGCCGCTGCGGCCGCTGCGGCGAGCACCGGCGGCGCTTCGGCGTCAAACGGTCAGTCGGCCTCCCTCATCAAGGGCGCTGCGGCGCTCCAGGCCCAACTCGCCCTCAAACTCCCCTCGGACTCGAAGTCCGGCGGCTCGACTGCCGCGCCGGCAGCCGGGGCGCCCTCTGCGGCAAGCACCGCCGCCGCGGCACTCACGGCCGCTCATTTGACCGCCGGCGCGCACCTTGGCTTGCAGCAGGCGAAGCCCGATCCCACGCCCATGACGCTGAGCTCGCCCGTCGGCTCGAACGCCTGGAACGATGAGCTCGGGGGCAGACTCACGTGGATGGCTCAGCAGGGTATCGAGTCCGCTTCCCTGCAGCTGTCACCGGAGCACCTCGGCCCGGTGCAGGTGAGCATCTCCGTGCACAACGGACAGGCGAGCGTCTGGTTCGGCGCGGCGCAGCCGGATACCCGCACGGCGCTCCAGCAGTCGCTGCCGCAGCTCCGTCAGCTCTTTGCCAACCAGGGACTCACGCTGGCGGATGCCGGCGTCTCCCGCGAGCCGCCCCGGGGCCAGAGCCAGCAAAGTGCCCCGCGGGGCGCGGCGCCGGTCGCATCGGTCAGGGCCCTGAGCTCCGACAGCGCGGTCGGACGCGCCATGGCAGCGGGAGGCCTCGGTCTCCTCGACACCTACGCCTGAAAGCGCCAAGAAACCGTCGCCCCCTCACGACTGCGACGCGTCTCACACTCTCATTCCGTAACAAACGCCTTTTCGCTCAGCCACTTAGGCACGTTTCCAGACCTGTGGCATGGCCGTTGCACCTGCGGGTCACGAACCCAGAGGCGCGTGCACCGTACCACGCGCAGGAGACGACAGAGCGATGGCCGATGCAAACGTCCTCACCCCAGCGGCAGGCCCGGCCGGCGGCGCCACGCCGGCAGGCGGCAAGCGCCGCATTCCCTGGCTGATCATCATCATCGGCGCCGCGGTGCTCGTCGCCGGCATCGGTGGCGCGCTCGTATTCCTCCACGGCCGCTCGGCCGCGGGTCACTCGAAGAGTGCCGCGGCGCATGTGCCCTCCGGCCCGCCGCACTACCTGGCGCTCGATCCGCCGTTCGTCGTCAACTTCCAGGCCGATCAGCTCGTGCGCTTCCTGCAGGTGTCGGTCGAGGTGATGTCGCGCGATCCGGCGACCCTGAAGCTGCTGAAGGCCAACACTCCCGTGCTGCGCAACGATCTTCTGATCCTCTTCGGCAACCAGAAATACGCGACCCTCTCCACGCCCGCGGGCAAGGAGCAGCTGCGCGCCGATGCGCTCGCGGTGATCCGCAAGGACCTCGCGCAGGCCGGCGGCGATCCCAAGCGCCTCGCGGCCGTGTACTTCACGAGCTTCGTGATGCAGTAGCCGCGGACGGCCGCCGACACCCATGAGCCAAGAGAAGATTCTCGACCAGGCCGAGATCGACGCCCTCATCCACGGCGTCGACAGCGGAGCGGTGAACACCGAGCCGCCGCCGACCCCGGGCGAAGTGCGCCAGTACGACTTCAACAACCAGCTACGGATCGTGCGCGGGCGGATGCCCACGCTCGAGATGATCAACGACCGCTTCGCGCGCCTGAACCGGGTCAGCCTGTACAACCTCCTGCGACGCTCGCCGGAGATCGCGGTCGGTCCGGTCGAGATCAAGAAGTTCAGCGAGTACGTGCACACCCTGCATGTGCCGACCAGCCTCAATCTCATCCGGATCAATCCGTTTCGCGGCACCGCGCTCATCGTGCTCGACCCCAAACTGGTGTTCGCGGTGGTCGACAACTTCTTCGGCGGCAGGGGCCGCCACGCCAAGATCGAGGGCCGGGAGTTCACCGCCACCGAGCAGCGCATCATTCACATCGTGCTGCGCAGCGTCTTCGCCGATCTGCGCGAGGCGTGGTCGCACGTCGCCCCCATCGAGCTCGAGTACCTGAACTCCGAGATCAACCCGCACTTCGCCAACATCGTCTCCCCGTCCGAGATCGTGGTCGTCAGCAGCTTCCACGTGGAGCTCGACGGCGCCGGCGGCAACCTCCACGTCACCATGCCCTACGCGATGATCGAGCCGCTGCGCGAGATCCTCGATGCGGGCATCGCGAGCGACCGCGTGGAAAAGGACGAGCGCTGGATCATGTCCCTGCGGGAAGAGATAGAGGACGCGGAAGTCGAGCTCACAACGGTCCTTGGACGCTCCTCCGTGACGCTGGCCGAGCTCATCAATCTGAAAGCCGGCGACGTGTTGCCGTGCGACTTCACCGGCAAGGTGACGGTCATCGCCGAGGATGTGCCGGTGTTCCGCGGCGGCCTCGGCGTCTCACGCGGGCGCCAGGCCGTGAAGGTGCAGGAGCGCGTCCGCCGCAGCAGTGCGGGCGCCGAGCCCTCGCCTGTTCCTGGCAAGTAACGAAAGCAACCGAGGTCCCCATGTCCGCCAATCCTGCCGAGGCACGCCCCGCCGCCATCGACGAGCTCATCGAAGAGGGCGCGCCGCCGGCCAACCGTGACGTCAACCTCGAGGTCATTCTCGACGTGCCCGTGACTCTGTCCATGGAGGTTGGGCGCACGCGCATTCCGATCCGCAATCTTCTGCAGCTCAACCAGGGCTCGGTCGTCGAGCTCGAGCGCGCGGCCGGAGAGCCGCTGGACGTCTTCGTGAACGGCACGCTCGTGGCCCACGGCGAGGTCGTCGTCGTCAACGAGCGGTTCGGCATCCGACTCACCGACGTGATCAGCCCCGCAGAGCGCCTGCGCAAGCTCAGATGAGCCATCTGTTCGCCGCTCCGCACGCTGCCGCTGCCGCAGCGCCGGTTGGCGCAGGCGGCCTCGCCTCCGTCACCCTCGCGCTGCTCGTCGTGCTGGCCGCGATCTTCGGCGTGGCATGGGTGGCGCGCCGCGTGCGCGGCATCGGCAATCGCCTCGGCAACGCCATCGACGTGCTGGCCGACATGCCGCTAGGGCCCAAGGAGCGCGCGGTGCTTCTCAAAGTCGGCACCGAGCAGATCCTGATCGGCGTCGCCCCGGGCCGCGTGAGCGCCCTGCACGTCCTGCGCGAGCCCATCGAGATCCCGAAGGCCGCCACAGCGGCCAATCCCGCCGCGGCGTCCTTCGGCGCCCTTCTCAAGCGGAGCCTGGGAAAGTGAAGGCGATCCGCAAAGCGCTGCCGTTCATGCTCCTGGCGCTGGCGCCGGCGGTGAGCCTCGCCGGCCCCGGCATCCCCGCCTTCAGTGTCCAGACCGGCGCGGGGGGCGCCCAGACCTACACCCTGACGCTGCAGGTCCTGGCGCTGATGACGGCGCTGACCCTTCTGCCCGCCATCCTGCTCATGATGACGGCCTTCACCCGCATCGTCATCGTCCTCGGGATCCTGCGGCAGGCCCTGGGCGCCGGGCAGACCCCGCCCAACCAGGTGCTGCTCGGACTCGCGCTCTTTCTGACCTTCTTCGTCATGTCCCCGGTGATCAACCGCATCGACCAGGTCGCCTACCAGCCTTACGCGGCCGGCACGATGGATGGCCCCACGGCGCTCGCGCGCGCCGAGGTGCCGCTGAAGGAATTCATGCTGCACCAGACGCGCGAGAGCGACATCGCCACGTTCGTGCACATCGCCGGCGGCAAGGGCTACGCCAAGCCGCTCGATGTCCCGCTGAGCGTGCTCGTGCCGGCCTTCGTCACGAGCGAGCTGAAGACCGCATTCCTCATCGGCTTCCTCCTCTTCATCCCGTTCGTGATCATCGACCTGGTGGTGGCGAGCGTGCTGATGTCCATGGGCATGATGATGGTCTCGCCCGTGCTCATCTCCCTGCCCTTCAAGCTCATGCTGTTCGTGCTCGTCGACGGCTGGGCGCTCGTCATGGGCACACTCGCCCAGAGCTTCTATCACTGAGCCGAGGCACATCGTGACACCCGACACCGTAATGACCATCGGCAGCCGCGCCCTCGAGATGGCGCTTGCCCTGGCCGCGCCGCTCCTGCTGGCGGCGCTGATCACCGGCGTGATCGTGGGCGCCTTCCAGGCCGCGACCTCGATCAACGAGATGACCCTCTCCTTCATCCCCAAGCTGGTCGCGCTCGCGTTCACCTTGAGCATCGCGGGCCCCTGGATGCTGAAGACGCTCGTCGGATACACGCGCGAGCTCATCATGAGCATTCCCGGACTCATCAACTGAGACCGGCGCGCAGGCCATGATCACCCTCACCTCGACCCAACTGAACGCCTGGCTCGCCGAGCTCTTCTGGCCGTTCGTGCGCATCGGCTCCTGCTTCATGGTGGCGCCGGCGTTCGGAGCGCAGTCGGTCCCGGCACGCGTGCGGATCGTGCTCGCGGGCGCGGTGGCGCTCCTGGTCGCGCCGCTGGTGAAGATTCCCGACATCACGCCGCTCTCCGCCGCCGGCGTCGTCGTCACCGTCCAGCAGGTCATCATCGGCGCCGCGCTCGGCTTCTCGCTGCAGATCCTCTTCGAGGCCGTGTCGCTCGGGGGCGAGCTCCTCGCCAACAGCATGGGCCTGTCGCTCGCCTTCAACCTCGATCCCCAGAACGGCGCCAGCACGCCGACGGTCGGGCAGCTCTACACGGTGCTCGTCACGCTCCTCTTTCTCGTGCTGAACGGGCACCTCGCGCTCATTCGCACCCTGGCCGCCGGCTTCCAGACCCTGCCGATCGGCACCACGGGGCTCGGAGCCGCCGGAATCTGGTCCGTGGTCAACTGGGGCTCGCAGCTGTTCTCCGGGGCGCTCGCCGTGGCGCTGCCGGGCGTGACGGCCCTCCTCATCGCCAACCTAGCCTTCGGTGTCGTGAGCCGCGCCGCTCCGACGCTCAACATCATCGCCGTCGGACTGCCGCTGTCGCTCCTGTTCGGGCTGGTGGTGATCATCGCCGGCCTGCCCACGCTCGAATCGAGCTTCATCCGTCTTCTCGCCGCGGCGCTCGCCTTCCTGCGCCACCTGAGCGGAGCCTGACACCGTGGCCGAGAACGACAACGATCAGGAACGGACAGAACGCCCGACAGCCCGGCGCCTGGAGAAGGCGCGGGAGGAAGGTCAGGTCCCCCGCTCCCCGGAGCTGAGCGCCGCGGCGGTGCTGCTCGTCGCGGCCGGCAGCCTGCGCCTGCTCGGCGGCTCCATCGGCGCGAGGCTGCTCGGGATCATGCGGTCGGGACTGAACGTCAGCCCCGCCGAGGCGATGGATCCCGGTCTCGCCCTGCCGGCGGTCTGCGCCGAGCTGCTGCGCGCTCTCGTGATCTGCGCCCCGGTACTCGGCCTGACGATGATCGCGGCGCTCCTCGCGCCGCTGGCCCTCGGCGGCTGGAATCTCAGCTTCGGCGCGCTGGCGCCCAACTTCAGCCGCCTCGATCCCATCGCCGGCTTCGGCCGGCTCTTCTCCGCGCGGGGCGGGGTGGAGCTCGCCAAGGCCATCGCCAAGTTCCTGGTGGTCGCGGTCGTCGCGGTGGCCGTGCTGCACAAGCAGACGCCGCACATTCTCTCGCTCGGCGCCACCCCCCTCGCGGTGGGCATCGCACAGTCGGCGAGTCTCGCCGCGGACGCGCTGCTCACCGTCTCCGCGGGCCTCGCGCTCATCGCGGCGGTCGACGTGCCGTACCAGCTCTGGCAGTACTCCAAGCAGCACCGCATGACGCGCGAGGAGATCCGCGAGGAGATGAAGGAGAGCGAGGGCGCGCCCGAGATCAAGGGCCGCATCCGCCGCATGCAGCGGGAGATCGCCAAGCGCCGGATGATGCATGAGGTGCCGAAGGCCGAGGTCATCGTGGTGAATCCGACTCACTTTGCCGTCGCGCTGCGCTACGACGAAGGCCGGATGCGCGCGCCGCTCGTGGTCGCCAAGGGCGCGGATCTCATCGCCGCCCGCATCCGCGAGATCGCGACCGAGCACTCGGTCCCCATCTTCGAGGCGCCGCCGCTCGCCCGCGCGCTGTACCACAGCGTCGAGATCGGCAGCGAGATCCCCGCGACGCTGTATGTAGCCGTCGCGCAGGTCCTCACTTACATCTACCAGCTCAAGGCGGCGCGCACCTCGGGTGCCCGCCCGCCCGAGCCCCCGGCCGTCGAT
>JABBNZ010000127.1 GCA_019352035.1 Pseudomonadota bacterium | reverse complement strand
CGGCTGGCAACACTTGCGCCGCGCCGCGCCCAGCGGCGCCCATGCCGCATTGGCGCGGCTCGAGCAGGAGGAGCGTCTGGAGCTGCTCGTCACCCAGAATGTCGACGGCCTGCATCAGGCTGCCGGAAGCGTGAAGGTGATCGATCTGCATGGGCGGCTCGATCGGGTGCAATGCATGGACTGCCATGCCATCGTGCCCCGAGAGACGCTGCAGACCGAGCTGCTGCAGCGCAATCCCGCGTGGGCCACGCTGCAGGGACGAGCCGCCCCCGACGGTGATGCCGACCTCGACGGCCTCGCGTTCGAGGAGTTCATGGTTCCCGCCTGCGCCCGCTGTGACGGGGTACTGAAGCCGGACGTCGTGTTCTTCGGAGAGAGTGTTCCGCGCCCGCGGGTCGAAGCGGCAATGCAGGGACTCAACCGGGCGGACGCCGCCCTCGTCGTCGGCTCCTCGCTGATGGTGTATTCCGGTTATCGGTTCGTGCACGCGGCGGCGCAATCCGGCAAGCCGGTCGCCGCGGTCAACCTTGGCCGCACCCGGGCCGATGAGCTGTTGACCTTGAAAGTGGCGCAGCCCTGTGCCGCCGCACTGGCCGCCCTGTAGCCTCAGCTACCCCGCCAGCTTATGCCGTGCGAGATCGCGCTGCATCCGCCGGTAGTCGACCGGCTGGATGGTCTTGATGAGGCAGGTGCGCCCCTGCGCGAATACGCGATCGAAGCGCGCGTACACAGTGCCGGCCGTCGAGCTAATGCCGATGCGGTTCGCAAACCTCAGGTTGGGACAGGGACTTGCGACCGTGACCAGATAAGCCTGGTTGATGTTGGTCCACGCCACGAGCTGATTCCTGTCGATCGCCCAACTGCTGCGGTTGGCGGTCACCCAGGTGAACTGCTCCACCGGCTTGCCGGCGTAGTCATTGAACTGAGTGCGTTGCGCGCCCGCGTGCCGCTCGAGCGCCCGAACCCCCGAGCAGGAAGCGAGCAGTGCAGCGGCGAGCAGCCAGAAGAGCCGGAGTACTTTCGCGCTCATCGTCGTCTCCTTCAGGAGAGGAGCACCACCGGAAAGCACCGCGCGGCCACGCCGCGTCCGATGTCCCCACCCAATGTAGCACTGAACGCTGAGCGCGTCCTGACCACGGACCGCCTCGGGATGACAGGCCCCCCGCCGTTCAGCGTGAGCGCGAGGACTGCGCGGCAACGGGCGGCCCCGGGCGTCCTCGCCCTTTCGCCGAGCCGGGCAGGCTGAGCAATGACTCGAGCACCGGGGCGAGGCGCCGCAGCGCCCCGGTGTGCCGCGGAGAGCCCCGCCAGCGGCCTGGTGCTCGCGGGGGCAAGGCCCGCCGCATGCGCCGCCTGCTCGCTGAACTGCGAATATCGCATCAACCCATAGCGGAATTCCGCCAGAACTTCATGGTCATGAGCCGCCAGCTCCGGCCAGGGCGCGGATCGTGGGCTCTGCCTTTTGGGGGTGGCGGACTTCCGTATTCTCCGGGAGACTAATATCGTATTACGATCTATTTGCGCGCCTGGCTGCGCCTGCACTTCCACGGAGAACCATGAAGAGCTCTGCTTCCACCCTCAGGGTGCACGATGCCCTGCGCGACTTCACCGCCGACGGACGCCTGCTCGTGCTGTCGGCGATGGCGCTCGCCACCGGCTCCTTCGGCGCCGCCGCGGCCTGGGCGCTCCTGAAGCTGATCGCGCTGGTGACCAACCTCGCGTACTTCCACGGCGTTTCCTCGGCGACCACCTATCTCAGCCACGCGAAGCTCGGCCCTGGCTCGATCCTCATCCCCGTCTCAGGCGGCATCATCGTTGGAATCATGGCTCGCTTCGGCTCCGAGAAGATCCGGGGCCACGGAATTCCCGAAGCGCTCGAGGCCATCCTGATCGGCCAGAGCCGCATCCAGCCGAAAGTCGCCCTGTTGAAACCGCTCTCCTCCGCCATCGCGATCGGCACCGGGGGCCCCTTCGGCGCGGAAGGGCCGATCATCATGACAGGCGGAGCCTTGGGATCGCTCTTCGCCCAGTTCTTCCACCTGAGCGCCGCGGAGCGCAAGACGCTGCTGGTCGCGGGCGCGGCCGCTGGCATGACGGCGATCTTCGGCACGCCGGTGGCGGCGGTACTCCTGGCCATCGAAGTCATGCTCTTCGAATGGAAGCCGCGCAGCTTCGTGCCGGTGGTCATCTCGGCCGTCGTCGCCATGGCCTGGAGGCCATGGCTGGTCGGCCCGTGGCCGCTCTTTCCGCACAGCGGAATTCCGCCCATGCCCTGGTGGGGACTCGCCGTGTGCGCCGGCGTCGGTGTCGCCGCCGGTCTGCAATCGGCCCTCACCACCGGTGCGCTCTACTGGTTCGAGGACCTGTTCGAGAAGCTGCCGCTTCACTGGATGTGGTGGCCGGCCCTCGCCGGCATCGTGGTCGGCATCGGCGGATTGGTCGATCCGGCCGCCCTGGGAGTCGGCTATGACAACATCGGAGCGCTGATCAACGGCTCGGTGCTGCTGCACGCCGCGGTGGCGCTGCTCATCGTGAAGGCCGTCATCTGGGTCGTGGCGTTGTCCTCCGGCACCTCGGGCGGCACCCTGGCGCCGCTGCTCATGATGGGCGGGGCCGTCGGTGCCATGGAGGCTCACATCCTGCCCTTCGGCAATGCCGGGTTCTGGGCATTGCTCGCGATGGCCGCGGTGCTCGGCGGGACGCTGCGCTGTCCGCTGACGGCAACCGTGTTCGCGATCGAGCTTACAGGCGACCTGCGCGTCATGCCCGCAGTGCTCATCGCGTGTGTCGCATCCTTCGCGGTGACCGTGCTCCTCATGCGCCGCTCCATCCTGACCGAGCGGCTCGCGCGGCGCGGCCAGCATCTGACATACGAATATACGGTCGATCCCTTCGAGGTGATGCGGGTCACCGAGATCATGACACGGCCGGTGGATACGCTTGCGGCGGGCATGTCGATAGATGAGGTACGGGCGTTCTTTGATGCCGAGAACGGAGTCAACCGACACAAGAGCTACCCCGTCGTGGACGATGACGGCCGCGTCATCGGCATGGTGTCGCGATCGGACGTTCTGCGCTGGTCGCGCACCGGCTGGCCCACAGGTCAAACACTGGAAGAAGTGACGGACAGCCAGCAGGTTACCGTGGGCTACACCGACGAGCTCGTCGGGCACCTGGCCGATCGCATGGCCGCCGCCGATGTCGGGCGCGTGCCGGTCGTCGATCGGGTCACCGGCAAGCTCGAGGGACTGCTCGCCAGGCGCGATCTATTGCGCGTACGGGCGAGCGCCGCGCGGTTGGAGCGTGAGCGCGAGCGCTCGTTGACGCTCGCCGGGTAGAGGCGCTCAAAGCATGTATTTGATGTCGGCGCCCGCGGGCACGGCCGTGTAGTCTCGTACCGAAGCCGAGGGCGCGAGCGGGTCCGGGGAAGACGGAACAGGGGCCACACCTTCCTGGAGCCGGCACGAAGTCGGCTCTATGCGGCTCCGTCGAGCAGAGCGTAGAGCTCATCCTCCTGTGCGAAATGCAGGCTGAGTATCGCATGCAGCCCGTAGAGCAGGCGACGGATATCCGGCAGATCCTCCGTCGTCGGCCCCGATGGCGGAAGCTGCTTGACGAGCCGCCCGTAGAGACGGCTGAGTCGTCGGATCTCGTAGTGGGTTTGAACCAGCGGACCGGTGGGGTTCTCGCCGGCGAGCAGCTTCTCGATCAACGGGTACGCCGTGCGCTGCTCCTCGTCCTCGTGCGGAAGCAGCTCGCTCTCGAGCATCCGATGCACCTGCTCGAGCCGCTGTCGCGCCTCACCTGGCTGCAGCGCATCGAGATGAACGGCCAGCGCCACGAGCTCGCCGACTTTAGGCCGCAGCGCCCGGTGGCTCCTCGCGAGGCTCTGGGCGAGACCGGTCATCTCCGGCGAGCTCGGCGCCGCAACGGTCCTGCCGCCCAATGCCCGCAATGCGTTGAGGATGACCAGGACATCGATCGCCTCCTGGAGAAGCGCCCCGTCGATCGGCGCAATGTAGCCTGCCGCGGCAAAGCCCATGGCGATGACGGACAGACCCATGCCCACCAGCACACTCTGCAGCGCAATGCGCCGGGTGCGCTGCGCGATGCGGATCGCATCTACGATGCCGTTGAAGCGGTCCGAAAGCAGCACTACATCCGCAGCCTCCGATGCCGCCGTCGCACCGCGCGCACCCATCGCGATGCCGACATCCGCGAGTGCGAGCGCCGGAGCGTCGTTGATTCCATCTCCAACCATCGCCGTGACGCCCTCGGAGCGGACTCTGCGAACCACGTCAGCCTTCTCATCCGGAGCCCGCTCAGCGAAAACCCTGTCCACGCCCAGGACGTCTCCTACCAATTCGGCGACATCGGGATGGTCTCCAGTCACCAGATGGATGTGGGATATTCCGAGCGCGCGCAGTGAACGCAGGGCTCGCGGCACCTCCGGACGGATCGGATCCTGCAGAACCAGCACCCCGGCGAGTGCGCCATCGATGGCGACGAAGACGCTGGCCGAACCGTCCGCGGCGGCACGTTGCTCCACGGAGCGCACCGCGCCTGTCCGTGCAGCGTCGGGCGCCGCGAAAGCGCGCTGTCCGACGGCAATGAGCCGTCCATCGACTTCGCCGGAAATTCCGAAGCCCATCCGCTCGTGCACCTTCAACGGAAACACGAGCGCAAGCTGCCTGTTTCGGGCCTCCGCCAGGATCGCCGGCGCGTACGGATGCACCGAGAGCTGCTCGACCGATGCCGCACGGCGCACGATCTCGTCCGAGGATGCGTCACCGAATGACTCGACCGCAACGACCTCGGGACGGGCGGAGGTCGCCGTTCCGGTTTTATCGAGAAGCAGCACCCGGGTGCGTGCCAGTGTCTCGAGGGGTGCGCCACCCTTGATGATGATCCCGAGCCTTGCGGCGCGCGAGACGCCCGCGATGATGGCGGTGGGAGCCGCCAGGATCAGCGGGCACGGTGTCGCGACGACGAGAACGGCCAGAGCTCGAAGAGCGCTCCCCTCGAGCAGCCACGCGAGCAAAGCCAACACCAGGGTCAGGATGAGAAAGACGAGCGCGTAGCGGTCCGCGAGGCGCACGATGGGCGCCTTGGAGGCTTCCGCCGCCTGCACCAGGCGGATGATCCCCGCATAAGTACTTTGGGAGGCCGTCGCGGTCACCCGCAACTCGAACGGCCCGCCCGCATTGCTGCCCCCACTGCGAACCGGCATGCCGGCCGCGAGGCTCACGGGGCGTGACTCCCCCGTCAGCGAGGACTCATCCAGCACCGCGCCGCCCGAGCCGATGATCCCATCCACGGGCACCACCTCGCCAGGCTTCACGACCAGTGCATCACCCAGGGAGATTTGATCGACGGGGATGTCCGTGAACTCCCTCCCCTGACGCCGGTGTGCGATCCGCGGCGCGCGGGAAATCAGCGCGCTCAGCTCGTGCCGGGCGCGCGCGATCGCGTATTGCTCGAGCGCGGAACCGCCCGTGAGCATGACGGCGATGACCGCGCCCGCGAGGTACTGACCCAGCAGCAATGCGCCCGCCATCGCCAGGACGGCGATCACATCGACGCCCAGCTCGCCGCGCAGCAGGCGGCGGCCGGCCGACGCAGCGGCAATCGAGAGCACGAGGCCGGTGAGGGCCGCGAAGGTGACGTGACTTGCGGCCTGGGCATCGAAACCGCGCATCACGAGCCCCGCCGCGAGGCCGAGCAACGCCGCTCCAAGCAGGAAGAATTTCGGATGCGACATCAAGCCACTTCGCGGCGGCCTCGCCGGCTGCGTGAGACTAGTCTTGCCTCCTCCAAGGCCCCATCCGCACATATCCGTACTTGGCGCAGCCAAAGCGGCCTCGATAGGGGAATTTACGCATCGATGCGGCAGACCGGCCGAGGCAGACTGAGTGCACGGACCGGGTCGCGGCGCCTCGCCCGCCGCACGTCCACCAGGTGGATCCTGCCTGCCGCATCGCGGAGAACCTTGTGCGCAAATGAGCGCTTCGAATCACGCCGAGCCGGTCATGCAGATCCAAGGCGTCAGCAAGACCTACCGCCTGGGCGAGGTCGAAGTGCACGCGTTGCGCGGAGTCGACCTGGAGCTGCGGGCTGGAGAGTTCGTCGTCATCCTCGGCGCATCCGGCAGCGGCAAATCGACGCTGCTCAACATTCTCGGCGGACTGGACACCCCGACCCGCGGCGAGGTGCGCTACCGCGACCATTTCCTTTCCAAGGCCGATGATCGCGCGTTGACCCGATATCGCCGGGAGCACGTCGGATTCGTCTTTCAGTTCTTCAACCTCCTGCCCAGTCTGACCGCCCTCGAGAACGTCGAGCTCGTCACCGAGATCGCCCAGCATCCGCTGCCGGCCCGCGAAGTGCTCGAGCGCGTCGGTCTCGGTGACCGCCTCCATCATTTCCCCTCCCAGCTCTCGGGAGGCGAGCAGCAGCGCGTCGCAATCGCACGCGCTCTCGCCAAGCGGCCGGACGTGCTCTTCTGCGACGAGCCGACGGGCTCGCTCGATTACCCGACCGGCAAGCGGGTCCTGCAGGTCCTCGAGCAGGCGAACCAGGATCTCGGCACGCTCGTCGTCGTGATTACCCACAACGCGGCGATCGCAGCCATGGCGAACCGTGTCGTCCGCTTGAGCAGCGGCAGCATCGCCGAAGTCCATGTCAATTCCACGCAGGCGTCCGCGGAGGCGATTTCCTGGTGAGCTGCCTGCATCGAGCCTTGATGCGCGACCTCTGGCACTTGCGCGGACAGGTGCTCGCGACGGCGCTCGTCGTCAGCGTCGGCATCGGCGCCTTCGTCACGATGGTCAGCACCTATCAGTCGCTCGCGCAAGCACGAGCCGACTACTATTCCGCGTATCGATTCCCTGACGTTTTCGCGAGTCTCAAGCGGGCGCCGGACTCCGCTGCTGCCAGCCTTCGCCTGATTCCAGGAGTCGCCGCCGTCCAGACTCGCGTGGCCGAGGATGTCATTCTCAGCGTGCCGGGGCTCGCGGAGCCTGCGACCGGGCGGCTGATCTCATTGCCCGATGCGCAGGCAAGCGGAGGCGGTGCCGATCTTCTGCATCTGACTGCGGGCCGGTATCCCTCCGCGCACAGCGAAGACGAGATCGTGATGAGCCAGACCTTCGCCCGCGCCAATGCGCTCGCCCCCGCAAGCCGCGTCGGCGCGGTTCTGAACGGACGGTGGAAAGTGCTCAGGGTGGTCGGGCTCGCCCTCTCTCCCGAATACGTCTACGAAGTCGGTCCGGGAATGGTCGTTCCGGACAACAGGCGCTTCGGTGTGCTTTGGATGAATGCCGACGGACTCGCAACCGCATTCAATATGAAGGGCGCCTTCAACGATGTGACCGTTTCCCTGACCCGAGGGGCCTCCTCGCGCGCGGTGATCGACGCGGTCGACCGGCTGCTTGCGCGCTACGGCGGCTTCAGGGCTTATGATCGCACCGAGCAGCCATCCAACCGGTTCCTGACCGACGAACTCGGCGAGATCGAGGTGAATGCCACCTACATTCCCGCCATATTCCTCGCCGTTGCGGTGTTCCTCGTATATACGCTGCTCGCCAGGCTGATCACCCTCCAGCGCAGTCAGATCGCGCTCCTGAAGGCCTTCGGCTACTCCGATTTACGCATCGGCATGCATTATCTGGAGTTTGCGCTGGTCATCGTCGGTATTGGGCTGATGACCGGTGTCACGCTGGGAGCGTATTTCGGCGCCGGGCTGATCGGCGTCTACCAGCAGTACTTCCATTTCCCCGCCTTGCAGTACCGTCTCAGTCCCTCACTCATGCTCCTCGCCGCCGCGATCGCTCTCGCCGCCGCGGTTGGGGGATCCCTTACGGCCGTTCAGCGGGCAGTGCGGCTCCCGCCCGCAGAGGCCATGCGGCCGGAGCCGCCCCGAAGCTTCCAGGCCGGCGTACTCGACCGGACGGGCGTCATCCGTCGGCTGGATACGGTGACGAGAGCCATTCTGAGGAATCTCGCGCGGCGTCCCTGGCGGGCCGCGCTCTCCGTTCTCGGGATTGCAGCCGCGGTAGCGACCGTCGTCATCGGGCGCTTCATGTTCGATGCGGTAAATTCCCTGATGGCCGCGCACTTCGGCGCCGCGGAACGCGAGGACGTCACGGTGATATTCAACGAGACCCGCTCGGCAGGGGTCGTGACGAGTCTCAGGGAACTGCCCGGAGTGCTGCGGGTCGAGCCATTCCGGGCCATGCCCACCCTCATTCGCGCCGGACATCGCGAGAAGCGCGTCTCGGTACTTGCCTTGAGGCCCTCGGGCACACTGCGACAGCTCATCGATGCGCGCAGAAGGCGGATCGAAGTGCCGCCCAAGGGCCTCGTGCTGACCGGAAAGCTTGCCCGGATCCTTGCCGTCGTGGAGGGCGATCATGTCGTCGTGGAGCAGCTCGACGGCCGCCGGCGGCAGTTCACCGCCGCTGTCGTCCGGCTCTCGGACGAGCCGGTCGGCATGAGCGGCTATATGGATGCGCACGCGCTGGCCGGCATCCTCGGCGAGGACGCACCCATCTCTGGCGCGGTTCTGCAGGTGGACGCGAGCCGCGAGCCGGCTCTCTTCGCCTCGCTCAAGCGCACACCGGCTGTCGCCGCCGTGTCGATCCGCTCGGCGACGCTGGCGACGATTCGCGAGATCATGAATCGCAGCTTCATTCTCATGACCATCGTCATGACCGGCTTCGGCATCGTCCTCGTCGCCGGAGTGG
>JABBNZ010000126.1 GCA_019352035.1 Pseudomonadota bacterium | reverse complement strand
GCCGATCGGCGCGAAGCCCATGAGCACGACCAGCCAGTGGTGCCAGGCGGGCAGGACCTCGAGGCGGTCCCAGAAGATCACGAGGAGCGCGGTCGCGGTGAGACCCGCGCCCATGAAGAGCCGGGAGGCGCGCTCGAAGAGGTGCAGGCGCTTGCGCTGCGATTGCGCGCGATCCGCGTAGTAGCTCGCCTGCCCGCCGACCCAGTGCTTCAAGGCGAGCTCGGGGTGCTCCGTCCGGGGCGGCGGCAGGGCGGCGGCGGCCCGCAGGGCTTCGCGGATCCAGCGCAGCTCATCGAGCTGCTTGCGCAGATAAGAGGATGAGGCGCTGTCGGGAAGCCCGGCGAGGCGCCAGTAGAATTGCACGCGCAGTCCTTCGGCGAGCGCCCGATAGTCGAGATACCGGCCCTGCACGTCGCGCCGGCTCTGCCAGAGGAGCATGCCGGTGAGCGAGGCGAACGCGGCGAGATAGCCGGCCGGGAGCGCGCGCCAGTGCAGCACCTCGGCATAGAGCTCGAAGGTCAGCGCGAGCAGGGCGGCGAACAGCAGCGTGAGTTTGAGCACGATCCGCGTCTGGCGCTGGTAATGGCGCGCCAGCAGATCGGCGGTCGCGAACGCCGCGGCGAGAGATCGCTCGCTCGCGGAGCGGGCGTGAATACCGGGCAACAGCGCCTCGGCCGCCGCCGCCTGGTGCGGGGCGATGGAGCGGCGGACGGACTCCCCGTTGAATCGCTCCATGCGGCTGCAGAGCGTCTGGAACGACGCCGCATCGCTCTCCTGGGGGAAGACCCACTGGGGCGGCTTCGGGGAATGCGCCGTGTCGGCGGCGCGCGGCGTGTGCACGTGGTAGACGGGGCCGCCATCCTCGGCATCCAGCGGCCGCAAACCCGCCTCCGGCGTGCCGCCGGGTCCTTCGAGCTTCATGCGCACCACCGCCGAGGTGCCCGCGTTCGAGGCGCTCTGCCGCCCGTCCCAGAGCGCGAGCAGGAAATGGCTCTGCTGCGCGAGAAAGAGGCCCACGGCGCGATAACGCCGCTCGCGCTGCTCGTGAGCCGTCAGCGCATTGGCATCGAAGTCCTCATCCTGCGGCAACACGAACACCTGCTCCGGGGGCACGCGCCGCAGGATCGAATGAAACTCCTCGACCGAATCCGGGAAGTCGCGCTCGTAGTCCGCCGGCTCGAGCGGCAGGGGCACGAGCAGCTCGTGGCCTTCCTCCAGCGCCACGTCGGCGACCAGGCGGTCGGCGCCTTCGGCGAGCGCGGTGATGATCCTCAGGGGCGTCGATGGATAGCGGCGGCGCAACTGCCTGAAGAGCTCGCGCACGTGCGCGCGCAGCGTGGGCAGGTCGACGGCGCGCAGGTGCCGGTGCCCGGTGACGCCAATGACGATGGGCAATCGACCGTCCGGCGCGGCTGAGCCGGCTGGCTCCAACGAGGCGGCTCGTTCCGCCGCGGTCCTCGTGAGGGTTCCCTGGGGCTCATCGGCGCCGGCCGGGGGCTCTGGTCGGGTTACTGACACGATTTTAAAAAACGCCTGCGATCGTCAGGGGAGTCGAGCTCTGCGGCCACGCGGCGCTCGAGCTCGGGAAAATCCGCGGCGAGAGCGGCCGCGCGGGCCACCACGACTGCGGCGATGGGTCCCAAGATGCGGGCGAGCCGCGTCTCGAGCTCGCGCAGCTCGCCGGCACAGAAGCGCTGACCGCGTCCGCTCGTCTCATGGAGTGTGGCTGCGGCGGCGAGCGGCGGGGGGCTGGAAGCGACGGGGTCGCTGCGCACCGGCTGTGCGGCAGGCCCGGTCAGCCACTGTCGAAGATAGCCGCAGAGCCGCTCGTAATGCGGCGCGCGGGGCGAGGGGAAGCCGTCGAGCCAGTGCTGACTGCTGAGGAAATACTCCAGGCTCCGCGAGGGCAGCACGTCCTCGATGCGAAACGGCAGGACTCGCAGATCCTTGTGAACGGCGCGCTCGACCTCGCGGCGCACCTGTGAGGACTCGTTGCTGCTCGCCGAGAACACGAGGACCATGACGCGGGCGGCGCAGATCGCATCGATGATCTCCTCGGCCCACTCCGCCGCCGGCGAGACGTCCCGCGGCGCGATCCAGACGGTGAAACCCTCTGCCTCCAGGTGATCCGTCAGCTCGAAGGCGCAGTCGCGGTCCGGCTGCGAATAGCTGATGAAGATGTCACGTGCCACGGCCCGGGCCTCCGAGCATCTTCATCGCCTTCTCCAGGCTCTTGCGCATGCGCTCGAAGGCCTCGCCCAGTGCGCCGATCTCATCGCGCCGCCCACTCGGGAAGGCAGCCGCGGCCGCCCGCCCGAGACTCACTTCATCCGCATGCCGGGTCATCTGGCGCAGGGGGCGCACGATCATCCCGTACACCGCGGCGTTGATGACGGCGAGGAGCAAAACCAACATCGCCGCAATGACCGCGGTGATGCCGGAGAAGATCCGGCGCGCGCCCGCGAGGGAGTCCGCGAGCGGCACCGAGACAATCTGCGCGCCGATGACCTCATTCGGGCGCCAGCCGAAGCCGTGGTCGCGGCCATAGCGCGCGATGAGCGAGGCGGGCGCGGCCGCCGGCAGGCCGTGGCACGTGAGACATTCCGGCTGCGCGCGGATGGGGCGTGCCAGGAAGAGCGAGCGTCCCATCGGTGTATCGCGCTCGCCGTGGATCTGCCGCGAGCCCGGATGATTGCGAAACTGATCGATGACGTCCGCCTGCCAATCGGTCGCGCGATCGCGCGGATTGGTGGGATTCAGCGCCGCCTCACTGTAGGTGAAGTTTGGGTGCAGCTTGCGTAGCGCCGCGAAAGTCTGGGTGGCCGCGTAGAACGGTATGCTCTGGGGCAGGAAGTCGGTCTGCATCCGGTCGACGAGCAGCGGGTCGATCTGACTGGCCGTGTAGGCCCGGCTCGCGAGCGCGCTGTCGAGCATCAGGACGGCCGTCTTCAGCGCCTCTCGCCGGGCATCCGCCTGCTGGAAGTAGACGCAGGCCTCGTGCGCGGCCCAGCCCGCCACCCCAAAGGCGACGACCAGCACCACGTTGAGCCGCAGCAGCAGTTTCATTCGTCGCCTGGGCCGCCACGGCAGCCGCCGGCCGGCCATATAAAAGTTGGAGCGACGGGCCGAAGCTTAACACAATCGCTCAGGCCTCAGGCGCGCTCAGGCTGTAGCGTCCGGAGAGGAGCGTCATGATGACCCTGCCGCCAGCCTCGCGGATCGCACTCACCCCGGACGCGTACCGAAGAGGCTTAGTGCTCTCGAGCACTTCGCTCGCAGCACGTGCGGGGATCTCGACGATGGCCGATGCGCCCGCGGGAATGTCGACTTCTAGGTGCAGGCGCCCGTGCTGCTTGCGCCAGGCGACGGCCACCTCGCCAAACACTGAGGCGTAGCGCGCCGAGGCGCCCTCGATGCCGTACACGGCTTGCGGCGCGATGCGGATGCGCTCCGCGCCCGTGCGGCTGCAGTCGATGCGAATGCCGCCCAAGCCACCGTAGAGCCAGGTCTCGGCGTGGCCGAGCATGAAATGGTTCTGCGACTTGGTGGGATCGGCGTCCCAGGACTCCGTGAGCGCGGTCGCCCCGCGGGCGAGCTGGTACCCGTAGCTCGGAGGGTCGGCGCGGGTGAGGACGTCGTAGAGCACGTTGCCCTTGCCGCTGCGCATCAACGCGAGCACCACGTAATGGAAGCCGATGTCGCCCGCGGTAACGTGGTCGTGATCGGCGCGGATGGCGGCGATCAGATTCTCGAGCACGGCCTGGCGCTGCCCCGCCGGCACGAGGCCGATGGCGAGCGGCATTGCGGTGGCGGTCATGCTGCCGCGATCGTACTGGTGGGTCTCGCGATCGAAGAGGTGGCGGTTCAGCGCGCGCCGGGACAGCACCGCGCGGCGGGCGTAGCGGCGCGCATCGCCGCGGTGGCCGAGGAGCCGGGCGATCCTGGAGAGTGTCAGCAGCAGCTCGCAGTAGGTCGCGGTCGCCGTCATCCGCCGGCTCGTGAGCTGCGAGGGGCCCGGGGGCTTGGGGCCGATGTCGTACCAGTCGCCGAGGCCATAGTCGATGAGGCCGTCGCGGGCGCGCGTCGCCAGGTAGTCGGCGTAGCGGCACATGGCCGGGTAGCCGGTCTCGAGGATCCGGCGGTCGCCGGTGTAGCGGTACGTCGCCCAGGGGCTCAGCACGAGCGCCGAGCCCCACTCGGGCGAGTCGCGGAACGCGGAGCTGGTCCCGTCCGCGTTGAGGAAGGCCACGTACTCGGGCGCGATCGACGGCACCATGCCGTCCGGCAGCTGGCTGTCCATCATGTCGCGCAGCATCTTCTCGTAGAGCGTCACCGCGTCCTCGTTGTAGTACACGGTGTCGGCGTTGAGATAGGTCTGCTCCAGCCAGCCGAGCTTCTCGCGGTGCGGGCAGTCGGTGAGGACGCTGAAGGTGTTGCTGAGGAGCGCCTGCAGGATGAGCTCGTGGATGCGATCGAGGAGCGCGTTGCCCGTGGAGAGATGTCCGGCCGGCGGCAGATCGGTATGCAGGAACTCGCCGCGCACGTCGAGGAGCTCAGGCTCGCCGGGCTCGCCGAGTCCCGGCGGCGCTGCGCCCTGCACCTGCACGTAGCGAAAGCCGTAGTAGCTGAAGCGCGGGTGCCAGCGCTCGATGCCGTCGCCCGCCAGAGTGTAGTTGAAGAGGACCGCATCGCCCGGGCTCGCGTTCGCGCTGCGCTGCGTGACGAGACCGTGCTCATCGAGCAGCTCGCCCGGGAGAAGCGTCACCCGCCGTCCGGCCGCGCCGCGCACGGCGATCACGGGCCAGCCGGAGAAGTTCTTGCCGAGGTCGTAGACGAAGACGCCCGGCCGCGGGATGCTCATCAGCACTGGGTCATAGACGTGCGCCACCGTCACCGGGGGCACGTTCTGGGCGCGCAGGAGTCCGCCGGGACTCGAGACCTCGACGGCCGGCGCCCAGCCGCCGCCCCCGGGCTCCTTGAACTGCGGCAGCTCCCACCCGGGCGGGCTCAGGCGCGCGTCGAAATCCTCGCCGCCGTACACGGAGGACAAGGTGATGGGTCCGGGATGCGTGCGCCACGAGCCATCGCTCACGACGAGCTCCTCGGAGCCGTCCTCGAACGACAGCCGCAGTTGCAGAATGAGCTTCGGCCGGCCGAAGGAGCCGACGAGCTTGGTGTAGCGGCCGGGATATTTCTCGACGTTGAAGAAGCCGTTGCCGAGCATCACGGCGAGCGCATTGTCGCCGTGCGCGAGGAGCGGCGCGACCTCATAGGTATCGTAGAGCACCGTCCGGCGATAGTTGGTCCACCCGGGGTCGAGCACGCCGGCCCCGGCGCTGCGGCCGTTGATGCGCAGCTCGTATTGACCGAGGCCGCACACGCAGAGGACCGCGCGCCGCAGCGGCTTGTCGATACGGAACTGCCGCCGCAGCAGCGGCATCCGCCGCGGCTGCACGGGAGGACTGCGATTGATGGCGGGGGGCGGCTCGGGGCTCGCCGGCGAGTCCGGTCCGTCCGAGATCCACTGCGCGCGCCAGTCCTCGGGGCGCAGCAATCCGGTGAGGAAAGGGGTAGGGCGCGTGGCGGCGCTCTGCCGTCCCTCGCTGTCCCAGACGTGTACCGACCACCAGTACGGCGTCTGCGACTTAAGGTCGAGGTCCTCTCCCGGCACCGCACGGAACTCATCCGTCTCGAGCATGCCGCTGTCCCAGATGTCGCCGTGACCGGCCTGAGCGGCATCCGCCGATGAGGCGAGGACCACGCGGCAGGCCCGCTGCCGCAGGCTGCGCTTGCCGCCATGGGTCGCCGCCAGCGTCCAGGTGAATCGCGGCCGCCGCGTATCGATGCCGAGCGGCGCCGCGCGCCATTCGACACGTGGCTCCCGGGGACTGATATCGCATTCGGGCTCGCCGGTATCCGCAATTCCCAGGGCTCGGGTGGCGCCGAGCCCGGGCCTCGCCGCTGTGGGACCCAGGGCCGCGCCGGCTGCGACGAGCTTCAGGACCGTGCGGCGGGAGGTCACCGCCCACCTCGCCGGCATTCCAAAATGTCTGAGAATATGGGGGAGGGTTTCACAATATGGGATTTTGCTTGCGTGGCCATCGCGCCAATGATATTTGTATACGAAAGCTTCGTCCGCCTGTAAACGAAAGCGTTCCGGTCGTTGTGCCGGGGCCACAGGGGGGAGGAAGGCGCCGCTCAGGCGGCGAGTCGGCTACTTTGCACCAACTGATCGAGGGGGAATGATCATGAAGATTACGTCAAGGCTCGTGTCCGGAGCCGTCGCGCTGGCGATGGCGGGCGCCATGCCGGCCTGGGCCGAATCCGCAAGTCTTGGCTATCGGGCGGCGCACGATCCGGCCGCCCCCGCCGCGAAGTCCGGTGGACACGAGTCACCGGTGAGCTATCGCGGGCGCAAGAAGAGTGTACCGCTTCATCTGGCATCCGCGACGGACTCCTCGGCCGCGAGCGAGCAGCAGTCGGCGCCCATGCTCCAGGAAGTCGTCGTGAGCGGCCTGCGCCAGAGCATGGAGGGCGCGCTCAACATCAAGCGCTTCTCCAATACCATCGTGGATGCGATCGTCGCCTCCCAGATCGGCAAGCTCCCCGACGTCACCGCGATCGATGCCCTGCAGCGCATCCCGGGCGTGCAGATCAGCCGCCAGCTGGGCGAGGGCGGCGGCACGCTCAACATCGGCGGCTCGGTCATCAACAGCGGCTACGAGATCCGCGGCCTGCCCTATGCGGAGACCACGCTGAACGGCCGCGAGGTGTTCAGCGCCACCGGCTCCCGCGTCCTCAATCTCGAGGACATTCCCTCCTCGATGCTCGCCGGCATCGAGGTCTACAAGGACCCCACCGCGAGCCTGATCGCCGGCGGCCTCGCCGGCACCGTCAACCTGCGCACGCACCGTCCGTTCGACTTCTCGCGTCCGCAGCTCGACCTGAGCGCCGGGGAGACCTACGGCGACATGATCGGCACGGCCAAGCCGAACTTCAATGTGCTCGGGAGCAACGTCTGGCACACCGGCATCGGTAAGGTGGGCGCGCTGCTCGACGTCTCCTACCATGACCGAGCCTACCGCGAGGACGGCGCGACCAACAACGCGCTCGCGACCAGCTCCACCGCCATCCCCGGCAAGACGATCGAGTACACCAATGGCGTGTACAACACCATGTTCGTGGGCGACCGGCGCCGCATGGGCATCGACGGCGTGCTGCAGTGGCAGCCGACCCACGACTTCCAGACCTACGCCGAGGTGTCGAGCGAGGACTTCACCTGGGCGCAGCACCAGTACACCTTCTACAGCAACCAGGGCGGCGGCACGATCGTGCCCGGATCGGTATCGCTCTTCCCCGGCACCAGCGATGCGAGCTCGATCAGCTTCAACAACGCGCTCGCCAGCACGGTCGGCGCGTGGCGCACGGTCGAGGACGTCAACCGGCAGTTCAACCTGCACGCGAAGTGGACCCCGGGTCCGTGGACCCTCACGGGCGATGTGAGCTACGCCAAGGCGACGGAACGGCTGAACAATCCGGCCATCGACATTGGCACGGCGATCCCCACGCTGACGCAGTCCACCTCGACCTCGGGCATCACGACCTCGCAGGTGCCGGGGTACGATCTGACGAACGTTGCCAACTTCGCCGACAGCACGGCAAGCAACTACCACAGCTACTATTACGACACCGAGCAGCACTTCCGCGGCAGCGAGACCGCGGAGACCGTGAACGCCGCCTATGCCTTCGCGCGCGGATTCCTGACGTCGGTGGAGGGCGGCCTGCGCTTCGCCGACCGCAAGGACGCGTTTAACCAGTGGTCCACCTTCGGTGCGATCGCCAGTCCGCAGATCCAGGCGAACGCCGGCATGTTCGGCAACGTGCCGCTGAGCCCGTTCTTCTCGGCGATCTCCTCGACGCCGGTCATTCCAACCTACACCGTCTTCAATCCCGGCGAGCTGCACTACAACCAGGCCGGCGTCCAGCAGGCCTTCGGTATCGCGCCGCCCGTGGACAACGGCTCGCAGGACTACCATGTGGATGAGAAGACCGAGGCTGCATTCGTGCAGGCGAACTTCGAGGCGAACGTCGGCGTCCCGATGACGGGCAATATCGGCGTCCGATTCGTGCGGCACAAAGACACCATGAGCGGCGAGGTCGCGAGCGGCGGGGTCTATACGCCGACGACATTCACGCACAGCGAGAACACTCCGCTGCCGAGCCTGAACCTGACCTTCAAGCTGCTGCGCGACCTGCAATGGCGCCTCGCCGCCTCCAAGGTGATCGCGTATCCGGACTTCAGCCAGATCCGTCCGTCGATCAGCCTGCTCCCGGCCCAGGGCGCGGCGAGCGGCGGCAATCCGAGCCTGAAGCCCACCACGGCCACGCAATTCGACACCTCGCTCGAGTACTACTTCGAGCCGGGCGCGGCGCTGACCGCCGACGTGTTCTACAAGAGCATTCATGACTTCTGGCTGTCGGAGACGCAGCAGAACGCGTTCACCATCGGCGGTGTGAACTACAACCTGACCGGCGCGGTCGACGGCGGCAACGCCACGGTGAAGGGTGCGGAGTTCGGCTATCAGCAGTTCTTCCGCATGCTGCCGGGCTGGCTGAGCGGCCTGGGAATGGCGGCCAACTACACGTACATCAAGGCGGCGGCGCCGACCGCCGTGGCCGGCCAGTCGACGACGCTGCCGGGCCTGTCGAACAACAGCTACAACCTGATCGGCATGTACGAGAAGGGCCCGGTCTCGTTGCGCGTGGCGTACAACTGGCGCAGCGCCTTCTACAGCTCGCTGTATACCGGATCCACCGCGCAGCTCGCGACCAACCC
>JABBNZ010000125.1 GCA_019352035.1 Pseudomonadota bacterium | reverse complement strand
GCGCCGATCAAGGTCGTGATCTGCTTTATGCTGCTGCTCTGGGCCTACGACAAGGCGGGCGGTTTCGGTCCGATGGTGCGCCTGCCCTCGCGGCTCGGCCCCGGTGACGGCGCCGCCGGGCGTTTCTATGCGGTGTTCTGGCCCTCGCTCACCGCGATGGTCGGCTTCTGGTCCACGATGGCGTTGAACATCCCGGACTTCACCCGTTTCGCGCGGTCGCAGCGCGATCAGCTCGTGGGCCAGGCCATCGGTCTGCCCGCTCCCATGGGGATGCTCGCCGCGCTCGCGGTCCTCGTCACCTCGGCCACGGTGGTCATCTACGGCAAGGCCATCTGGAATCCGGTGACCCTCGCCGGGCGCATGACGGGGGCGGCCGTGCTGGTGGCGCTCCTGGTGCTGCTGGTGGACACGATCAGCGTCAATCTCGCCGCCAATCTCGTCGGCCCGGCGTTCGATTTCTCCTCGCTGCATCCGCAGCGCATCAGCTATCGCTCGGGCGGCTACATCACGGCGGCCATTGCGCTGGTCATGATGCCGTGGAGGATCCTCGCGAGCACGCACGGATACGTCTTCACGTGGCTCGTCGGCTATTCCGCGCTGCTCGGGGCGGTGGCCGGCATTCTGATCGTGGACTATTACCTCATCCGCCGCCGGGTCATCGACGTGCAGGCCTTGTACCGGGAGGAGGGCAGCCGCTATCACTACCGCCGCGGCTGGAATCCGATCGCGATGGGCGCCTTTCTGGCCGGCGTGCTGCCGTGCGTGCCGGGGTTTCTGCATGCCTGCCTGCCGCACGCGTTTCCGCACGTGAATGCGTTCTTCGGCGGCCTTTACGACTACGCCTGGTTCATCGCGTTGGGATTCTCGGCCGCCTGCTATGCCGTGGGAATGCAGGCGGCGGGCCTCGGAAGGAGCGTCCCCGTGATCGAGTATGCGCCGCGCATCCGGGCGCGCGATTGACCAAATGGTCAGCGTTGGGCATGATGAATCCAGCCGGATATCGCGGGGGAACGCAGCGTTGAGCGCGGACAGAAAAGCGGACATTCGACCGGGACGCCTGACGGCCGAGGCCTACGCCGCGCACTTTGCCGATCATGTGCCGCCGCTCACGGACGCACAGGCGCTGTTGGAAGCCAGCCGGTGCCTCTATTGTTTCGATGCGCCGTGCACCCGCGCGTGCCCTACGGGCATCGATGTGCCCTCCTTCATCAAACGCATCGCCGAGGAGAACGCGCGCGGGGCGGCCGAGACGATCCTCGAATCCAATCCGCTCGGCGGATTCTGCGCGCGTGACTGCCCGACGGAGGTGTTGTGCGAGCAGGTCTGCGTGCGCAACGTCCAGCAGGGGCGCCCGGTGGCCATCGGGCGGCTGCAGCGCTTCGCGGTCGACCGCCTGATGGCGAGCGCCAACAATCGGATATTCGAGCGCGCCCCGTCCAGCGGGCGGCGCGCCGCAGTGGTCGGTGCCGGCCCGGCGGGGCTCGCCTGCGCCCATGCGCTGGCACGCGCCGGTCACACCGTCACGCTGTGCGATGCCAGGCCGAAGGCGGGCGGTCTGAACGAGTACGGCGTCGCAACCTATAAGACCGCGGACGATTATGCGCAGCGCGAGGTCGAATGGCTTCTCGCGATCGGGGGCATCACCCTGCAGTTGGGCTGGGCGCTGACGGGCGCCGATCAGCTCGAGGGCCTGTGCCGCGACCACGATGCGGTGTTCCTCGGTCTGGGGCTGGCCGACACCCACCGGCTGGGTGTCCCCGGCGAGACACTCGCGGGAGTCGTCGATGCGGTCGAATTCATCAGCGCGCTCCGGCAGGCGCCGGATCCAGGTACCGTACCCGTCGGCCGCAGAGTAGTGGTGATCGGCGGCGGCATGACAGCCGTGGATGCGGCCGTACAGTCGAAGCTGCTCGGTGCCGAGCGCGTCGACATCGTCTATCGCCGCGGTCCGCAGCACATGCGAGCCTCCGTGGAAGAGCAGAATCTGGCCCGTATCCGCGGGGTCGGCATCCTGCACTGGCTAGCGCCCGTGGAGGTGCTCGGCGAGGGCGGAGCCGTGACGGGGATGCGCTTCGCCCGTCAGCAGCTCGGCGCCGGCCGGCTCGCGCCGACCGGGGAGGAATGCGTCCTCGAGGCCGACATGGTGCTCAAGGCGATCGGGCAGCGGCTGGGCAATCCGGTGTTGGCTCAATGCGGCCTGGCGCTGCGCGAGGGCCGCATCGCCGTCGATGAGTCGGGCCGCACCAGCATCCCGGGCGTGTGGGCGGGCGGTGATTGCATCGCCGGGGGGCAGGACCTGACGGTCGATGCGGTGGCTCATGGTCTGCGCGCGGCGCGCGACATCGATCTTCAGCTGAGCATCGCCCGGACGCGTTCCGGGAAGTGATGCGGGACATCCCATGGCGCGACTAGACATCGATTTCTGCGGCATCCGCAGCCCCAATCCCTTCTGGCTGGCCTCCGCTCCGCCGACCGACAAGGCCTACAACGTCGAGCGCGCGTTCGAGGCCGGCTGGGGCGGGGTGGTGTGGAAGACCCTCGGAGAGGCCGGACCGCCGCTGGTCAACGTGAACGGGCCGCGCTACGGCGCGCTGCTCGCCGTGGACCGCAGCCTCATCGGCTTCAACAACATCGAGCTCATCACCGACCGGGATCTCGAGGTCAACCTCGAGGAGATCACGGCGGTCAAGCGCCGCTGGCCCGACCGGGCGGTGGTCGTCTCCATCATGGTGCCCTGCCGCGAAGACTCCTGGAAAGCCATCCTCCCGCGCGTGGAGGACACCGGCTGCGACGGCATCGAGCTCAACTTCGGCTGTCCCCACGGCATGAGCGAGCGCGGCATGGGCTCGGCGGTCGGCCAGGTTCCCGAGTACATCCGTATGGTGACGGCCTGGTGCAAGCGCTACACGCGGCTGCCGGTGATCGTCAAGCTGACCCCCAACATCACCGATATCCGCCATCCGGCGCGTGCGGCGAAGGAAGGGGGAGCCGACGCGGTCTCGCTCATCAACACCATCAATTCCATCATGGGGGTGGATCCGGACACCCTCACGGTGAGCCCCGCCGTGGGCGGCGAGGGAACGCATGGCGGATATTGCGGGCCGGCGGTCAAGCCGATCGCGCTCAACATGGTCGCGGAGATCGCTCGCGATCCGAACACCGCGGGACTTCCGATCTCCGGCATCGGAGGCATCGGCAGCTGGCGCGATGCGCTCGATTTCATCGCTCTCGGGGCGGGTTCGGTCCAGGTCTGCACGGCGGCGATGGTGTTCGGATTCAAGATCGTGCAGGAGATGGTGAGCGGCCTTTGCGCCTACCTCGACGCCAAGGGATTCTCCGGCGTGGAGGCCCTGCGCGGCCGCGCGGTCGGCACCGTGACCGATTGGAGTCACCTCGATCTGAACCGCGTGTCCAAGGCGGTGATCGACCAGGACAAGTGCATCGAGTGCGGCCGCTGCCACATTGCCTGCGAGGACACCGCGCACCAGGCGATCACGTGCACGCAGAACGGCCGCCGCCACTTCGAGGTCAAAGAGGAGGAGTGCGTGGGCTGCAATCTTTGCGTCAACGTGTGCCCGGTGCCCGGGTGCATCACCCTGCGAGATCTCGCGCCGGGAGAGATCGACCGGCGCACGGGCCTTGCCGTGAGCGCGCGGCGCCTGGAGTGGACCGCGCATCCCAACAATCCGATGGGCAGGCGGTCCTGATGGCCAGCCGACCCAGGGAAGTCGCCGCGGCGAGAGCCCCGAGCCGCGCCGGCACGGCCCGGAAGCCGCCGGCGGGCGGGTCGCGCAACCGCGCCGGGCTGGCGCGTATCGCCCGTGCGGGGACGCGTCAGAAATCCCGCAACCGTGCCGATCAGCAGGCCGCCATCATCGCGGCGGCCGAGCGGGTGTTCGCCGGGGCCGGCTTCGGCGGTGCCACCATGCAGGCCATCGCCCTGGCCGCGGGGCTGCCCAAGCCCAACCTCCATTATTACTTCGGCAGCAAGAAGGCTCTCTACCAGGCGGTCCTGGAGCGGACGCTGCGCGAATGGCTCGAGCCGGCGGACACCATCGTCGCGGAAGCCGAGCCGCGAGCGGCGCTCGAGTGCTACATCCGCGAGAAGATGCGCCAGTCATTCACACGGCCCTATGCCTCGCGTGTGTGGGCCAACGAGCTATTGCACGGTGCGCCGGAGCTGCGCGGCACATTGATTCGAACGCTGCGTCCGCTGATGCGGCGCAAGGCCGCGGTGATCGATCATTGGATCGCGCAGGGACTGATGGCGCCCCTCGACAGCATGCACCTCTTCTTCACCATCTGGGCCGCCACGCAGACCTACGCCGATTTCGAGATCCAGATCTGCGCCGTGCTCGGGCGGGATTCGCTCGATCGCGAGGCACAGGCGAGGGCCACGCAGCACGTCGTATCGCTCATTCTGCGCGGCTGCGGGCTGGCATGAGGCGGGCCCGGGCTGAGCCTCACACTCCGGATGGAGAAAACGACATGACCCATTCCCCAGGACATCGCGGCACGACCGCATCGCTCACCGATCGCGCCTTTCTCGAGGCGCACTGGATGCCATTCACGGGGAATCGGCAGTTCAAGGCCGCGCCGCGTCTGCTCACCCATGCCGAGGGGGCGTACTACACGGACGTGGAAGGTCGCAAGATATTCGATGGCCTCTCCGGACTCTGGTGCACGGGCCTGGGTCACGGGCGGCGCGAGATCGTCGAGGCGGTCTCCCGTCAGATCGCATCGCTCGACTATGCGCCGGCGTTCCAGTTCGGACATCCGCTCTCCTTCGAGCTCGCCAACCGCATCGTCGAGCGCATGCCCAAGGGCCTGGACCACGTGATGTTTGCGGGTGGGTCCGGCTCCGATGCCGTGGACAGCTCGCTGAAGCTCGCCCGCGCCTTTTGGCGCGTGAAGGCACAGGGCGGCAAGACACGCCTGATCGGCCGGCTGCAGGCCTACCACGGCGTCAACTTCGGCGGTATCTCGGTCGGCGGCATGGTGGCCAACCGCAAGCCCTACGGCCAGGGCATCGAAGCGGGACACCTCGCCGGCATCCAGCCGCCCGCGGGCTCGTTCTTCCGCGGCCAGCCGGCCGAGCATGGCGCAAAGCTCGCCGACTCGCTCCTCGGGCTCATCGAGCTCTACGATGCCTCGACCATCGCGGCCGTGATCGTCGAGCCGTTCTCAGGCTCCGGCGGCGTCATCATTCCGCCGCGAGGCTATCTGCAGCGTCTGCGCGAGATTTGCGATCAGC
The DNA here is from genome assembly GCA_019352035.1 of Pseudomonadota bacterium. Classification (GTDB taxonomy): domain Bacteria; phylum Pseudomonadota; class Gammaproteobacteria; order Steroidobacterales; family Steroidobacteraceae; genus 13-2-20CM-66-19. The sequence continues at coordinate 3,605 of JABBNZ010000125.1, read as the reverse complement.
ACGGGATCCTCCTCATCTTCGACGAGGTGATCACCGGCTTCGGCCGCTGCGGCGCCTGGACCGGGGCGGAGGCGTTCGGCGTGACACCCGACATGCTGGTCTTCGCCAAGCAGAGCACGAACGGTGTCCAGCCATTGAGCGGCGTGGTGGTGAAGAAGGAGATCTACGATACCTTCATGGCCGCGGGCGGTCAGGAGTATCTCCTGGAGATTGCGCACGGCTACACCTACTCGGCTCATCCGGTCGCCTGCGCGGCCGGTATCGCGACGCTCGATCTGATCGCGCGCGAGAACGTGCTCGAGCGGGTGCGGGAGCTGACGCCGCGCTTCGAGCACGCCGTGCACGGGTTGCGCGGCGCCCGACATGTCCTCGATATCCGCAACTACGGCATGGCCGCCGGGCTGACTCTGGAGGCCCTGCCCGGCGAGCCGGCGCGCCGGCCCTTCGAGGTCGCGATGGCGATGTTCAACAAGGGCTTCTATGTGCGGTACGGCGGCGCCACGATCCAGTTGGCACCGCCCTTCATCAGCACCGAGGCCGAAATCGATCGCCTGGCCGAAGTGTTGGGCGAGACACTCAATCAGACGGACTGAGCTCATGTCATCGACTACCACATTGAAGCAGGGCGCGGGACCTGCGGCGAGCACCGTGGATCACCTGATCGGGGGGCGCAGCTGCGCAGGGGGGGCGCGCACGGCCCCGGTCTACGATCCGGCGACCGGAGCGGTGACGAAGCAGCTGCTCCTCGCCGATGCGGCAACGGTGCGGGCCGCGGTCCAGGCGGCCCAGGAGGCATTCCCCGCCTGGCGCGCCACGCAGCCGCTCAAGCGCGCACGCCTCATGGCCCGATTCCAGCATCTGCTCGATGAGCACAAGGACAGGATCTGCGCCCTGATCACCGGCGAGCACGGCAAGACGCTGGCCGACAGCATGGGCGAGTTGCAGCGCGGCATCGAGAACGTCGAATACACGACCTATCTCCCCGAGCTCCTCAAAGGCGAGCACAGCAGGAACGTGGGGCCCGGGATCGACAGCTGGAGCGAGCTGCAGCCCCTGGGCGTATGCGCCGGCATCACCCCGTTCAACTTCCCGGCCATGGTGCCGTTGTGGATGTGGCCCATGGCCGTCGCCTGCGGCAATACCTTCGTGCTCAAGCCCTCCGAGCGCGATCCCAGTGCGCCGCTGCTCATCGCCGAGCTGGCTCTGGAGGCGGGACTGCCCCCCGGCGTGCTCAATGTGGTGCAAGGCGACAAGGAGGCGGTCGACGCCCTCCTTGCGGACGAGCGGGTGCAGGCGGTGAGCTTCGTGGGCGCGACTCCCACGGCGCAGTACGTGTACGCGACGGGCGCCGCCCACGGTAAGCGCGTGCAGGCCCTCGGTGGCGCCAAGAACCACGCCGTCGTGATGCCGGATGCGGACATGCAGGGGACCATCAGGGCGCTCATGGGTGCGGCATTCGGGACCTGCGGCGAGCGTTGCATGGCCATCTCCGTAGCGGTCGCGGTCGGGGACCAGGCTGCCAGCGCTCTGGTGGCGGGCCTGAAAGCGCAGATCGCGCGGATGAAAGTCGGACCGGGCTGCGACTCGAGCTGCGACATGGGTCCGCTCGTGACCCGGGCGCATCAGGAAAAGGTGCGCGCCTATGTCGATCGGGGCGTGGCCGAAGGCGCCGAGCTCGTGGTCGACGGAAGGGGGCTCGCGGTTGCGGATCACTCACAAGGCTTTTTCCTCGGTCCGTGCCTGTTCGATCACGTCAAGCCGGACATGGTGATCCACCAGGAGGAGATCTTCGGGCCGGTGCTGTGCGTCGTGCGCGTGCAGACCCTCGGGGAGGCGATGGCCCTGATCGATGCGCATCCCTACGGCAATGGTACTTGCATCTTCACCCGCGACGGGGAGGCGGCCCGATACTTCTCCGATCAGATCCAGGTCGGCATGGTGGGCGTCAACGTTCCCCTCCCCGTGCCCGTCGCCTACCATTCCTTCGGTGGCTGGAAGCGCTCGCTGTTCGGAGACCTGCATGCCTACGGTCCGGACGCGGTGCGCTTCTACACGCGGCGCAAGACCGTCACCCAGCGGTGGCCCTCCGCGGGATCGGGCATCGGCGAGAGGACGGCATTCAGTTTCCCTTCGAGCCAGTGAGCACGCGCCCGCCGATCCGTATGCTCAGGGACCGGTAAGCGAAGTGCGGAGGTGACCTGCGATGGATGGATTGCTGATTCGAGGCGGCACGGTGGTCAATGCCGACTGCGCTCGCCGCGCGGATGTGTTGTGTGCGCAAGGCGTGATCGTCGCCGTCGGAGAGAGCCTTCAGGCCCCCGCGGGCGCGCAGGTGCTCGACGCTGGCGGCCAGCTGGTGCTGCCGGGAGGCATCGATCCGCACACACACATGCAACTGCCTTTCATGGGCACCGTCGCTGCCGATGATTTCTACAGCGGCACGGCCGCAGGCCTTGCCGGCGGAACGACCAGCATCATCGATTTCGTCATCCCGGATCCGCAAGAGCCGTTGCTCGCCGCCTATCGGAAATGGCGGGGCTGGGCGGAGAAGGCGGCCGCCGACTATGGATTCCATGTGGCGGTCACCTGGTGGTCGGAGCAGGTGCACGCGGACATGGGGACGCTCGTGCAGCAGGAGGGCGTCAACAGCTTCAAGCACTTCATGGCGTACAAGAACGCCATCATGGCCGACGACGAGACCCTGGTGAACAGCTTCCGGCGCGCGCTCGAGCTCGGGGCAATGCCGACGGTGCACGCGGAGAACGGAGAGCTCGTGTTCCAACTGCAGAAGCAGATCATGGAGCAGGGCATCACCGGTCCGGAAGGGCATCCGCTCTCGCGCCCGCCGGTGGTGGAGGCGGAAGCGGCTCAACGGGCCATCGCGATCGCAGGCGTGCTGGAGGTGCCGCTCTACGTGGTGCACGTGTCGTGCGCGGAGTCAGCCGAAGCCATCGCCCGCGCACGGGCAAGCGGGCAGCGGGTATTCGGCGAGGTGCTCGCCGGCCACCTGACGGTCGATGAGAGCGTGTACCGCCATCCTGAGTTCGCGGTCGCGGCTGCGCATGTGATGAGCCCGCCGTTCAGGGAGAAGCGGCACCAGGAGGCCCTCTGGCGCAGCCTGCAGGCCGGGAACCTGCAGACGACCGCGACCGATCACTGCACCTTCTGCGCACCGCAGAAAGCGGCCGGCCGCGACGATTTCCGCAAGATCCCCAATGGCTGCGGCGGGATCGAGGAGCGGATGATGGTCGTCTGGGACGCCGGCGTGAATACCGGCAGGCTGACGCCCAGCGAGTTCGTCGCCGTGACTGCGGCGAACGCCGCCAGGATCTTCAATCTTTATCCGCGCAAGGGCCTCATCGCCCCCGGCTCCGAGGCCGATCTCGTCTTGTGGGATCCGGATGCCACTCGCACGCTCTGCGCGAAGACGCAGCGCTCGCTGGTCGACTACAACGTATTCGAAGGGCGAACGGTGACCGGAGTGCCGACCCATACGGTCAGCCAGGGGAAGGTGGTCTACGCGCGGGGCGACCTGCGGGCCGAGCGTGGTGCCGGCGATATGCGGGGTCAGCGTGACGTTCGGCAGGTCGAGCAGCGGCCAGTCA
>JABBNZ010000124.1 GCA_019352035.1 Pseudomonadota bacterium | reverse complement strand
GGAAGGAATGCGCGAATCGTTGGGACGGATCTTCGCGAGGAGATATTGAGGCTTAAGCAAGAGCAGGGCCGGGACATCCTGACCGGTGGCGTAAGTATTCCCTCGCAACTCGCGCATCTCGGCCTCATTGATGAATATCGGATCGTCGTTCACCCGGTCCTGGCGGGCGGTGGCAGGCGATTGCTGGAGGGCATGAGTCTCCAGGAGCGGTTGGGGTTGAAGCTGATGGAGTCGACTCGCTTCCAATCCGGGCACGTTGCGCTGCGCTATTGCACGAGCTGACGGGCTGCGGCAGCCGCGGATCATGGGCGCAAGTCGGTGGTCCGCCGGGTTGGATCGGCGAACCCGGGCAGGCCGACGCCGGCGCATGGAGAGCCTGACCCCCCGCGAGCCGGGTCGTGCCACGCCGCTCGAGCACCTGGCATTTGCGAGCCTGTTGCGGCAGGTGACGATGGCGCCCTGACCGGGCGGGGAGCGGTCGAGCCGGGGTATGCAATTGGGATATGGATATCACGCTTTAATTGTATTTGCCGCATCTCGATACCGGGCTTCATCATCGCGCCCACTTCATCGGCAATCTGCGGGCAGAGGTCTCCATCATGAAATTACCGTCCACTTTGCTGTCTGCCGCGGCGCTCGGGCTCGCCCTTGCGGCCACCGCCAACGCCGGCCAGCCCGCAAGCTTCTGGAGCTACCCGGCGATCCGCGGTTACGGCCCGGAGCACACGTGGCCCGGGGTCGTCGCGCGGCCGCAGGCCGATAAGCGCTACAAGGCTTTGTTCGATTTGACCCAAGGCAAGGCCGGGGCCACCAAGGTCAATCCCGGTCTCGATCACGTGGCACGAACGGTCAATATCTTCGCCGCGGCGGGCGTGCCGCTGCGAAACCTCGACTTCGATGTGATCGTCCACGGGCCGGCCACCGAGATCGTCCTGAGTGCGGCCGCCTACCAGGCGAAGTTCGGCCACCCCAATCCCAACCTCGCCGTGATCGCCGCGCTGCGCAAGGCGGGCGTCAAGATCATGGTTTGCGGCAACGCGCTCGGGGACATGCACCTGAAGCCTGCCGAGGTCAATCCGCAGATCGAGGTGGCTCTTTCGGCACTCTCGACCGTGATCATTCTGCAGAACCAGGGTTACGCGTTGGTTCGTATGTAGCGCCTGAGCGCCTGAACCGCCGCCGCTTCGATCCCACCCGGACGGTGAACCCGATGACTCCATTGCGAAAGCTCTCGCTCGCAGGCTGCGCGCTCGCGGCAATCCTCTCGGGGTCCGCCTACGCCCAAGGGACGGGCAAGCCGGCGGCGCCGCCGAAGTATGAGGAAAGTCTCTTTCCGCCCTGGTCACATGGCGCGAACGCTCCGGCGAAGAAGCAGGGCCTTCAGTTCACCGTCCCCGAGGTGGACGACATGCCGGATTTCCACGGCAATCTCGATGATCCCCGGCTCGTAATCTTCGTCGGGGGGAATTACTTCTTCGCGATGGCGCCATTGGTGCATCTGTTCGAGGCGCAGCACCCGAGGCTGCGCGGCCGGATCTTCTACGTCACCATTCCGCCGGGCCTGCTGCTGAAGGCAATGGCTCAGGGCAATACCTTCACCTCCGGCAACCTCACTTTCACGGTGGCCCCTGATGTCTATGCGGCGGGGCTGAAGAAAGTCGAGCTCGAAATCGCCGCAGGACGGCTCCTGCCGCCCGCCGTGCCCTACGTCACCAATGATCTGACCATCATGGTGCCCGCCGGAAACCCGGCGCATATCAAGGGACTTGCCGATCTCGGGAAGCCGGCGGTGAGGGTGGTGATGCCGAATCCTGCCTTCGAAGGCGTGGCGCGCCAGATCGAGATGGCGCTCACGAGAGCGGGCGGCCCGGCGCTCGAGCACACCGTCTACGTCGCCAAGGTCGCCAGCGGCCAGACGATTCTCACGCACATCCATCATCGCCAGACGCCGCTCTTTTTGATGCAGGGGCTGGCGGATGCGGGCGTCACCTGGAAGTCCGAGGCCATCTTTCAGGAGCAGAGCGGACACGCCATCAGCCACGTTGATATCCCCGCGTCCGAGAACGCGACGGCGGTGTACGGCGCCGCGGTGGTCCGTGGCGCGGCACACCCCGAGGCGGCACGCGCATGGATCGCGTTTCTGCGCTCGCCTGAGGCGTTGCGCATCTTCGAGCGCTATGGCTTCAAGCCCGTAACGAATGCCGGCCGGCAGAGCGATCCCTGAGACACCCAAGCTGGGAGAACACGATGAGCAGCGCGACCCGCATGTCGGCTTCCACTCAATCAGGCGCAGACCCACAGAGCTCAGCGTCGGTCGATACCTGGCGCCAGATCGGCCTTGCGATGCTCGCCGTGCGCTTCGTGCAAGGGTGGATCTACTGGGGCGGGGGCAGCCGCCGGTTCATCTACGCCCCATCCAAGCTCGATCCTCACGCGCACAGCTGGATGGCCAATAAGTTTCAGTCGGCCATGCCGGGGGCGATCCTCGGCACGGGTCACATCGTCGATTACCTGCTGCATCACTTTCACCTCCTGTACGCCGGCGTCATTCTCTTCAGCGCGGCGGAGCTCATCTTCGGCCTTTTCCTCCTGTTCGGGTTCATGACCCGGCTCTCCGCGCTGGTGACGGTGGGTCTCAGCTTCGTGCTGATGCTGCTCTTTGGCTGGCAGGGCGCGACGTGCATCGATGAGTGGACCATGGCCTCTGCGAACTTCGCCATGGGTGCGGCGCTATTCCTTGCAGGCGGCGGGGTGTATTCGGTCGATGCCTGGTTGCGCAAGCGCCATCCGCAGCGGACGGCGGCACCGTGGTTTCAGTGGCTCGGCAGCGGCCCGTGGCCCGCGCGTCGGCTCGAGCGATGGAGCCTGATCACCGCGGCGGTGACGGTGGCGTTCGTCGTCCTGACCTACAACTACTATCGGGGATCGGTATTGACTCCCTTCCACGGTGGACCGGTCAGTGCGGCGGCGCATCACGTCAGCCTGTCCGCGGGACGGCTGGATGCGGACGGCAGCGTACGCTTCACGGCGTATCTCGACGGCGGCACGCCCGCGGCGCCCGCCAACATCGTTCGCGCCGATCTCCTGGGTCCCGGAGGGACTGCGGTCGAACATTGGGGCGGGGACGCGCTTGCGGCGCTGCCGCCGGGCAGCTTCGTCAACGACTACGCCTATAACCGCTTCGGTCCAGGATACGCCGGGATCACCGCCAAGATGGGTGCAAGAGCCACCATTGCGTTACCGGCCGCTGGGGCGGGACTGCACCTGGCGCCGGGGCACTATCAGCTGGTGCTGCATTCGGTGGACGGCCGGCCGTTCAAGCTCGCCCTGACCGTGGGCGGGTGAGGTGGAATGGGTGCGTGACGGCCGGGCAGCTCGCGGCCGTCACGCCGGATCGCCTCACCAGATGAGGCAGCGATGCGCGTTCACCATCGGGCTGCCGGCCGGCACGTGGAACGCCTCCTGGAACTCGGGCATGTTCGCCAGCGTGCCGTTGACCCGATACATGGGCGGTGCATGCACATCGATCGTGACGAGGCGGCGCTCCTCGGCCGGGCGGATGTTCATGGCCCAGACGTGCGCGGCGCCGAGAAAGAACTGCTGCTCGGGCGTGAAGCCGTCGATGGTCTTGGCTTCCCTGTAGGCGGGGGAGGCGCGGAATGCGCGCCAGGCGAGCGTGAGGCCGCCGAGGTCAGCGGTCTCCTCGCCGGTCACGAGCTTGCCCTGCACGTGCAGGTCCCCGTCCACCGTGTAGCGCGAGAAGTGGGTGGCGATGCAGGAGGTGGCGGTGTGGAAGCGCTTCGCGTCCTGCGCCGTCCACCAGTTCCTGAGGTTCCCATGTCCGTCGAACTTCGAGCCCTGGTCGTCGAATCCGTGGGTCATCTCGTGGCCCATGACCCAGCCGAGTGAGCCGTAATTGACCGCCATCGGCGCGCTCGGGTCGAAAAAGGGCGGCTGCAGGATCCCGGCCGGGAAGTTGATGTTGTTCATGGACGGATCGTAGTAGGCATTGACCGTCTGCGGGGTCATGTACCACTCGTTGCGGTCCACGGGCTTGCCGATCTTGCTCAACTCCCGCTTCTGCTCGAACTCGTTGGCGCGCATCACGTTGAGCACGTAGGGGCCGCGGTCGATGCGCAGCTGCGAGTACTCACGCCATTTATCGGGATAGCCGATGCGCTCACCCATCAAAGCGAGCTTGGCGAGCGCGGCCTTGCGGGTCGCGGGGGACATCCAGGGCAGCGTCGTCAGATCGCTCTTGAGGGCCGCCCGGATGGTGTGCAGGATCTCGAGCACTGCGGCCTTGGAGGAGGGCGGGAACTCCTTGCGCACATAGAGCTTGCCGACGGCGAAGCCGAGGGCATCGTTCTCGGCGCTCACGACCCGCTGCCAGCGCGGGCGCAGCGTCTTCGCCCCGGTCAGCGCCGAGACCATCCTGAAGTTCTCATCGACGAAGGGCTTGGAGAGGTAGGGCGCAAAGGCATCGATCAGGCGCCAGCGCAGGTAGACCTTCCATTGCACGAGCGGCACGCTGCGCAGCGCCTTGCCGAGCGCGCCGAAGAACTTCGGCATCGCGAGGTTGATGCTCTGGAGCTGCGGATAGCCGATCTCGCGGAAGTACTCGTTCCAGGAGAAGTTCGGCGTCGCCCGATCGAGCTCGGCGAGATTCATGACATGGTAGACGGCGCGCGGGTCGCGCTGCTGCGCGAGGGACATCGATGCCTTGGCGAGACGGGTCTCGATCGCCATGACGATGGCGGCCTCGCGCGCCGCGAGCGCCTTGCCGTCGCCGAGAAGCTCGAACGTGCGCGCGATGTGAGCGACGTACTCGGCCCGGATCTGCTTGAATTTCGGGGTCTGCTTCAGATAGTAGTCCCGATCCGGCAGTCCGATGCCGCCCTGGCCGGCGACACCGATCACCCGGCTGGAGTTCTCGTAGTCCTGCATCTGCCCGATGCCGAACATCGCATCGACGCCGATCATCTGCAGGTGCGCCACTTCGCGCTGCAGTTGCGCAAGACTCGAGATTCCGTTGATGGCATCGAGCTCGGGCGACAGGGGGCCCACGCCTACTCGATCGATGAGCCCGGTATCCATGCCGCTCGCGTAGAAATCACCTACCTTCTGCTCGGCGCTCCCGGGCCTCGCGTGCGCCTTGGCGGCCTCCTCGATCAGGCGGCGGATGATCCTCTGGTTGCGGGTCTCGAGAATGTTGAACGTGCCCCAGGCGGAGTAGGCGGCGGGAATCGGATGGCGCTTCTGCCAGCCGCCGTTCGCGTATGCGAAGAAATTCTGCGCGGGGCTCACCTTGGTGTCGCGCCAGTTGAGGTGCAGCGCGGCCCCGGCCCCGGCCTCGGGCGCGCCGGCGGCGAGCGCCGTGCCCGAAATGCCGAAGAGGAGTGCGAGAAGCGCGATCCGGTCGAGTCGCATGAGTGTCCTGCCGTTATGTCTGATGGACCGGTGGCGCGCCGGTGCTGGCGCGATGCTAGCACAGCTCGATCCTTTCCCCCGCCCGGCGGCGGGCGAACGCGAGCGCGGGGCGCCCGGGAAAAATGCCTGGCGCGTCACAGCCGGCGAAGGGCAAGTGCTACCGCGCGCACAGTTCCAGCGGCTGGTCCTGGCGGCCTTGCGGCAGGCTCTGGGAGACTGGGGCGAGTTCGTGCCCGGCGCTGGTGCTGAGGTTTTGGGGGGTGGGGTATGACCGGTTTGATCATCTTCGTCTTGATCGCAGTCCTCCTGATCGGGTACATCGTCACGATCTACAACGGTCTCGTGCGCACCCGCAACGGCGTCAAGCTTGCCTGGTCCAACATCGACGTGCTGCTCGTGCAGCGGCACGATGAGCTGCCGAAGCTCATCGAGGTCTGCAAGCAATACATGCAGTACGAGCGCGACACGCTCGAGCGCGTCACGCAGGCGCGGTCTCAGGTGGAGTCGGCGCGCCAGTCGGGCGATGTCACATCGGTCAATGCGGCCGAGGGCGCGCTGCGCAGTGGCCTTGCCAATCTATATGCCGTTGCCGAGCGCTATCCGGACCTCAAGGCCGATGCCGCCTTCGGCAATCTCGCCGGGCGCATCAGCGCGCTCGAGACCGCGATCGCCGACCGGCGCGAGATCTACAATGATGCCGCGAATGCGCAGAATGTCCGCATCGAGACATTCCCCGACTCGGTGGTCGCGGGCATGTTCAATTTCTCCCCCTCGCGACTGCTGAAGTTCGAGGCGGCGCAGACCGCGGATGTCGATGTGGGCCTGGCATTCGGCAAGTGATGCCGCCGCAGGACATCGCCCCGGGCTTCCTGGCGCTCGCTGTCCTGCTGGCGGGCGGCACGGTGTACGCCGTTTACCGGCTCTTCGGCAGCCTGCGCCGCGATCGCTTCGCCGCGGATACACCGCGCGCCCGGATCCGCTCGGCGGCCCAGGGCTACGTGCACCTCGAGGGCGAGGCGCAAGCGCCTCCCGAAGGACAGATCACCGCGCCGCTGAGCGGCCTGCCGTGTGTGTGGTGGGATTACAGGATCGAGCGCCGCCAACGGTCGGAGCGCAACCGGGACGAGTGGCAAGTGATCGAGCGCGCGACCAGCGTGGCTCCCTTCACCTTGCGGGATCCCGACGGGGAGTGTCTGGTCGGGCCTGTTGGCGCCGACGTGACGCCGACATCTCACGAGACATGGTATGGCGAGGCACCGCGGCCGGCATGCCTGCCGGGCCCCGAGGGGCGCGGCTGCAGTCCCGACCGCGGCTACCGCTACACCGAGCGGCTGATCTGCCCCGGAGCCCATCTGACGGTCCTCGGGGAGCTGCGCTCGCGCTCGAGGGTGGAGTCGATCGAGCAGGAGGTCGGGAAGATCGTCGTCGGCTGGAAGGCGGACCGAGCGGCGCTGCTCGCGCGGTTCGATCGCAACCATGACGGTGAGCTCGATGGCGCGGAATGGGAAGCGGTGCGCGCGGCCGCGCGCCAGCAGGTCGAGGCGAGTCTCGGCTGCGCGCAGGCTCGGGAGAGTGTCGTGGGGCAGACCACCCATGGGGAGCCGTTCCTCATCGCCCCGCTCGATGGCCAGCGTCTCGTGAGGCGCGAGAAGCACCGGGCGGCCCTGGCGCTCGCCGCCAGCATGGTGCTGGCGCTGCTGACGGCCTGGGCGGCACAGAAGGCGCTCTTGCGATAGCGAGCGCGTCGCTGCGCGCACGCCGGGATTCAGGCATGCTTACCGGATGAGCATACGTTCAGGGCTGCTTCTGCCCCTTGCGGCCGGTCTGCTGCTCGCGGGCTGCGCGACCCCGCCCCGGCACTTCCCGTCGCAGACGGCCGCACATTACGTCGGCAAGCCGTTGGGCAAGCTCGAGATGCATTGGAGCACCCCCTGGAGCCTGCACTCCGAGGGCCAGGGGCAGGTGGCCGCGTGGCTCTTCAGCCAGTACAACCTTGCCGGTTGCACGGTGACCGTCCACACCGACGCCGACGGAATCATCCGCAAGGTCGCATGGACGCAGTGGTGTGGCCCGAAAGGGACAGGATCGCCGACGCCGAAGGACGGCTTTCCTCCGTGAGGCGCGCCGATGGGCGTGGGCGCCCGGCATCGTGCCGGTGGCGCGGGGGGCGAGAGAACGAGCAGGGGCGCTCACCTTGGCCGGCGAGCGCCCCGAACGTGCGCGAAATCAGCTTCTCGCGTTGAAGGAAGCGCACCAGCCGTCGGCGCTCACCGAGTAGCCGGCGAAGATCTGGCAGCCGCCGAAGCCTGACTTCTCCCCAGCGGTACCCTGGAAGAAGCGACAGTCGGCGCAGCGCTCGCCCGGCTTGTAGGTCGGGAACTTCGACTTATCGACGTTCTGGGCAGTCATCTGGTAGCCGAGCGACTTGGCAAGCGGGTCGCTCTCGGACAGATGCGGCAGATTCTCGCCCGCGGCGCGGGCGGAATGCGACTTGAGCCCCACGAGTGCCGCGGAGGCCGCCACGGCGGCGGTCGCGATGAATGAGCGGCGCGAGGAATCAGGGTTCTTTTTGGTCACAGACACAGATCAGCACCTCCGCAGGAAGGAAGGGTGCAGTATCAACGATGCGCTATGGCGCTGGCAAATCCGTGCTTGAGCCTATTGACAATCCTGGTGCGTCCCCGTTCCCCAGACCGCGGCTCCCTTTCCCGGAGGCCAAACACGCGCTCTTGCCAGTCGCCTGTGCCTTCAGCGGGTCCGAAGATTGCTCCGCAGGGGCATACCTATGGCCAACGTCATCGCCTGCGTCGACGCGCACGTCCATCTGCACCAGTGCTATGACCCCGATGACCTGCTGCGCAACGCCTACGACAATCTGGCAACGGCGAGTACCCGCAAGCCTCCCGGGGGCGGAGTAGCTTACTTCCTGTTGCTGGCGGAGTGCGCCCCAGACGACTGCTTCGGCGCGCTGCATGCCCTCGCGCACGGAGGAGCGCCATCCGCGGCCCCCTCGGCCCTTCGACTGCGGCGGTGGACGGTCGCGCCCACCGCGGAAGACATCAGCGTCGTGGCACGGGATGCCGGTCGCGAGATCTTCATCGTCGCCGGCCGACAGGTGGCCTGCCGGGAAGGTCTCGAGGTGCTCGTTCTCGGCACCACGCGCCGCTTTGCCGATGGTCGGCCGATCCGCGAGGTCCTGCACGAAGCCGATGCATTGGGAGTGCCGCGCGTCATCCCCTGGGGCCCGGGCAAGTGGTTCTTCAGCCGCGGCCGGTTGCTCAATGCCCTGGTCGAGGAATTCCGCAAGCCAACGCTCTTTCTCGGGGATGAGGGCGGACGGCCGGCCTTCTGGGGATATCCGCAGCACTTCACGCACGCGGCACGGCTTGGGGTGCGGGACCTCCCCGGCACCGATCCGCTGCCGTTCCCGCACGATGTCGGGAAGGTGGGCCGCATGGGCTTCAAGGTCGCGGTCGACTTGGATCCGGCGCGTCCCGGCGAAAGCCTGCTGCGCGCGCTGACGCAGGCCGGCGCTTACTTCGAGTGCCAAAACTGATCGTATCTGTTCCTGGCAGGCGCAAAGCACAAATTGTTC
>JABBNZ010000032.1 GCA_019352035.1 Pseudomonadota bacterium | reverse complement strand
GCGGCCTCGGCGGGCCGGGCACGCTCTACAGCGAGCAGACCTCCGGGTTCTATGCCACGCTGCCGCGGGCGATCTGGCACAAGCACAACGAGATCGTGGGTTACCTGCTGTGGTCGCACGCGCACCTGCGGCTTTCTCCCAGCCTCGAGCTGTCGAACGAAGCCTGGTTCCGCTGGGGCAAGATCCGTCACTACCGCCTCAACCAGTACACCTTGCCGAGCAACTACGAGCACTTCGTGGAGCGCTCGAAGACTTTCGGCGACCGGGTCATCTTTGACGCCAGGCTCGCCAGGATCGACACCCTGAGCTTCGGCGGCTACGTGATCGACTCCCGCGCGGTGAGCCAGTACAACGGCTACTCGCCCTCGGGCGGCAGCACCCTGGCCCAGCCGCAGAGCATCGGATTCAACACCACGAACAGCATCGATGTCGCCGGTTTCGTGCAGGACGAGTTCCGGCCGATTCCGGCCCTGACCATCGTCCCGGGCTTCCGGGTCGTCCAGTTCGTCACCGACTGGTCGAACCAGAGCCCGACCGAGGCCTGCGGCGTCTACCCCTATGCGGCGAACCCCTCCCCGCCTCCAGCCACCGTTCCATCGAACTGCTCCTACGGACCGCAGCCCACCTTCACGACGAGCACCGGCGCGGCGCTGCCGTGGTCGGTCTCCTACGACACGAACCCGGATCAGTCAACCGACCTCGCGAGCACCGAGCCCTCTCTCGGCGTGAACTATGCCGCCGGTGGCGGTGTGCATCTTTTCGCCAGCTACGCCATCGCCAGGCACAACCCGAGCTCCGGCAATCTCAACTCGTATCCGATCAACCTCGCCACCCTGAAACTGGTGCGCAGCGAGACCTATGATTTCGGCGCGCGCTATCTCGGGCTGCGGGTCGCCGGCATGCGCCGCATCTACACCTCGCTCGAATTCTTCCACACGCTGCTCAGCAATCAGACGATCACCTACTCGACCCCGCAGCAACCGCTCGTGACCGACTTCGGGTACGGCTCCGCGACGCTGAAGGGAGTGGATTTCGAGGTTCAGGCCAACATCAACCGCGCATTGTCGGGGTTCGCCGATTTCGGCTGGCTGAAAAGCCAGTGGAATTCGTTCACCTCCGTCGTGAATCCCGCGGGCCTGCCGTCCTACGGCGCCAATCTCCCGGTGTCGAACTCCCCCAGGGACAATGCGAACTTCGGCCTGGCGTATCGCTTCCTGCTGCCTTCCGCCACGGTCAAGGCGACTCTCTGGGATCAGTACACCGGCACCCGCTATCTCTGGGACAACAACGCCGGAGCCCCCACCCGGCAGGAGATGCCCGCCTACGACCTGGTGAACTTCTCGATCCGCGCGCGCAGCACCTTCCTCGGCTCGCTGATCCCCGGAGTCCAGGGCAGCGAGCTCTCCATTCAGGTGCTGAACCTCACGAACAAGCAATACAACTCCACCGAGTACATCAGCTCGGGCGGCTACTTCTCGACGTCCAACGGCGGCTACATCATCGCCAACCCCGGTGCGCCGCGGGCGGTGTTCGTCACCGCCTCGGCGGATTTCTAAGGATGGCAGCGCGCACGCGCCGCCCGGCCCGAGCCCCGGCTCGGGCGCGGGCGGCGGCCGTCATCAGGATGCAACAGAGCCCCGCTAACCTTGCGGGCTTTCAAGAAAGGAGAGCACGATGAGCCTACAGGCACTTGCGGCGCTGGCCGCGCGCTCCGGAGGGATCCTCTTCATCATGCCGGTGCTGCTGCTCATCGCACTCACCGTCGCCATCGAGCGGCTGCTGGTGCTCGGACGCATCCGGCGGGAAGGAGCCCACGTCGCCAGTCAGGTCGCACAGCTCGGGCATCTCGACCCGGTGACACTCGGCGGCCTCGCCCAGATGACCGGCGCGCCCTTCAAGGCGATGCTGGAGGTGCCGGTGCGCTTCCCCCGGGTGAGCGACAGCTCGCGGCTCTCGGAGCTGCTGGAGGAAACCGTCATGCGCCAGGTACCGACCCTCGACCGCAGCATGTGGCTGCTCGATACGGTGGTGACGCTCGCCCCGCTCCTCGGGCTGCTCGGGACCATCATCGGCATGTTCCATGCCTTCCAGTTCATGGGAAATGCGGCCGGCAACACCGGGCAGATCACGGGCAGCGTCGGAGAGGCGCTCATCGCGACCGCATCCGGCCTGGTGATCGCCGTCATCGGCCTCGTCGCCTTCAACGGCTTGCAGAACCAAGTCCGGTATCTGGTGCATCAGATGGAGACCCTGCGCACCATGTTGGTGAACCGCCTGGAGGGTATGGAGCACCACGGCGGACAGCGCGCGCCGCAGGGCGCCGCGGCCGCGATCTACGCCGCGCAGGAGCGTTGAGCGGTGAAGTATCTCGAGATGCGCAAGGGACGGGTGGAGATCATTCCCATGATCGACATCATGCTGTTCCTGCTCGTGTTCTTCATCATGGTCACGCTGCAGATGATCCCGACACAGGGCATCCCGACGGCGCTGCCCGGCTCGACGAGCACGCAGAAGCTGCCCGCGCCCAAGTTGACTTTGACCCTGCACCGTGACGGCACGCTGGATCTTGGCGGGCGGAGCCTGACGCTCGCTCAACTCACCAGCCGGCTCACGGGCAGCCCCGCGGGCACGCAAGTGACCATCGCCGCCGACAAAGGCGCCGACGTCCAGAAGCTGGTGAGGGTCATGGATGCCTGTCGCCACGCCGGTATCAGCGCGGTTGGACTCGCCGCCCGGCCGGAGTGATCCCATGAGCAGTGCGATGTCCGCCTCGGCGAGCCCCATGCCTCAGCTGCCGGAGCTCGGCGCGCCATCGCGGGTGTCGGTGGCCTTCTGGCTCGCCCTGGCCGCGGAGGCGGCCCTGGTATTGGCGCTCGCCGGCCTGGCGGATCGGACGCCGGCCCCTCGCGTGCCCGCGCGCGCTGCGGAAGAGGTGCGGCTGGTACAGCCGCCCAAACCGGTCGAGAAACCTAAGCCCACACTCGAGCGGCCTCGGCCCGCGCCGCCTCGCAACGAGTTCCATCCTCGCCCCCTGCCGCTGCCACCGCCGCCCGTCGCGCTGCCGCCCCCTGTTGCCTTGCCGCCCTCGCCCATCGCCGCTCGGGCATCACCGCCCCCGCCTCCCAAAGCTGCGCCGCAACCCTTCAATCCGGGGCAGAGACTGACCTACCTTGCGGAAGTTCGCGCCGCCATCCAAAGCGCCGTGCAATTCCCGTCCGAGGCCCGGATGCTGCGGATGAACGGGAAGGTGAGAGTGACATTCGAGCTGATCGACGGCGCGATCTCCAACCTGCGGATCGTCACGCCGGGCCGGATCAAGTCCTTCGACTCAAACGCATTGCTCGCCGTGCATGAGGCCACCATTCCGCCTCCTCCCAAGGCGCTCATTCATCACCGCTTCACGCTCGTGCTCTGGGTGAAATTTCATCTGCGCCGTGCCTTGTAGCGCCCGGACGCAACGCCGCCAAAGACAAGCGTCGCGAGCAGAGCCGATCCGGCCGCGTAGAAGTACGGCACGGAGCTGCTCATGGAGAAGAGTGCTCCCATGATGAGGTTGGACAGGAACTGCCCGATACTTCTCGATACGGTGAGAAAGCCCATGCCGCGCGACAGCTTCGTGTGACCCACGACGGAGGAGACCAGCGTCGGCTCGAACGTCTCGACACCGCCCATTCCCACGCCGAGAACGGCGACCGAGAGATAAAAGGCCGCTGCATTGAGGTGCAGCAGCTCGCTCACTCCGATGAGGGCTGAGCCCAGGGCCGAGGGCAGATAGCCGAGGAGCCACAGTGACCGCGCCGCGGACAGCCGGCCCGCACCGAGAGCATAGCCACTCACCGCCGAGATGCCGAGATACGTCATGAACGCGAGCACACCGGATTGGTAGGCTGCCGTCGTCGCGTGCCCGCCGGTGGCCGTGAGTATCGGGAAGCCGAGATTGTAGAAGCTGAACCCGTAGAGCGTGGCCGAGACCAGAAGCGCAACCAGCAAGGGCCGCTCGCCCGGGCCGCCCGCACCGGCCTCATTCCTTGGTGTCTGGCCGGGATGAAGCTCCGCGCCCTTCACGAAGAAGAGCAAACCCGTCGAGACGACGAGCGGCAGTATGGCGTAGAGAATGATGGTGCCCACCGCGGCGTGCAGCCACAGGAAGAGCAGTGCCAGGAAAGCCGAGAGCATGCCGCCGCCGATATCGAGCGCGTGCAGAACGCCGAAGGCCATGCTCCGATCCTCCGGGGGCGTCACATTGACCAGCAGCGCCCGACGCGCGGGAGTGCGGAAATACCGCGCCCACCATCCCAGGATGAAGAAGGCCGCCGAAGACCAGAGATCATGCGCGAGGCCGGCGAAGGCCATGAGCGGAATGAAGGAGTTGCCCGCAATGGCAATGATCTTCCGGTCGAATCGGTCCCCGGCCAAGCCGCCGATGTACGAGACGAGCGAGCCGCCGCCGAAGGCGATCGCGGTCACGATCCCGTACACGTAGACGGGCGCGTGCAGTTGAAACACGAGGTAGAGCGGAAAGAGCGCCGCCACGCCCTGATAGCCCAGGTCCGCAAAGAAGGCGGAGAAGCAGAGCAGATAGGCGTCGTGCGGCAACCGCTTCGCGGGCATGGACGCGCAGGATATCAGAGGCGCGCTTCCGTGCCACTCACCCGAATCGAGTCATCAATCCGACACGGACGCTCGCTATAATACTGCCGCCAGGGTTTTCCTGGATGACGCCGGAGCTCGGTTCCGGACGGCCATCAATCCACTCATTCTCGCGGGGAAATTTCAATGCGGATCGGCCATCGCAAGCTGCCGGCGCTCGTGCGCGCCACGTCCATCGCGCTCTGCCTCTGTGCACCGGCATGGGCATCACCGCCGCATCGCGATGCGGACCAGTACCGGACGGCCACGCCCATCAAGCATCTGGTGGTCATCTTCGACGAGAACGTCTCATTCGACCACTACTTCGCCACCTATCCCGTCGCGACCAATCCGCCCGGTGAGCCGCGCTTCGTGGCCGCGCCCGGCACTCCCCGCGTCGACAATCTGGCGACAGCGCACCTGCTGGCGCACAACCCCAATCTCAATCCCCGAAACGGCGCCAGCGCCGCCAATCCCTTCCGCCTCGACCGCACCCAGGCCAACACCGCGGACCAGAATCATGGCTATACGGCGGAGCAGGAAGCCTACAACGGCGGGGCCGCCGATCTCTTTCCGCGCTACACCGGCCAGGGTACCCGCGGCGGAATCGGGGCTTTCGGCACCAGGGGCCAGGTAATGGGGTACTTCGACGGCAATACCGTCACCGCGCTCTGGAATTACGCCCAGCACTTCGCAATGAGCGACAACGCATACACGGACACGTATGGTCCTTCAACGCCAGGCGCACTCGAGGTCGTCTCGGGACAGACGAATGGCGTGAAAGCCATCAAGGGCACCGCTCGCTGGTATGAGATCCCCGACGGTCAGGGCGGCTACACCCTGATCAACGACGTCGACCCTGCGTACGACAAGTGCTCCAGCCCCCAGAACCAGATCAGGATGCTGGGCCGCAACATCGGCGACCTCCTGACCCGGCACCGCATCAGCTGGGGCGGATTCATGGGCGGCTTCGACCTCGAGCGGACCAATCCCAACGGCACCAAGGGATGTCAGCGCAGCGTCTACTCCCGTATCGTTGGACGGCAGATCAAGGACTACTCTCCCCACCACAACTGGTTCCAGTACTTCAAGTCCACCGCGAACCGCACCCATGCGCGGCCGTCCTCCGTCGCGGCGATCGGCCATACGTTCGATGCGGACGGCAAGCGTGACTCGGCCAACCACGAGTACGGAATGGGAGACTTCTATGCCGCGGTGAGTGCGGGCAACTTTCCCGCCGTCGCGTACCTGAAGGCGCCGGCCTACCAGGACGGCCACGCGGGCAATTCCGATCCGCTCGACGAGCAGGCCTGGATCACGAAGGTCATCAACTTCCTCGAGCGGCAGCCCGACTGGAAGCACACGGCGGTCATCATCACCTGGGACGACTCGGATGGCTGGTATGACCATGCCTTCGCGACGCCCACCAATCCTTCCTTCAATGCGAAGGCCGATCGCCTCGACGGCCCGGGCGTCTGCGGCAAGGGCACTCCCCTTCCGGGCCTGAAGGGCCGGCCAGTCAACGGACGCTGCGGTCCGGGAACGCGGCTGCCGTTCCTCGTGATCTCACCATACGCGAAGGTGAACTACGTGAGCCACACGCGGATCTCGCAGGCCTCGGTCGTGCGCTTCATCGAGGACAACTGGCTGGGCGGCGAGCGTCTCGGTGGTGGCTCCTTCGACGCCAGCGCCGGCAGCATCCGCAACATGTTCGACTTCTCCAAGCGGCATCTTGCCCCGCCGCTCTTCCTCAGCGAGAAGACCGGCCTGCCGATCGCCGGTCCGACCCGGGCCTCAGAACGGAATTCGCGTGAACACGAACGTACCCCGGAATAGGAGCCCTTCGCCCCTGCGGGGGGGTGAAATGCAGTGCTGACAGCAGCGGATGGAACCGCCTCGCCCTGACCCGGGCGAGGAGCAGCGTCGCGGTGACCGCAAGCGCAACCACCAAAGCGAGCGCATAGCCCAAGTGCAAGGAGATGGACAGCGCGTCCCCGGACAGGTCGCCGACCGTCGTGATCACGATCTTCAGGATCCCGAACGAAACCGTGCACCTCGCTCAGGCTTTGAGCTGAGGCCTCGCCGGCGACAGCCTTGGACCAGGCGCTGGCGCGAGCCGCTGCTTCGTTGTCCATCCGGACCCTCCCGTCGATAATGGGGGCGACATTGCAGAAGAGGGGACGATCATGTCCGAGCCGCTAAATGGCGATCTCACCGTCCGTGTAGTCGTCGAGGCGGACTTGCTGCCCTGGACGGCGAGCCCCAGCGGGACCGTCTGGCGCCGGCGCCTGCATCATGTCGGCGCTGCGGAATCCGGGCAGGTCACATCAATCGTGCGCTACCAGCCGGGATCGAAGTTCCCGACACACGATCATCCGGACGGGGAGGAAATCCTGGTTCTGGAAGGAGTGTTCTCGGACGAGCACGGGGACTGGCCGGCGGGCACCTTTCTCCTGAACCCGGAAGGGTTTCGGCATGCGCCCTTCTCGCGCGAAGGGTGCCTGCTCTTCGTCAAGCTCAGACAGTTCCCCGGCCGTGACCGCCGGCACGTCGCAGTCGATACCCGGACGATGCGATGGGCGAAGGAGACCGGGCGCGAGGTCAAGCCGCTCTACTCCCAGGAGGGATACACCGACCGTATCTCCCTCGAGCACTGGCTGGCGGATGCGCCGCTCACCGAGCGCCTCTATCCCGTTGGCGCCGAGCTGCTCGTGCTCAGGGGCTCGTTCCAGGATGAGCACGGCCGTTACGGCCCCCATACGTGGCTGCGCTTCCCGCCCCAGTTCCGCCATTCCCCGAGTACCGCGGCGGGCTGCGAGCTCTACGTCAAGGAGGGCGGGTTCGCGTATCTGGCGAAGATGTGATTTTGAGCAGCGGTTCTGGACGGGAAGCCTCTGAAAATGGTAAAATTTAGAGCTTGGCGATAGTCGACCTGACGCATCCTTGAATCAATTTTCCACGGCCGCTGCGAAAAAAACGGCTGGGTCATCCAGGGCGAGGGACGCATCCGACAGCTCATCGACGCACGTTCTCGTCGTCGAGGATGACCGCACCGTCGCGGCCGACGTACAGCGTCTGCTTCGCGAACTCGGCTTCCATTCTTGCGCGGCTGCATCAGCCGCGGACGCCCTAACCCGCGCACGCGAGCACGCACCCGACCTCGCGATTACTGACGTCAGCTTCAACGGGAACGCAGACGGTGCCGCTACGGCTCGCGCGCTGCGGGAACAGTTCGGGACGGCGATCATCTTCCTGACCGCGCAAGCGGATCATGCCGCCATCGAGAGTGCGCGCCAGGCGGAGCCCTACGCATACCTGGTCAAGCCCGTGAGCGCCTTTGCGATCAAAGCGGCGGTCGAGATAGCCCTGGACCGGCGCGCCCGCGAGGTCGAGCTTCGCGCGCGAGAGTCGGCGCTGGCGCAGAAAGTCGGCCACCTGGCATGCGCGCTCAACCATGTCCCCGTCGCCATGCAGCTGGAGGACGCGAGTCGGCGGGTGCTGCACGTCAACCCCGCGTTCTGCTCGATCTTCGGCTTCGAGGAGAGCCCCGCCAGCTTTGGCGGGACCGACGGCGCAGGCCTGGTGGCACGCATCCAGTCGCGCTGCAGCTCGCCGCATGTCTTCTCGTTGATCGCCGATACGGTGCGCCATGCGCCGGAGCCGGTCACGGGAATCCCGTTCACGCTCCGTGACGGGCGCATCCTCGAGCTCGAGCACATTCCGATATTCGACGAGGAGCGGCGGCCCAATGGGCGGTTGTGGACCTTCCGGGACGTGAGCGAGCACGAGCGCCAGCGGCTGGAGCTCGAGCAGGTCGCGGACGGACGCCAGCGCGCGCTGCTGACCGATGAGCTGACGGGCCTCAACAGCCGCCGGGGATTCTTTCAACTGGCCGGGACTCACCTCAAGCTGCACCGCCGCCGCGCCCAGACCGCCGTGGTCTTCTTCGTGGACGTCAACGATCTGAAAGAGATCAATGACCGGCACGGACACGGCGCCGGCGACGAGGCGATCCGCGAAGTGGCCAATGCAATGCGGGGGACGTTCCGCACGACGGACCTGCTGGCGAGGTTGAGCGGCGATGAGTTCGTCGTTCTCGCCATGCTGCCTCAGGATGAGATCGGGCAGGTCGCCAAAAAGCTCACCTCCCGGCTCGACCATTTCAACTCGACCGCCGGCCGGCCCTACCAGCTCGCAGTCAGCGTGGGTGCCGCGGAATACCGGGAGGGGGAGTCTCTCGATACCGTCCTCGCGCGGGCCGACGATGCGATGTACCGGCAAAAGAAGGTCCGCCGCCAGCCCCGGGAGGCCTAGCGCGAGCATTCCCGATGCTCGGGAGTGTGAAGGCCTCCCGTTGTCCGCGGGCTTTCCGGCCTGGCGCGGGGCACTGGGCGGCGCTATGGTAGGGGCCGAATACGGTTCGGCCGTCGCAGCCCTGGCTGCCGGTCATTCGTCTGAGGCATGACTTTACGGGGTAGGTTCATTCCGGAGCGCGCACTCGCGCTGTTCCTGGACGTCGACGGCACGCTGCTCGAGCTCGCTGCGTCGCCGGATGCCGTGCGGGTGCCTGCCGCCCTGCGCAACACCCTGGAGCTTGCCTCGCACCGCGAAAACGGCGCGCTGGCGCTCGTGAGCGGACGCAGCCTCGAGGATCTCGACCGCCTCTTCGCGCCCAGCCGGTTTCCCGCCTGCGGCCAGCATGGCTTCGAGCGGCGCGATGCCGAGGGACACGTGACCCGCGCCGAGGTCGATCACCAAGTCCTCGAGCCGGTTTCCGGACAGCTGCGCGCCCGCATCCACACGCGCGCCAGCCTGGTGCTGGAGCGGAAAACGACCGCGCTCGCTCTGCACTATCGTCGCGCGCCCCACCTGCAGGTGGAGGCGCGGGAGATGATGGAGTCGGCGGCCGCGGCGCTGGAGCCGCACTTTCAGCTGCGGACCGGCAAGTGCGTCTACGAGCTCACACCGAGCTGCTGCTCGATCCGCGCGGCCATCGAATCGTTCATGAGCGAGGCTCCCTTCGCCGGCCGCACGCCCGTGTTCGTCGGCGACGACGATACCGACGAGGAAGGATTCGACGCCGTCAATGCGCTCGGCGGATATTCGATTCGCGTCGGCCGACAGGCGCGCTCCGCCGCCCGATTCCAGTTTGCAACCGTATCCGGCGTCATCGCGTGGCTCAGGGAGCGGAACACGAGCATGAGGCGCCAACCCGCGGGTCGCCTGGCGCGACAGCTCTGATCCCCTAGATGTAATCGACCTCGGTCATCATGCCGTCGATCATGTGGACCAGGTTGTGGCAGTGCAGCAGCCAGCGTCCAGGCGGTGCATCAGCGATGAACCGCCAGGTGGCGCTGCCGTGCGCGGGGACCAGCACCGTATCCTTGCGCAGCGCAGCCGCGAGCCGCCTGCCGGAGACCTCGACCAGCTCGAAGATGTGGCCGTGCAGGTGCATGGGATGGTCCATGTCGTTGGGATTTTGGAAGCGGATCAGCACCTGATCGCCCGCCCGCACCTGCACCTTTGGAGTGTGCGGCCAGATCTTCCCGTCGATCGTCCAGCGCCAGTCGCCGGGCCTGCCCCCTCCGAGCGTCAAGTCGACCCGCACGAGAGGCCGCCCATGGGAGTTGGCCGATCCCGCGGACGTCCCGGTCTCGGCGCCGCTGGCGAGCTCACCTCCGGCCAGCAGATAGTCGAAACAGGTCGCACCCTGCAGCGATGCAGGCGGCAGCTCCGGCTCGTGCTCTGGCGCATCGGGCGTGCGGATGAGCACCGCCTGCCGCCGGTCATGCACGTCTGCCATCAAGCTCTGCAGCAGCCATGCGCCAGGCTTGGTGACCTCGAACCAGGCGTCATAGCGCTCGCCGACTCCGACTCGCAGTGCGTCCACCGTGACCGCGCGAGGCAATGGATTGCCATCGCTGTGCGTGATCCTCAGCTGCTGCCCTCCCAGCCGTACGTAGTGCGTCAACGTCGGACTGGCGTTCAAAATCCGTAGCCGGACGGTTTGTCCAACCCGGACCATGAGCGGGCGCGTATGCGGATAGGCTGCACCGCTCAAGCAATGCGACAGATAAGCGACTTCGTCGCCCATCGCGCCGCGGCTCGCCATCCCGGCCCTGTCCGGCATTGCGGACATGTCACCCATCCCTGACATGCCCTGCATGCCCGACATCCCCGACATGCCCGACATCCCCGACATGCCCTTCATCGAGGATGCGCCGTGCCCGCTCATCCTGGCCATGCCCCCTGCCATGCCGCCCGCGCCGGGCGGCATATCCATTGCCGCGGTGCTCTTGCCCGCCAGCGCAGCCCTGAAGCTGCTCATGTCCGGCACATCGTGCAGCACCAGCACGACCTCGACATCCGCCTGCGCCTCGCCCGGGTCCTCGATCAGGAAGGGCCCGAACAGACCGAGGGCGATCTGATCGCCCACATGGGAGTGATACCAGCGAAATCCGGGAGGATCCGGCTTGAAGGTGTAGATGAATTCGCCGCCGTTCGGGACCGGCTTCTGTGTGACATCCGGCACTCCGTCCATGTCATTCGGCAGAATCATGCCGTGCCAGTGAATCGTGCTCGGACCGCCGGTGCGGTTGAGATATCGGGCGCGCAACCTCTGGCCGTACCGCACGCGCAGCAACTGCCCGGGTACTCGCCCGTTGTAGGCAAGCCCGTTGAAACTGGCGCCCGTATCGGCGGGAAAACGGTACGGACGTCCGACGAGCGTGACGTCCACCTGCTCGCGAGCCGCCTCTCGCGCCGATAGCTTCGGCACCAGCATCCAGCTCATCGCGCCCGCACCGAGAGTCAGCGCACCCTGAAGGAATTCGCGTCGCAGCACGAGGAATCCTATGTAAGATTGTGAATTAAATGGAAATAATAGCGCGCACATGGATCGCTCGAGCTCGCGATCCATGTGCTTCGAGCGGCGGCGGCTTTCGCCCAGCCAGCGCCCGTGATGTCGTTGAATTCTGTACCAGCCGCCAGTGGCTGGCAATGGACGGCCGGCCTTCCCTGCGGTACGGCTTCCACCGGTGCGCAGCTCGAGGCCATGTTGGTGGGCATGGCCGTTGCTGCGACCTGCCGGGTGAGATCGCCGATCAAGTCAGCGGAATGCGAACATGCGCACTGATGCACGCGCGTGGCGGGTGGCGGCGCTGCCCGCCACGGCAGTGCTGGGGGTCGCGTTGCCGCTCGCATTCGCGAGCCACTGCGACCAGTACCTCTATGACGTCCGCCCGATCGGGCTCCTGCCCATCTACGCGACCGCATGGCTCATCCTCGGGGCCGTGCTCATCCCTTTCTGGGGCCTGGTGACGGCCGGCCTGCGGGCGCTCGAGCTCCTCCGCCGTCCGCCCGGGCCGTTCATTCTGCAGATCGCCCGCAGCGCCCTCATCGGCGTCGCGGCTGCGATCATCGTCGCAAACGTACTGCACTCCCTCAGGACCTGGATGGGCACATTCGGGAGCTCGCTGCCGATCTCACCGGACGGGGCCTGGTGGCTCGCCGTGAGTGTCGGCGCTCTTGCGGCGGTCACTGCCACAGGCCGCTCCGTCGTCATGGGGCTGTGGCCGACCACAGCGGTGTGCACGATGCTCGGCGCACTGTCGCTCGCGGCCCTGCCGATGTTCGGCTGGCCTCGCTCGGCTTCTGCGCTTGCGCTGCAGCCCGCCAATCGCGCCCTCGCCCCCGCCGGCATCCCGGTCGCTCCGTCCGCTGATGCCGGCCCCGTCAAAACGGCGGCTACGATTTCACCGCCCGCCGCCGCGCCACGGCCCAACATCGTCATATTGACGATGGATGCGCTCTCTGCTCAACACATGTCTCTCTACGGCTACTCGCGGCCGACCACCCCGCAGCTGGCCCGCTTCGCGCGCGGCGCGATGGTATTCGAGCACGCCTATGCGAACGCCAACTTCACCACGCCGGGCGTCGCGTCCATCCTCACAGGTACCCGCCCCTGGACCCACCGTGCACTGGAGCTACCGACGTGGCCGAGGGCGAGCACCCGGCGCACCTCACTTCCCGCCGTACTTCGAAGCGCCGGCTATCGGCTGGGCTATGTCTCGAGCAACGTCTACGCCGGCGCATCCCGCGAGGGAATGGGGCAATACTTCCAGTTCACCAGCATGGACCGCTCTCGTCACACCCTCATCTGCAACGATGCCCTGTCCGCGGCTCTGCGGTACGTCTGCGCGGCAACGGAGCTGCGTCCGCTGGAATTTCTGGACGGCATCGTCTACCGGATGGAAGGCTCAGGCGGGAACCTGGAGCACGACCCGCGGCTGGCGCTCGATCCGGCGATCCACTGGCTCGAGACGGTGAAGCGCGACCGGCCGCTCTTCCTCTGGGTCCACCTCTTTCCACCGCATTCGCCGTACGCAGCGCCGCCGCCCTGGCTGGGCCGTTTCGATCCGAGCAGGCAGGATGACACCGCCGCCCTGACGCAACCGGATTGGGCCTGGCAGCTCTCACAGCTGTCGCCGCGGCAGATTGCCGTTCTAAAGGCCCGCTACGACGAGAATCTCGCATACGTCGATCATTACGCGGGACCATTCCTGCAACACGTATTGCACATCCTCGGCCCCAACACCGTGGTGATCGTCAGCACCGATCACGGCGAGAGCTTCTCCCACGGCTATGGCGCGCATACCGGGCCAGGGCTCTACAACGAGATCATCCACATCCCGCTCATCATCAAGCTGCCATACGAGACGGCCGGCAGACGCTGCAACGCCATCGCGCAACAGGTGGACATTGCGCCCACCGTGGCCGCGCTCGCGGGGATTGCGCCGCCGGCGGACTGGGAGGGCCGCGCTCTCCTGGGAGCCTGCTCCGCCTCCTCGGCCAACCCGGTGGCGCACCGGCCGGCCTTCAGCATGAACTTCGAGCAGAATCCGCGTTATGCGGCGCTCACGACCGGCTCGGTGGCGGTGATCCAGGGCCACTGGAAGCTCATCCACTACATGGGCCACCTGCATTATCCCTTCATGCCGCCGCTGCACGATCAGCTCTACGATCTCGCCACGGATCCAGACGAGCACGTGAACCTTGCCAAAGAGCGGCCGCAAATCCTCGCCCGCCTGCAGGGACTCATCAACAGGGAACTCGCGCGGCACGGCGGACCACTCGTGCACGGCCGGCCGGCCGTACAAGTGGCGCAGAACACTCCCTCGTCCTGAGACGCTTGCCATTCCGACGAGCGGCGTTGCAGGCATGGGCCGCTCTGCGCAGCGAAGTCGTGGATTGTGCGTATAGGGAAACGACACGCGCCGTGCGAGCATGACTGCGGCTTTCCGTTTCCCTCACGGCATGGTCGCGGTCGGCTGCGAGCGCCAAGACCCCCTCCGGCGTAGAACTCGTCCAGCGGTCGCAACATGGCCATGCCGTGAGCTTTCATTCGCAGAACGACCCGCGAACCTGTCGTTCGGCGCCGAAGCACTCGGGAGACTTGCGGCACCCGGTCAGAATTCCCGCCGCGTCTCCACCAGAAACTGCACCCGCCTGATGCTCGCATCGCCATCGAAGGGAAAGGCGAGGTCCACATGGATGACGTTGCCGAGGCTGGTCCGCGCATTGCCCAATCGCAGCCCGAAGCCGGCATCGCACCCTCGGCTCTCGACCCGGGCTCGAAGCACTCACGCCGATGTTGCTCACTCCGTGAACCAGCACGTGAGGAGTGGTGGAATTGCTGTCCGGAACCAGATCGGCCGGCGCGGCCGATGCGAAACGCCGCAGTGCGCTTACCGGCGAATCGGGTCCCTTACGTAGATTTTCGGATGCCGATCAAGCCGCGATGGCGCAATCGTCGCACAGGGCTTTGATCTCCACGGCGCCACTCTCGAAACGAAAGCCGAGCGAGCGGGCGCGGCCGCGCAATGCGCGGGTCAGAGCCGGATCTTCGATTTCCGTGACCCGGCGGCACTTCGAGCAGATCAGAAACTGCGCCGCGTGCCCCTCATCCGGATGATCGCAGCCGACGAAGGCGTTCAAGGCATCCAGACGATGCACCAGGCCCGTGTCCCGTAGGAATTCTAAGGCCCGATAGACCGTCGGCGGCCCCACCTTCTCCCTATCCTTGCCGATCTCGGCCAGAATCTCGTAAGCGCCGATCGGCCCATGCCCCCGCCACACGATCTCCAGCACGCGCCTGCGCAGCGGAGTGAGGCTGACCTTTCGCCGGGTGCATACGTCCTCGGCCGCCGAAACGGCGCGCCGGACGCAGCCCGCATGATCGTGCCGGCGGTCCGGCCGTTCATTTGCCTCGTGCATTCCTGCGGGCTTGATGCCTGGCGCGCGCCGTACCATGTGTAATAGTATAACATTGCCCATCATCCGACGGGCACTCATTCGGACAGATCTCGGAGGCCAGATGGGAAAGCGCGAGCCAAGCGCGTGCAGCCGGCTGCGCCGGCAGGAGCCCGCGGCCGCGGGCTCGCTCCGGCGCCGGCGCCGGAGCGCGGCTCTCCTGGCCGTGCTCGCCGTCACCTGCGCCGCATGCAGCCCTACCGTCGAGCGACGCGGTGTCACCGCCATCGGTATCGAGAGCCAGTACGCCGATGTGCTCTCGCAAATCGCAGGCCCCCATGCCAGCGTGAGGGCGATCGAGACAAATCCAAACACCGACCCGCACGAGTACGAAGCGAGCCCGGCGATCGCGCGCGAGATCGCTGCCGCCGATCTCATCGTCGAGAACGGACTGGGCTACGACTCCTGGGTCGACCGGATCATCGCGGCCACTGAGAACCCGCGGCGCCACGTGATCGAGGTGCGCCGCGTCCTGGGGCTGCCCCGGGATACCTCGAACCCGCACCTCTGGTATGACCCGAAGACCATGCCGGCGGTGGCGCGGGCGATCGCCGCTGCCCTCTCCGCCATCGAGCCCGCGCAGCAGGCCTACTTCAGGGCCAACGAGCGCAAATTCGATGCATCGCTCTCGAAATGGAAAAAGACGCTCGCAGAGTTCGCCGCGAAGAACGCGGGGACCCCCGTGGCGGTCACCGAGCCGGTCGCGGACGCGCTGCTCGAGGCCGCCGGCTGCACCATTCTGACGCCGCAGAGCCTGCAGCTCGCGATCATGAACGGCAACGATCCCTCGCCCCAGGACGTCGCGACGCAGGAGGCGCTCTTGACCGGGCACCGCGTGAAGGCGCTCATCTACAACCGCCAGGTGTCCAATCCGCTGACGGAATCGTTTCTCGAGCTCGCGAGGAAGAACGGGATTCCGGTCGTTGGCGTCTACGAGACCATGCCCACGCCGGGCTATAGTTATCAGACGTGGATGCAGGCAGAAACCGAGGCGTTGATTCGAGCGGTGACCCGCGGGGTCTCGACCGTCACGCTCGCAAGCGAAGGCTCGAGGCGATGAATGCCGGCTCCGAGCTGCTGAGCGTCGAGCATGTGAGCGTCTCCCTGTCCGGGCGAGCGGTGCTCAGGGATGTCAATTTCAAGCTGGCCCCGGGAGAGCTCTGTGCGCTGATCGGCGCCAACGGCTCGGGCAAGACCACGCTGCTGAAGACCATCCTCGGCCTGGTGCGGCCGCAATCCGGCGCAGTGAGGATGGCGGGTGCGAGCGGTCGCGTGTCAGGGATGGGCTACGTGCCGCAGAAGATCTCGTTCGACCCGAACCTGCCCTTGCGCGCCCGCGATGTCGTGTCGCTCGGCTTCGATGGCGGCAGGCTGGGATTGCCCCTGCCCTCCCGGGAGCGGCGCGCCAGGGTCGATCAGATGCTGAATGCCGTCGGCGCCACGGGCTTCGCCGAGCGCAGACTCGGCGAGCTTTCCGGTGGCCAGCAGCAGCGTGTGCTGATCGCCCACGCCTTGGTTCGGCGTCCGAGATTGCTGCTGCTCGATGAGCCGCTCGCCAGCCTCGATGTCCGCAGCGTCGCCGAGATCGTGCTGTTGCTGCGCCGGCTGGCGACCGAGTATGAGACCTCGGTGCTGCTATCCGCACATGACATGAACGCCCTGCTGCCGGTCATGGATCGCATCGTCTACCTGGCCAACGGCAGTGCCGTCGCGGGCAAGCCCGAGGAGGTGGTGCGCACCGAGGTCCTGAGCCGGCTCTACGGATATCACATCGACGTCGTGCGCGTGCACGGCCGGGTGGTCGTCATCGCGGCCGAGGCTCCCGACGAAATCCACGCCGCCATTGCAAGGGATCCGATCCACACCGCGGAGGTTCCGTGATCGGCATGCACGCGCTCCTGCACGTCATCTTCGCGTCCGGATTCCTTGCCAACCGCCCGGTCCGTGCGGCGTTGGCGGTCGGAGGCGGGACAGCGGTAGTCTCCGCAGTCGTAGGCGTGTTCACGGTCATGCGCGGTCAATCATTCGCGGCTCACGCTCTCGGTGACGTGAGCAGTGCGGGTGGATCGGCGTCCTACCTTCTGGGCGTCCGTCCCATGGTCGGCTTCATCGGCATGGGCGTGCTTGCAGCCGCTGGCATGGAGTGGGCCGACATGCAGGATGCGCGCGAGCGCGATCTCGCGACGGGTGTGATACTGGGCGCAGGACTGGCGCTCACGGCGCTGTTTCTGTATCTCGACACGACATCCGGCAGCGCGAGCGGCGCGGCGATCGCCATCCTCTTCGGATCGATGTTCACCCTGCCCGCCACGATCGTTTTGCCGGCGCTCGCTGCCGGCGCGGTGGCGGTCGTCACGGTTGGCGCGCTCTATCGACCGCTGCTCTTGAGCTCGCTGTCGGCGGAGCTCGCCGCCGCGCAGGGGACGCGGGTGCGCCTCGTGGGGCTCGCTCACGCACTGGCGCTGGCGCTGGCCGTGTCGCTGTCGGCGATGAGCGTCGGGGCCATTCTCTCGCCGGCGCTGCTCATCGGCCCCGCCGCCACGGCGCTGCGGCTCGTCAACAGGCCGGGACTGGCGATGGCGCTGGCGGCGCTCCTGGGGATCGCAGCCGTCTGGGGCGGGATTCTGCTCGCCTATGACAGCTACTACTGGACCCCGGGCCATGGCTGGCCGGTGAGCTTCTTCATCGTCTCGCTGATCTTTCTGGGGTACGTGGTGGCCAACGTGGCGCGGAGCTCGCGCAAGTGAGCATGTTCACGGGCATCATGACCAACACGTGGATCGCCGGCACCCTGGTGGCCATCGTCGCCGGGGTCGTGGGGCTTTTCGTCGTCATCCGGCGCGCAGCTTTTGCCGCGCATGTCCTGCCGCTCAGCGCGTTTCCGGGTGCGGCCGCCGCGAGCCTGCTCGGGGTTAACAGCCTCGCCGGGCTCGTCACGTTCTCGGGTCTCGGGGTGCTCGGGATCACCCGGCTCGAGCGCTGGGGCCGGCGCGAAGTGGCCACCGCGCTCTGGCTGGCCGCCTCGCTCGGGCTCGGCACCCTGCTCCTCAGCATGACGGGGCAGTACTCGCAGGAAGTCTACTCGCTGCTCTTCGGCGAGGTCCTCGGCGTCAGCCGAGGCGCGATGATATCGATTGCGGTCCTGAGCATCGTTGCGGTCGCAACGGTGGGAGTCCTCTTCCGCCCCCTGTTGCTCGACACGGTCTCGCCCGAGCTCTGCCAGGCCGCGGGCGCCTCGAGCCGGCGCATGGAGCTGGCTTTTCTCGGCGTGCTCGCGCTCTCGACGGCGATGGTGCTGCCGGTCGTTGGCGCTCTGATGGTGTTCAGTCTCATGGTCGGCCCCGCATCGTGCGCGCGCGCGCTCACCGATGAGCCGCACATGGCGGTCCTGCTGTCGATCGCTCTGTCCCTCGTGACGGTATGGAGCGCCATCGCGCTCTCCTACTTTTCCAACTGGCCGGTCGGCTTCTTCGTCGGGGCGCTCGGCGCCCTGTCCTATGCCGCCGGCCGGGCGTACCGCCGATTCGTGCACTGATGCCCTGAGTCGGTCCGGCGCCCCCCCACCAGCCGCCGACCAGGCCGCAAATCCGCGAAGACGGGGCTGAGCCTTTCCATAATCCGCGACGGTGTTCCGCCTCGCCCGCAAACGCGTGCTTGACAATATCCGGCGTGAGCCACTTTTCCCGTTTCATGCGGCTTCCCGCCGCTCGGGTGCCTTGGGGCGCCCGCGGCCGGGTCGCCGACCTGGCACTGGTGGCGCTGGCCATGTTGCTGCTGGTGACACCGGCTGCCGCCCGCGCGGCCGGGCCGCCCTCCGTGGCCTTCTTCTACGGCGAACATCCCCCGATCGGGGTGCTGCGCAACTTCGACTGGGTGGTGGTCCAGCCGGATGCCCTGGGGGATCCGGCGGCGCTCGCCGGCCGGCACACGACTGTTTTCGCCTACGTCTCCCTCGGCGAGGTCGCGATCGATTCCGCCGCCGCCCGGGAGATGCCGGCCCGCTGCCGGCTGGGTGAGAACCGCCCGTGGCGAAGCTGGATCGTCGATCAGGCGAAGCCCGCGTGCCGGTCTTTCTATCTCGATCACGTATTGCAGCCGCTGCGCTCGCGCGGCTATCGCGACTTCTTCTTCGATACCCTGGACAGCTACCGCCTGGCCCTCCAGACGCCCGCTGCGCGTGCCGCCTACCGTGAGGGGCTGATCGCGCTGATTCGGGCCGTGCATGGAAGCGACCCGTCGGGGCACTTCCTATTCAACCGCGGCTTCGAGCTCCTCGATGCGCTCAAGGATCAGGGCGTGGTCGGGGTCGCCGCCGAGTCCCTGTACCGGGGATGGAATCAGCGAGCCCGGCAGTATGTCGCCGTCGCTCAGAGCGATACCCGAGAACTGCTGGCTCGACTCGACGGTGTGCGAAAAATAGGACTGACAGCCATCGCTATCGACTACCTGCCGTCGGCCAACCGAGAGCAAGCCGAGCGCTTGGCGAGACGCATCGAGAGTCACGGCATCGTTCCATACATAGGCAACGCGGCGCTCGACATCGTCGGAGTGAGCACGATTACACCGCTTGCGCGGCGGGTGCTCATGCTCTACGAGGGGCCCGGCAACATCATGAGCAACAACCTCAATTGGTACGCGGCCATGCCGCTCAACCACCTGGGGTATGCCACGCGCGTGCTCGACGTCAGCCGCGAACCGCTTCCCTCGGGTCCGCTCGCCGGCCAGGTCGCCGGCATCGTCACCTGGTTCAGCTCGGATCACTTTCGCCACTCGGCCGAGACCTGGCGCTGGCTGCATGCGCAGATGAAGGCTGGGGTACCAGTGGCGGTGCTCGGCAATTTCGGCATGCCCGCCGATGCGAGCCTCCTGGCAGCCCTCGGGCTGCGCCTCGGCAAACAACCGCCCGCCGGCCTGCACGATGCCCGCATCTCGCGTGCCGAGCGCGGCTATTTCGGGTTCGAAAGCGCACCGCTCCCCAGTGCGCCGGACTTCAGCCCGATCCAACTGAGCGGGCCAGGCACGCCGCTGCTCGAGGTACGGCTCGCGGGCAGCTCGGAAGTGGCCGCCGCAATCACCCCGTGGGGCGGGTATGCACTCGGTCCCTATGTGGTGCGCAACCTTCCTCAGGGGGATTTGAGGGGCGATGAGAATCAGTCCGCCTGGATCCTCGATCCGTTCCGCTTCTTTCGCACAGCGCTTCATCTGCCGGATGTCCCCGCCTACGACTACACGAGCGCCAGCGGCCGTCGGCTCCTGTTCACCCTCATCGACGGTGACGGATTTTCCTCCCTGTCCTGGATCGGCGCCTTCCATGATCAACCGGCCGCCGAGGTGATCCTGCATCAGGTGCTCGATCGCTTCCACTTGCCGGTCGCGGCATCCGTCATCGCCTCGGGCTTCGTCGAGCACGGCCGGTATCCGCCGGCCGAGATCGCGAAGCTGACGCCCATCGCGCGCCGCATCTTCAGCCTGCCCTGGGTGCAGATCGGAACGCATACCTACTCGCACCCGTTCGACTGGCCGGCGCTCGAGCGCGATCCCGGACTCTCGGCGGGGCTGCACCTGAAGGCGGAGGCCGACGGCTACGTGAGGGGCAACGACCCCGCGCTCAAATACGGCGTCAACCTGCCGGTGCCGGGCTATCGCTTCAGTCCTCAAATGGAAGTCACGGGCTCGGCGGACATCATCAACCACGCGCTTGCCCCAGACGGAAAGCGGGTACGCCTCATCCAGTGGTCGGGCGATACCAATCCCGACGCGGAGGTCATCGGCATCGCGTATCGCGACGGCCTGCAGAACATCAACGGAAACAACAGCACCATCACGCGCGCCCACCCCTCGCTGACCAACGTAGTGCCCCTCGGCGTGCAGAAGGGGCCTTATTTCCAGGTCTACTCGCCGATCGCGGACGAGGACGAATACACCCATGGGTGGCAGCCGCCCTACTGCGGCTACAGTCAGGCCATCCAGACCATGGAATTGACGAATCGTCCGCGCCGGCTGACGGCGATGGAGATCTACTACCACTACTATTCCGGCACCCGGGCCTGCGCGCTGAAGGAGCTGCTGCGGGTCTACCGCTGGGCCACCAGGCAGCCCTCGACGCCGGTGTTCGCTTCCACGTACAGCCGCATCGCCGTGGCGTTCCAGTCCGCAGGCCTGGCGAGCGCCGGCGGCGGCTTTCTCGCGCGCGGCTACGGTCCGGACCGGGAGCTGCGCATTCCCGCCTCGCTGGGCTATCCGGACCTCGAACGCTCACGCAATGTCGCCGGCTTCGACGATTTCGACGGCAGGCGCTACATCCACCTGGGCCCGGGCGGCGAGGCGCAACTGTTTCTCCAGGCCGCGCCCCCCCGCGCGCCCTATCTGAAAAGCGCCAACGGCCTGATCGATGCCCTGCAACGCAAGCCTGGAACGCTCGATCTGCGGCTGCGGTCACGCGTGCCCCTGGCCTTTACGCTCGGCAACACGGCGCACTGTCGTACGCGGATCGATGGCCAGATGCGCCGCGGCCATACGGATGTGCACGGCGACGTGAGCTTTGATCTCGCGACCCATCGAGCGCATATCGCCGTCAGCTGTCGAGGCTGAGCGATGGGATCGATCACGCTGCCGCAACCGACGACTCACGGGCCCGCCCACGGGGTTCCCGAGCGGCGGGCGCACTCGCACGCAGAACCGCCCCGTGAGCGATTCGCGCCGATCTGGCTGCGGACCAGCCTCGTTCTCGCCACGCTCGTGGCGCTGGGGCTGCTCTATCCCAGGGCCTACATCGAGACCCGCCTGCGGGGGGCGCCGCCGCCGAATGCCGCAACACTCGCCTATCTGCGGCTGATGGTGATGGCACAACCGACGCAAGCCGACACCCGCATCCTACTGGCAACGCAAGCCCTGAACGCCGGCGACATCTCCCTGACACGCTATGCGCTCGAGCCCTGGCGGACTCGCGGATGGGCCGGCCTGCCGCTCGAGATCGCCCTGCTGAAGCTGCACCTGTTGCGGGCCGGGCTTGACACGCAGCGATCCGGCTCGATGCGCCAAGCCCAGCTCGCCGAGGCCTACACGCGCGCGGCTCTGCTGCTCGCGCCGCGCATGAAGGCATCCGGGCTGATGCGGGAGGCGCGCTTCGCCGCCGTGCTGGGACGGTACCGGACGGCGGCGCATCTCTATCGATTCCTCATCCTGCAAACGCAGGATGCAGGGCTGCGGCGGGAAGCCTTCGACGGCGGCATCAATGCGCTGCGCGCTGCTGACCGGCCTCGCGATGCCCTGCGGTTCGCGCAGGACGAGTTGGCCTTCGTACCGCCCTCCCCCGGGCTCTGGCGACTCATGACGCGGCTCGCGCTCATGGCGGATGCGCCCAGGCTGGCCGCGCGATACGCGCGTCGGCTCATCGGATTCGAGCGATCGTGAGCGCGCCACGCACCTCACCGTGCTGGAGAATCCGCCTGTACGCGACCCTCGCGCTGTTGGTCATCGGCCGCTTTCCGGATCCGGCGTCCGCGGCCGCGCCGCCGCCCCCTCCGCCGCCCGCCCGCCCCTTGCGGACCGAGGATTGGGATCTCGCCTGGCAGGCATTCGTCGGCGCCGGAGCGCTCGCCGATGCCTACCGCCTGGCGCACCGCGCGGTCGCGGCGCGGCCGCGCTCGCGTCTATGGCTCGGCCGACTCGCCCAGGCCGCCGGCTGGAGCAACCATCCGCGGGCCGCGCTAGCGGCGCTCTCCCGCCTCGCGCTGGACCTTCACGAGGGGCGGGATCTGCAGCCCGCCCTCGATCTTGCCATCGGTCTGGGTCATGACGGGCAAGCCGCCGTGTTGCTGCGCTCGCTCATCCAACAGGGTCGCGCAACAGCCGCGCAACGCCGTATGCTGAGCGGCCTGTATCTCGACCTCGGGGAGCCGCGCCAGTCGATCCGCGAGCTGCAGCGGGAGTTCGCGCGCCGTCACGAGCCCAAACTGCTGTGGGAGCAGGCCGTCATCTACCGCACGCTCGGCGACCCGCAGCGCGAGCTTGCAACCTTTCAGCGCTATCGCAAGCACTTCGGTCCCGGCCCGAAGGTCATGCTCGCGATCGCCACGATCGAGTATGTTCAGAATCGGCTGCCCCAGGCATTCGACGCTCTGCTGGCCGCCCGATCCCGTGCGCGCCCCTCGGACACCGCCTATTGGCAGACGCTGAGCGGACTTGCGTGGCTCCTCGGAGATTACCGAGCCGCCGCCCAGGCGGCGAAGGTGCTGATCGCGACGGACCAAGCCGATGCTCCCGTGTATCTGCGTGTCGTCTACGCGGAGCAGTATCGCCATCCTCGGCAGGCGTTCACGGTCGCCGCACGAGGTTGGCAGCGGACGCACGAGCCGGCGCTGTTCCTCTCCACGCTCGGCATCGCATCCTCGCTCCATCCCGCGACTCCTTGGCTCGTCCGTGCCTTCGCCCTGCTCGGTCCCGGCCAGGCGGCGGCATTCGCGGCGACACCCTCCTATTGGAGCAGCCTGGCCGCACTACACTCCGGCCAAGGGCGCATGCGCGCGGCGCTTGCCGACTACCGCCAGGCGCTGCGGGAGAGTCCCGGCGACGACAGCCTGCTCGCGGACTGTCTCTGGCTGCTCGTGGACCACCACGACCTCGCGCCGATCGCGCCGCGGCTGCACCTTCTGGCGCAACGCGCCCGCCATGCGCCGCAGCTCTGGGCGCCACTCGCCGCCGCGTATGCCGCGCTGCACCAACCTGGGCGCGCGTTGCCGTGGCTGCAGGCGCAATGGCCCGCCCGCAAGGACGACCCGCAGTGGCTCATCGACTATGCCGACACGCTGCAGCAGGCGGGCCGTCCCGGTATCGCCTGGCAGCTGCGTCGGCGAGCCTACGACCTGCTCTCCCACCGCCTCACCTCGAGATCGAGCCCCCGGCGGGTCGAAGCACATTTCCTCGCCCTGGCCCGCCTCTCCCTCTCTCTCGCACCGGGTGATCCGGCGCGGCGCGCCATCGAAGGGCTCGCGCGACAGTCCCGCCGGCAACAGGCCCGGGTCACGGTGCTCTCCTGGATGCAAAGTGAGCACGCGTATTCCCTGGCCCGCTGGTGGCGCCGTCGCGCGTTCGTGCGCGCGGCGCCGCCGGATTGGGCACGGCTTGCGCAGGCCGTGGCGGAAAACGACGGTCCGAGGATCGCGGGGCTGCTCGATCGCCCGAGCTCATCCCTGCCCCTTCGCGACCGGGCGAGTGCGGCCGAGGATCTCGGCTGGAATGCTTCGGCCCTCAGTCTCGCATTTCAGGGACTCGAGCTCGAGCCGCACGATGCGGGCCTGCAGCGGCAATTCGCCGCGATCGCAGTCCGGCGGGCCGACAGCCTCGGTGCCGCAGCCATCGCCACCGAGACGAGCGGGCTGCTCGATGAGGGTGTCGGCCTCCAGGCAACCCATTGGCTCTCGCCGCACCACCAGCTCGACATTCGGATCGATACCACCCATCAGCGCACGATCGACAGCAGTCAGTTCGGTACCCCACCGTCCCTGAGCCGCGCCGCGCTGCTCGCCTGGCGAGACGCGACTGCGCGCGGCAGTCTCACATTCGACCTCGGCGCCGGCCGCAACCTCGCGGCCTGGTTCCGCGCAGGCATCGCGTGGCAGAGACGCTGGAGCAGCGCTCTGGAAACCACGTTGGGAGCCATCGCGGGAGCCCAGCCGCTCGACACCGTGGCGCTCGGTGTCGCCGGGTTGGAGGATCGCATCGATGCCGGCGCGAGCGCCCGCTTGACGCCTCGCGCGGACCTGCAGCTGCAGCTGCAGGCGGGACGGCTGCGGGCACAGGGCGGAGGCACACTGGGCTCGGTTCAGCGCTTCTCGCTCGCGGGCGACTACCAGCTGTGGTTCTCCCCGCCCGACTTCGCTCTGAATGCTTCGCTGAGCGGCGCTCATTATGCGCGTGCCGCGAGTCTCCCGACCCAGTTGACGCCGCTGGTGCCGGCGGACGAGACACCGACAGTCGGCTTCTTCGTCCCTGACAGCTTCGTGCAAGCCTGCGCCGGCGGCCACTTCAACATGCGGTATACGACCGCGTATACACCGCAGTTGCGTCCTTACGCCAGCGCGAGCCTGTGCGCCAACAGTGTCAGCGGTCAGGGCTACGACCTGACCGCCGGTATCGCGACGCCCGTATCGGGTCCCGACCATCTCTCCCTGACCCTGAATCTCGAGAACGATGTCGGCACACACAGCGGGCGCACGGCCGGCGTGATGCTGCGCTATCGCCACTACTTCACCTCAACGCAATGAGCGAGTATCGCCATGAGATCCCCACCCAAAGCGACCCTCTGGACCGTATTGATTCTTGGCGCCGCCTTGTCCGGCTGCGCAACCGTTCAGATGAACGCGGCCCCTACCCCCCATCCGGACAGCCAGGCGGTGTGGTGCGTGGTCGCGCCGATGAACAACACATCGACGCCTTACGCCGGTGGACGCGTCCAGCAACAGCTGGCGGCCCTCCTCGGTGCCCGAGGTCTGCCGCACGTCCTCGTCGCACCCTCTCGGGATGGCAGCGGACCGCTGCCCATCGGTGACGATGCCAAGAGCCAGAGCAATGCGCTCGACTGGGCGCATCGGCACGATGCGCGCTACGCGCTGCTCGGCAGCGTCGATGAGTGGCACTACAAGATCGGCCTGGACGGTCAGCCCGCAGTCGGCTTCACCCTGCGGCTCATCGACCTGCATTCCGGCAAGACCCTCTGGAGCGGTGCGGCATCGGCGAGCGGCGGCAGCCGCGAAGGGCTGGCCGTGCTTTCCGAGCGGACACTGGCCCGGCTCGTCGGGCACCTGCTGCCCTGACCCGCGGATGAGGCCGGGCATGGATCACAGCTCCGATCAGCGCTTCGGGCTCCTCGTCTGGGCCGAAGTCGCGCTGCTGCCGCTCGCGGGCCTGGCGCTCGCCGCGTGGCTCTTTCCCACCGCGCCGTTCACCACCTCGGCGTATCCCTGGCTGTGGCTGATCCCTTTCCTGCTCGGACTGCGCTACGGTCTCTCCCCAGGCGCCCTCGCCACCCTCGTGCTCACCGTCGCCGGCATCACCGCACACCGGCTGGGTCTCACCGGGCAGGCACCGCCGCTCATCCAACTGGCGGGAGGAGCGCTCGCGGCCCTGAGCGCCGGCCAATACAGCTCGCGTTGGCGCGAGCAGCTGAGGGCCGGACGGGCGCGAACGGACTACACCGAGCAGCGCCTGGAATCGCTGACCCGGGCATTTTTCGTCACCCGTCTGTCGCACGACCGACTCGAGGAAGCGCTCATCACGCAACCGGTCACGCTGCGCGGGGCCCTGGAGGCTCTGCGCGAGCTCAGCGCCGAAACGCTCACCGGCATCGGCGAGTCCGGCGCCAACGCGCTGCTGCAGCTGTTGGCGCAGTACTGCCGCTTCGAGACCGCAGCGCTGCACCTGTATCGAAATGGCCGCCTCGCCAATGAGCCGCTCGCCGCTCTCGGGGCGCCCGCCACACTCGTGCGGACCGATCCCCTGCTGAGGTATGCCCTGGAGCACGAGCAAACCGCCTACCACAGCATCGATCAGCTGACGGAGCTCGAGCAGGGGGGCAGCTACCGCGCGGTCTTTCCGCTGATCAACTCCGCCCGCGAAGAGCTGGGCGTGCTCGTGGTGCGCGACCTTCCCCTGCTCGCCCTTGCCGAGGAGAACCTTACCGCCGCCACCGCCATGCTGCAGTACTTTGCCGATGAAAGCTGGGCGGCGGCGCAGACAGCGGAATTGCGCCGGATCCTTCCGGACTGCCCGGCCGTGTTCGCTCACGAGCTCATCAAGCTGCAGCGCCTTCACGAGCGCAGCGGCGTACGCTCCACCCTGATCGTCGTGCGTGCCCGATCGGAAGGCGCACAGGCCTCGGCGCTCGATGCTGCGCACGCTGCCCGACGCGATCTCGACCTCTACTGGCGTGAGCCCTTCGGCCCGCTGG
This sequence comes from Pseudomonadota bacterium, assembly GCA_019352035.1. GTDB lineage: Bacteria > Pseudomonadota > Gammaproteobacteria > Steroidobacterales > Steroidobacteraceae > 13-2-20CM-66-19. The sequence continues at coordinate 15,047 of JABBNZ010000032.1, read as the reverse complement.
CGGCGGGCATGCTGATCCTGCTGCCGCTCGCCGGGCCTGCCACCGCGCGCGGCTTTCTCGAGCGCATTGACGGCGTCCTGCGCGCCCACCGCATGGAGGGTGGGCTCGAAGCCGCCGGCTTCGACGTCGTGCAGGTTCCCATCGATCACCGCACGCCGCTCGCGCTCCTGCGCGAGTCCGGCATCGAGGGCGATCTTCAACTGCCGCTCGCCTTCCTGCGCGAGCGCGGCATCGGACTCACCCCATGAGTCCGGGGTGGCTGCAGCCTGCCTCGACGTCCGCGGCCGCTTCGATGGTGCTCACCCTGCTGCTCGCCAACGTCCTGCTCAGTACGCTCATCGCGGCGCTCACGCATCGCCTGCTGCCTCACCGCCTGCGCAAGCGGCCACTGCTCGGTATCCTGTCGCTCGCCGCCTTGGGAAGTCTCCTTCCGCTGCTCGGCCCCCTGCTGGTGCTCGTGGTCGGCCTGCTGTATCCGCGTCTCGAGAAGGACTCGCACCACTTGCCGCCGAAGGTCGTGCGCCAGCCGGCGTATGCGACCGAAGTGCGCGGCCACGTCAGCCACTTCGGTGCCGGCGGTGCGCTGGCGCGCCTGCGCAGCGCCCTGCCCGAGAGCGGGGTGGGCTCACGCGCCCTGCTCGCCATCGCAACCCGCCGCAACCGGGAAACGACTCATCTGCTGCGCGGGGCGCTGAGCCATCCGGACGAGACGCTGCGCCTGCTCGCGCACAACCTGCTCGCCCGCCGGGAAGAGGCGATCATCGCGCAGATAAGCCGGCTCGAGGAGCACCGGCGCTCGCACGGGCTCGGCGCCCCGCAGATCACGCTCGACCTCGCCGAGCTGCATCTCGAATTCGTCTATCTCGGGATCGTCAGCGGCGGCCTGCGCCAGATGCATCTCGATGCGGCGCAACAGCTCATCGCGGCGATCGGCGAGCCGGCCGCGGATGCCGCCTGGCGCAGCCGCCTCCTGCTGGTGCGCGCGCGCCTGAATCAACAGCGCCCTGAGGCGCGGGAGGCGGATGTCACGCTAGACTACGAGCTGGCGCGCGCCGCCGGCGCCGCGCCGGCCCGGGCGCTTCCCTGGCTGCTCGAGAGCGCCTGGCGCGCGCGCGACTATTCGCGCCTGCGCCGGCTCCTCGAGCGCAACCCGCTCTACCGGCACATTCCGCTGATCGGTCCCGTGGCAAAGGTCTGGGGATATGCACTCGATGCCTGAGACGACAACGACCGAATGCGACATCGCACTGCTGCTCGAAGGCACTTACCCCTACATCAAAGGCGGCGTGTCGAGCTGGGTGCATCAGCTCGTCAGCGGGCTGCCGCAGTGGCGCTTCGGCGCCGTCTTCCTCGGCTCGCGCCCGCAGGACTACCGCGGCCTGCAGTACGAGCTGCCCGGGAACCTGCCGGTATTACAGACTCTCTATCTGTTCGAGGAAGCCGAGCGCCGGGTCGTGAAACCTCCTCGCCTGCCGCCCGACACGACCAACCTCTACGCCCGCCTTCATGAGTCTCTGCGCGCCGGGAAAGTCGACGTGCTCGACTTCGGCGCCCACCTCGAGGCCGGCGACCCGCTCAGCGAAGACGCGTTCCTTTACGGCGAGCCCGCCTGGAACTACATCACCGCCGCCTACGAAGCCAACGCCACGGAGCCGTCCTTCGTCGACTACTTCTGGACGGTGCGCAATCTGCACCGCCCGATATGGGCGCTGGCCCGCGCGGCCCGGGCGCTGCCGCGAGCACGCCTGTTCCTCAGCCCCTCGACCGGCTTCGCAGGTCTGCTCGGAGTGCTCGGCTCCCAGGCGCAACGGCGCCCCCTCGTTCTCATGGAGCATGGCATCTACACCAAGGAGCGGCGCGTCGACCTGATGAACGCCGACTGGATCAATGACGCGCGCAGCCCCCTGCAACACGATCCGACCGAAGTCAGCCATCTGCGCGAGCTGTGGATCCGCTTCTTCGAGGTCCTGGGAGGGCTCGCTTACCGTCACTCCGATCCCATCATCAGCCTCTTCGAAACGGCGCGGCAGCAGCAGATCCGCGATGGCGCCGATCCGGCGCGCACCCGCATCATTCCCAACGGCGTGGACGTCGAGCGCCTCGGCCGCCTGCGCCGGCCGGCCGGCAGCGCGCCGCCGCCGGTCATCTGCCTGCTCGGTCGAGTCGTGCACATCAAGGACATCAAGACCTTCATCCGCGCCGCGCACGCCCTGCGACAGCATCTGCCGGATGCCGAGGCCTGGATCGTCGGCCCGCAGGACGAGGATCCCGAATACAGCCGCGAATGCCGCGAGCTCGCCCAGGCCCTCGGGCTCGGCGACGCACTGCGCTTCTTCGGCTTCCGGCGCATCGAGGAGATCCTGCCGGAGGTCGGTGTGCTGGTGCTCAGCTCCATCAGCGAAGGGCTGCCCTTGTCGGTCCTGGAGGGATTCGCCGCCGGCCTGCCCTGCGTGACCACCGACGTGGGCGCCTGCGCGGAGCTCGTATACGGCCGCGGGGACGATGATCGCGCCTTGGGCGCGGCCGGCGCCGTGGTGGGCCTGGCCGACCACGAGGCGTTGGCCAGGGAATGCGCCGGGCTGCTGGGAGATCCCGTCGCCTACGGGCGCGCCTCCCAGGCCGCGATCCGGCGTGTGGAATCCCATTACGACCAGCGTCAGATGATCGACACGTTCGATCAGCTCTTCGCCGGCCGCATCGGCGCCGAGGTCGCGCGCTGATGGCCGGCATCGGCTTCGAGCTGCGCCGCCTGTCCCGCAGCGAAACTTACCTCGGTCTCCTGCGCGCGTATCTCTACGCCGGCGTCATCGGCTCGGGACCCTGGGTGTTGTCGATCCTGGCGGTTCTGATCCTGGGCGTGATGAGTCTCGGCGTGGTCGTGCCCGCCGCCAAGATCACCGCGTTTCAGACCAGCGTGACCTGGCTGATCGCCCTCAGCCTCATCTACTCAGGCGGCACGCAGCTCGCCTACACGCGCTACGTCGCGGACCGGCTGTTCGAAGGCCAGAGCGGCCGGGTATTGCCGAATCTCTTCGGCATCCTGCTCGTCACCGGGCTGCCGCTGTTGCTCGCCTCGATACCCGTGGCGCTGTGGCTGCTGCCCGAGACGAGCCCGGCCTATCGCCTGCTGATGATCGTCGGCCTGAACCTTCTCAACACCGTGTGGGTGCTCACCGTCCTGCTCTCGGGGCTGAAGCGCTACCGAGCGCTGCTGGTGCTCTACTTCCTGGGCTACGGCGGATCGGTCGCGCTCGGGTTCGCGCTGGGCAAGGCAGGGCTCGGCATGGAGGGCCTGCTGCTCGGGTTCGCGCTCGGGCAGGCCGTCATCATCCTCGGGGCGCTGGCCCTGGTGTGGCGCGAGTATCCGCCGGCCCGCCTGATCGAGTTCGACTTCCTGCGCGCCGGACGCCGGCACCTGTGGCTGCTGCCGATCGGCTTTTTCTTCAACGCCGCGGTCTGGGCCGACAAGTTCCTCTTCTGGCTCTCTCCGGGCACCGGCGGGCGGGTGATCGGCGATCTGCACGCATCGGTCATCTACGACACGCCGATATTTCTCGCCTATTTCACGCTGATTCCCGGCATGGCCGTATTCCTGCTGCGAATGGAAGTCGACTTCGTGCGCGCCTATGATCGCTACTACCGCGCGGTGCGCGAGGGCGGCGCGCTGACCGCGATCCGCGCCTACCGTGCGCAGATGGTCGTCACCGCCCGCGAGGGTATCTACGACATCATCAAGATCCAGGGCTTCACGCTGCTCGTTCTCATCGCCCTCGGCCCCTCGCTCCTCGCCTTCTTCCACATTCCGACCCTGTATTTTCCCTTGCTCGCCATAGACTCGGTGGGGGTCGGCCTGCAGCTGCTGGTCATGGCGGGACTCAACATTCTCTTCTATCTCGACCGCCTGGGGCTCGCCGCCGCGGTGAGCGCCACGATGCTGATCGCCAATCTCGCCTTCAGCGATCTTAGCCTGAGGCTGGGTCCGTTCTACTATGGCTACGGCTTCGTCCTCGCCATGCTCCTGACCGCCCTGCTCGTCCTCTCCGTCACCGACCGCGTGCTCGACAGGCTGACTTACACCACGTTCATGCTTCGCTGATCCCCGCGCAGCCCCGGCCCGACAAACGTAAACCCTCGGGCTGAGAAAGGCGGAGAATGCCTTCCGCCCGGGATTGAAATGCGGCTTCAGTGCCATCGCGGCGCCTTCCCGCGCGGGGATCCATGCTCCGGAGCGGCTCTTGCCCGGGGCGTAGAACGCGTCCGTCGGATACCCGCGCGTCGCTGGCGCCGGACACGCGCCGCCGTGCAATCGATCGCCCCTTCTGCGGGCATGCCCCGATCCGCTGCGGTGTCGACCCCTCGTGTGTGCGTGGCGTTCGGCGCCCCCGAAGCGCCTCCTCGGAGTTAAATAATGATGAGAATGGCTATCATTTTGATCTTTACACCAGCTGCCTGCACTGCCCGTGCGCCGCCGGCGGCGGCCGGAGATGAGCCATGACCGACTCGGAACGAATCCCCTCCTCGACAGCATGGCATGAGGTCGACATCAGGACGATGCGCCCGACGTTCCCGGTGGCGGGCGCCATGTTGCTGGTCGTGGTCAGCTTTGCCCTGTCGCTCATCTCCTCCCAGTTCCTCCTGCAGCGCGTCGACCAACGCGCGCTCGCCATATCGCAGGACGCCATACCCGATATCGAGCGCCTGGCCGCGGCCCAACGTGAAATGATGCGGAGTGTGGTTCTGGTGAACGCGTACGTCGAAGGGTCGCTCTTCCCCAGGATGGACCTGCGGCGCGCGATCGACGCGGGGCAGGCCCGGCTGCTCGCGCAAACCTCCGCCCATCGCTCCCGGTCCGCCTTCCCGCAGGACTTGCAGTTGCTCCGCGAGAGTGAGAGAGACATCGCGCTTCTCATCCACTCCGAAACACGGGCGCTCGAGGAAGCTGATGCGGGCGCCCACGAGGCCGCCTCGAGCACTCTCAGCGAAACCATGCAATCCCGGGTTCTCAGCGCGGACCGCACGCTCACGCAGCTGAGAGAGCGCGATGCGATCGCGATCCAGTCGAGCGTCGATCACATTCTTCAGGTCCGGCACGCCGCCCTGCGCATTGCGACCATCCTCGGCCTCGTGAGTCTGGGCATTGCGATCGCCGCGACCGCTCTGGTCCTGCATATGCTCCGAACCCGCGCCCGGCTCATCGAAGCGCATGGCCAGTTGCTGGCCGACCGTGCCACCGAGCTCGAGGCGTTCGCGGGCCGCGTTGCACATGACCTGAGGGATCCGCTGAGCTCCACTACCCTGCTGGTCGAATCGGCCCTGCGCGCACCGCAGCTCGATCCGGGATTTCATCAGAGCCTCGGCAAGGTCCGGCGCCAACTCGAACGCATGCGCCGCGTGATCGATGGGCTTCTGGACTTCGCGCGGGCCGGCGCCAGACCAGCACCGGGCTGCGGCGCCGACCTGGCCGCGGTGCTCGAAGAAGTGATCGCCTCGTTCCGTCCTGCCGCAGAGGCTGCACGCATCGAGCTGCAGGTCGCCTCAGTCGCCGCGGTCCGGATCGCGAGCGCGCCCGAAGCGCTCGCCAGCATTTTATCCAACCTGCTCGGCAATGCCATCAAGTACGTTCGCGAAGGCACCCGCTTGCCACACCGCATCAGCATTTGCGCCAGCCGCATCAACGGCTGCGCGCGCATCGAGATTCGCGACAACGGCCCGGGAATTCCGCCGCGCTACGAACAAAGCATCTTCGAGCCCTTCCGCAGGCTCGGCGCCACGCAGCCCGGCATCGGGCTCGGCCTGGCCACCGTGAAGCGGATCATCGAGATCTACGAAGGACGTGTCGGCGTGAGCTCGGAGCTCGGCAGAGGCAGCCTCTTCTGGGTCGAGCTGCCGTGCAGCGATGCCTCCCCGGCCGACCGGGCCGAAGGCGCCTGACCCGCGTCGAGAACAACCGACGGGTTGATCACAATTAAGGACTCCGTCGTCCCACCGCGCGACGCTGTGACGGGCTGCAGGGTTAGCTCTTCGGGAAGCCTGCCGGCGCCGAAGAGACCGGGCGATTGCTCGCGGCCGCCGTCCGAACTCGTAGCGCAAGCCGCCGGAATCGGCCACCTGCGCACGAGGCTGCTCCTGTGCGCGAATTACGTATGGCCGCGACACGGGAGCTCTCGTATGCTCGAGGTAAAACTCGCGTCCGGGACTCCAACGCTCGGTGAGCGCGTCATGATGCGCCATGTGCCGGATCCTGGCTTCGACCCGCCGCCGCTCATTGATATCCCGCAGCGTCGCCACGACGACGTCGCGGTCCGTGACAGTCGCGCGCCGCAGCGAGACCTCCGTCCAGAACGGATGCCCATCCCCTGCCTTGCAGTGCCACTCGAACAGCTGCGCCCCATCGTGCTGTGCTCTTGCGATCCGCTCCATGACTTGACTGCCGTCGCCAGATTCCTCGGCGGACAGCGCGCTCACCGGCGCGCCAATGATGGCTTCCCGCTCCTTGCCGAACATCTCGCAGCCGCGCCGGTTCACCTCGGTCAATTGCACCGTGCCGTGGTCAATGATGAAGATTCCGTCGTTGACGGAATCAAACACCGTCCGAAACCGCCGTTCGCTCTCGCTCAGCAGCGCATGCTGTGCCTCCTGCCGCGCACGCAGCTCATCGGCCTCGATCAAGCTCCTCCTGAATACCTCGATCGACTTCGCCATGACGCCAAGCTCGTCATCGCGCGCCGTTTCGGGCACCTCCACCGTAAGATCATGCCCCGCGAGGCGCCCCATCGCACTCGTCATTGCCGCCAGCGGGATCGAGACGTTGCGCGTAAGCAACGCCCCGAGAACCCCACTCATCCCCAGTACGGCGAACAGGGCGGTCAACAGCACCATCCGCGTGACCATGACGTAACGTGCCGCCGCTGCGGCGCTTGCGAGCGCAGCATCCGCATTGAAGCGCATGCTCTGCGTCAACGCGGTGTAAGCCGCGTCATAGAGCGGTTGAGCGGCGGCAGCTCGGGCCCGATCGCCTCGCTGCCCGGCGAGCGCTGCGCGGGCCAGGCCCTCCCCCGCTTTTCGGTAATTTCCCCAAGCGTCATCGAACGCACGCATGTAGCGCACATCGTCGGTGCCGGGGGTGACGAAGCGAGCGCAGTCCGCGCGTGCCTCGTCCACCCTGGCGGACGCGCGATGCAGACTCTCGACGGCGGCGGCCGTTTCCCGATCGCCGGTGCCCACGGCGATCGCCACTTCCGCAAGGCGGTACTGATCGAGTCTGGAGCGCAGTTGCCCCAGCGTGCGCTGACTCGGCAACCAATCCTCGTGTGCCAGGACTATCTGCTTATTGATCGCATCGACGCGATCCAGCGCGATCCCGCTCACGATGAGCAGCACGAGGCAAAGACCGCCGAAGGAGGCGCCGATTTTTGGCCCATATCGGAAAGTGCTTCTTGTGCACGGTGCTAACCGCTCGCTCTGTCAAAGGACGCCGGCCCCCCGAACCTGCCGTCATGCGCCTTCATTCGCCTTTCATCGCATCGAAGAGCCCCGCATTCGCTCATGGCCCGATCCGCCCGGGTGCCTCCGGCGGTATTACGGGCCCTGCGCCAATACGCTCAAAGCAAATCGCCACGCCCTAGATGCGCCGCCGAGTTGGCGCCCCCACTTGTGGAAAGTCCGTATGCCGGCGACTACGTACAACCGATGGCGCCAAAAGCCCCGGCGAGCAGGGGCCGCGGGTGAGCCCCCCGCCGAGAAGGCCTCAGAGCGCCCTCAGCCGGTCTACGCCGAACACATCACTTCGACGCAGCTCTTCGAAGAGCTCTGCACCCAGTTTCCTGGTCGCTTTCACCGCGGGCAATTGAAAAGCCTGCGTACAGAAGACTCGCAATGCGCAGCGACTTCTTGTGGTTACCCCGTATAGCCTTGAGCCGCTACGCCTGGATACTGGGCTCCGCGTCCCGCTTCGCGGGATCCGATGGGAGCACTGCAGACACCCCAGCGGTCCGGTTTCGTCATCGTGCCACCGGGCGCGCACCGCAATCGGCCGTCCCGCTCTGCCTTGCGCCATGCCAAGTCACCGCCACTTGGGAGCATTGCGAATGAACGTCGCATCACATGCTGAGGGCACGAACGCGCTCGCCTTGACGACGGTGCTGGACTACGAGCGGCTCATCGGCGCGCAGGCCGTCGAGAGAATACTGCGCAAGGCGAAGCAGCTCGGCGACCTCCACGTCCTCAATGTCAATTCGACCTACTATGGAGGAGGTGTTGCGCAGATTCTCACCTCGCTCACCCTGCTCATGAACGCAACCGGTGTGAGGACCGGATGGCGCGTCATTCAAGGACGACCTGACTTCTTCTCGATCACCAAGAAGATGCACAACGCCCTGCAGGGAGCACCGATCAACCTCACCGACCTGAAGCAGGACATTTACGAGGAAGTCTGCTTCGAGAACGCCGCGCGGATGCATCTGGATCATGATTTCGTGGTGGTACACGACCCGCAGCCGCTGCCGCTCGTGCGCTTCTTCCGCCGCAAATGCCCGTGGGTGTGGCGCTGCCACGTTGAGCTCTCGAAGCCAAATGCTAGGATCTGGGACTACCTCGCCCGCTTTGTCGAGTGCTATGACGCAGTGGTGCTGTCTCTGCCGGAGTACGCACAAAAGCTCACAACTCCTCAGCGCTTCATCATGCCCGCCATCGACCCCTTCGCCTCCACGAACCGTGAGCTCGCGGATAGCGAGATCACCGAGCGCCTGGATCACTACGGCATCCCGACAGACTTGCCGCTCATCGTTCAGATATCCCGATTCGACAGGTGGAAAGACCCCGAGGGAGTCATCGAGGCGTTCCAGCTCGCCCGCAAGGAGACTGACGCAACCCTCGTGCTCATCGGCAACGTTGCCACCGACGACCCGGAAGGACAGAGCGTGTTCGAGTCTCTGGCGGCCCATCGCGAAGAGCGGATCATCATTCTTTCCGTGCAAGATACCGCCCTCGTCAATGCCCTTCAGCGGCGCGCCGCGGTCATTCTGCAGAAGTCATTGCGCGAGGGGTTTGGGCTCACCGTGACAGAGGCCATGTGGAAGGGTGCCGCGGTAATCGCCGGCAAGACCGGGGGGCTACGCCATCAGATCGAGGACGGGGTCAATGGTTTTCTGGTCGAGAGCGTTCCCCAGACCGCCGAGCGGATCGTTCAACTCCTCAAGGACGCCGCGCTCCGCAGGCGCCTCGGCGAGAAAGCCACTCAGACTGTCCGCGAGCGATTCCTGATGACGCGGCTCATGGAGGACTGGCTTGACCTCATCGCATCCTTTGAGCCGACTTTTACCTTGAAGGCCGCTGCAGGCCAGTCTGGGGCCTCCAGGGTGAGGCCGGCATGATTCTGGTGCCTGACGGACGGCAACGTCAGCCGCGCAGCTCCGGTGCGAATCCAATGCGAGCAGGAGGCCACGCGGTTGGAAGCGTCCGTCAATTTCGGGAGCGTCGGCTTTTCCGATGCCTTCGGCGCATTTGTTGAAAAGTACATATTGGACTACAGCCTGAAGTCGAGCACCGCCCGGCTGCTTCATCAGCAGCGCCAGCGCCTCACCGACGCGCTCGGAAAGATCCAGTACCGAGAGCGGCTGCTCTTTCCCCAGGTCGTGCAGCGCGAGCAGTACACGCACGCCAACTACGCGTACGTGCACCAGGAGCTCAAGCGCAAAGGGGTGACGCTGCAGCTGCTGTGGGAGGAATACCAGGCCGCCTACGGCGAGCGGGCGTACCAGTACAGCCAGTTCTGCTGGCATTACGCGTTCGGGGTGGCCACGTCGGACACCGACGTTACCGGAACTGTTGATCTATCTGCTGGATCAGCACGGCCTCTCTCGCGCCGACCTCGTTCTCGTTCCCCTTCCCGGCACCGCAAGCCGCGCGAGCGAGGTCTTGAACGGAAAGCGGGAACTCAGCATGTCGATGATCCACAAGATCCGCGAGCGGTTTCACGTACCCGCAGACTTGCTCATCCCGCAGGAACATCCGCGCGGCATGGCTGCGTAGTACGGAGCTTAAGCGTCAGCGGATTTCCTCAGGGCACTGGAGTCGCGAAGTTCCGTCCAGCCGTCCGCCTCACCGTCGGATTGTCCGCGCACTTGTCTCAGTCATCATGGCGGTATGAATCAGATTTCGTATCGCCGCCACCCGGATCGGACCGTCCGGATCCTTCGTCCCAATCGCCTGTACCGCGGTCCGCAACAGCGGAACCGCCCGCCCAGCGTGTCCGGTGTACAGCGCAAGCCGGCCCTGTTCGTATGCAAGGCGTCCCATCCAGTCCGACTCGATTTCCCCTTCGTTCAGCACCGGCACGGAAAGGCCGGTCATTAGCCTGCCGACGCCCCGTGTGCGCCGCCGATCAAGCCGGCAGTCGGCGAGGTGGAAGCGCAAATCCTCAGTCGTGGGGTGCGTCCAGCCAAGCGCGGCGTGCGCCACGGCCAACGCGGCCGTGAGAGAGCCATCCGCCTGGGCGGTCTGTCCGGCGTACTGCCGGGCGACTCCGGCATTCTCCCTGGCCGAAATGGTCCGAAGCGCCCGCGGTCCAACGACGCCCGCGAACATTGCGGCGACTCTATCGTAGGTTTGGGCCGCATCGCCGTACAGGCGGCTTTGAAATTGCAAATCGGCCAGCACCTGGTATGTCGCGATGGTCCGAATGTTCGTGGGTCCGAGCGATTTCGAGAGGCACGCGCTCGCCTGCTTCGCCATGACGATGCCTTCCCTCTCCTGGTTACGATAGCCGAGGATGCTGGCCAGCAGCGCGGCCGTGTAACAGGTCCGCGGAGAGCTCATCCCCAGTCGAGCGCGTTCTCGGGCGAGCAGTTCGGAGGCCTGCCGTTGCGCTGAGACGATGCGGGAACAAACTCTCGCTCGCAGAGTACTCGAGCATCTCGAGGTGCCCCGGGTGGCACCGTCCTTTTAACCAGGAGAGCCAGCCATGGCCATGAAAAATATCGAAGGTTACGGTCAATTCAGAAAGATGGACAAGCGCAGTGTGCTCGGCAGCCTGAAGGCGACCGGGTCGCGTGATCCGGACGTCTTGCTCCTGCAGAAGCAGAAACTGCTCGCTCCCAACAAAAGCTCGAGATTCGCGGGTCTCTGTCTGGCGATCTTGGGTGCGTTGCTCTCGCTCACCATCATCGGCGCCATCCTCGGCGTTCCGCTTTTGCTCCTCGGAGGGTGGTTCTGGTGGGTTGGAAGACAGAATATCTCGGTGGTGGAATCGGCATATGACGAGTATGTAGGATCCGCGCGACACTAACGCCCGAGCGTCGGTCGCGATGACTGTCTCGACCGCTCGACGACGCCCGGTCGGCGGCCCAAGGGAAGTGGCGGAAGACCGATTGCATACTCCAGGGGAACGCTCAATGTGCACCATAAAGCCGTATTCGCGATTGTTGCCGATATTCTTGATCGCGCTGGTGTGGGCGCCTTCACCCTCGCGAGCCAGTGGGGTTTTGACCGACATGCTCCACAAGACAGTCGGCACTGTCATGAGCAAGATGAAGAATCAGGTGACCTCGATCACCGGGCCGGCCACGCAACCACCCGGACAGCCGGTGCACACGAACTCCGGATCTTCGGGCAACGCGCCACCGAACGCGAATGCCGTTACCCTGGTGCGGACTTTCCAGCCGGTCATTCCTTCGTACTCCGGCGCGGCGGAGGACCTGCTGGGCATCCGGCTTGGCGTGCCGATGGCGCAGGCGGAGAAGATCGCCGGCAGGACTTATCCGGGTAATCCCGTGCTGCAACGTTCCAAGTACCGCATCGCCTACAAGGAGGTCACCGTCGAGTCTCAACCCTTCGTCCAGTACGTCGAATATACGAAGACGACCGCGGGCACGACCGATCAGCTTCTGCTGGGCTTCAACAGCCCCGTGGGCGACAGCCGGGTCGTGTCCATGGAGCGGCTGATCAATTTCGCCCCTCACGCCGCCGATGAACCGCTCGTGAGCAGCATTCAGGCCAGCCTGTTCAAGAAGTACGGCACCCCATCAGGGAAAAACACCTTCCTCGGGACCCAATTCTGGTGGGCGTACAGCCAGAAGGGCCGATTACCTTGCGAGAGCGGCGACTGTTTCGCCGATTGGAACGCGACCTCTGGCGTCGGTGCCCCGACTCTCGGGGGTCGCATGACGGCATTGCGTACCGACGGTGGCGAAATTAATCTGCACTTCAACGGTGGCCTCATCAAACTCGCGCCCAACGACGCCCGCAACGTCGCGTTGAACCAACGATGCGGTTCGTTCATCGGCAATTCCAACAAGCTGGTCGTCGACGACGTCGTCAGGATCTGGGCGAGCATTTCGAGCAATAGCGCCGATTCGAGCAAGGCGGCACAGATGGAACTCGCTGTCTATTACAGCAAACCCTGTGGCGATGACGTCCTGGACGCGAGAACCCAGATGCAAACGGCTGCTCTCAAGCGGTACCACGCCATATCGAAGACACCAGCAGCGCCTACCTTCTGAAATGAAAGGCGCCGGCCGTTCGTTCCGTCGTCGTGACGCGCGTGAACGGCCGCGTGCGCGCGCTCAGCGCCGAGCGAGGCGCCGCGTGATTGTCACAGCTGGTTCGTCGCCGCAGATCTGTGCGCGAAACGGCGCGTGCCGTCGCGGCGACGCGACGACCCGTCTTCGACCCGACTTCCAGAAGTCAGACCGAACATCCCCCAAAACCATCGGAGGCTCCTCATGAGATTCTCTCTCGCCGCGCTTTGCGTCACCCCGATTCTGGGGCTTTGCGCCTGCAGCTCCCACGCATCGCGTGCCGCATTCTGCGGCGACGTCAATTCGGCCAGCGTCCAGTTCGCCGCGCTCCAAAGCCAGGCGACCCCACCATTGGTTCAGGGAGCGGCCAAAGCCATGACCCACCTCGCCGACGAGGCGCCCTCGCAAGTCAAGTCCGCCGTAGAGGTCGAAGCCACCGCCTACCAGGAGTGGGCCAAGACGGGCAGCAATGCCCCATTGACCGGGAACGCCTTCAGCGCGGCCGACGACCAACTGAGCACCTGGCTTCACTTGAACTGCAAGGGACATTGAGCGGGAACTCGGCGTTCCGACACGGGCCGTGCCGCTCGAGCAGCTGCCCGGCGGCCAATCGCAGTCCCTTCGGCAAGGGCTTATGGGGCGTGCTGTTTCGGCGATCCTCACGCACCTGTTCCCGCATGTGGCGCACCTTCTCGGTCGCTTCCAGTGTGGCTCTGCCCCTACGGCCCGGCCGTCGCCCTCATCAGACGGGGTGCAACAGCACCAACAGCGCGACGTCCGCGCTCAGCGTGTATTCTCTTCGATGACGATTGCCGGTGCGGGGTTTCGATGGGTCCGGGCCGCCTGAGTCAGCCCGGACTCCGGGCGCGTCTCGGTCGCCGGCCGGCGATGCTTCTGGCAGTGATGGCCGCCGGAGGGATGCTCGCGGTCCCTGCTGGAGCGGGCCCCCGGGGGTCGGCTCCTGGGCAGATCGCCTTCTACGGAGACATCGGCAACGTCGTCAATAGCGCGTACCGCAAGAACCCGCTCCTTGTCCGTCCTTCAACGCTCCTATTGACCGAGGATGGTTCAGTTGCGCTGATTCATTTGAAATGGCGCGGTTGGGGTACGAGTGTCGCCCGAGCCACGGGAATTTGGAGTTCGAGCAATTGCACACCGAGCTGTGCCACCGGTAAGCTGACGCAAATACCGGCGAGACTGACCCTTTCGAGCCCAGGACTCGTAGGTGGTCACCGGGTGTACCGCTGTTTCCGGGTTTTCCCACCGCGCCCGCTGCGGGACATCGCCGACCACGCGTGCATCCGTCGGCGGGGAACGCTTTACGTGTATGCGGCGGATCCAGCTCGATGAGAAGAGGTCAATCACCGCTCTATCGTCCCGTCGCTAACACTGAATGGACAGGAAGGCCACTGTCGGTCGTTCAAGCGAAGGGATCACTCGCGATCGCTCGAACCGACTTTCGGTTGGCGGGATGGCAGCGCACGTGGCTGCGAGTGGACTCCGGCAGAGCGTCATGGACGATGAGGAGAATCGTCCATAGACCTCGACTACTACACGATGGGACCTGCGTAATTCTTGCTGAAACGCTGGGAGTCCGGCGCACATCTTTCTCGTTGCCGCCTTCTGCACGGCGAATGCCACCATGTACTCGTACAGCCACCGCGATGGGCTTCGGCCTGCTGCCGGCGGGACTCGCCGTTGCGCTCGCAACTCCGATCCGCGCGGCGAGGCCTGCCTGGCTCGCGGGAGCCGCCCTGTCCCTGATCGGCGCCCTCGGCGTGTTCGGCCTTCAGGACGCGTATTCCTTCCTCGTCGCCTGGGAGCTCATGAGCATCGGCGTGGCGGTGTTGATTCTCTCCGAGCGCGCCTCGGCGCAGGCCGGGCGGTGTGCGCTCTACATGCTCACGCTCCTCGAGGCGGGGTTCGTGGGGATTCTGCTGGCGCTGCTTCTTCTCGCGCAGCGTGCGGGGGGGGCGGTCGATTTCGCCGGTTTCGCGGTCGCCGGGCATGCACTATCCTCGGGCGGAAGAATTGCAGTGGGGCTGCTGGCCCTCTTCGGGTTCGGGGCCAAGCTCGGCCTCCTCCCCTTCTACGAATGGTTCCCCGGCGCGTACGGCAGCGGAGCCTCGGGAGCGATCATGTCGGGCGTGGTTCTCAAGCATGTATCCCTCGCATCTGGGCAATCCGGCCGATGATTTGTTCGTCGACCCGTTGCCTCACAAGCGCCGCCAGCGGATGACGATCGAGCAGTTCAACGCCATCCATTCAGTGGCGCCGCAATGGCTGCGATGGTTGATGACACTGGCCTTCCACCTGGCCCTGAGGCGCGTCGACCTCGTCAGCCTCCGCTATGACGACGTGACAGCCGACAGGATCATCAGTCCAATCCGTAAGACGGACTCGCAAGCTCGCGACATGGAGGCAACGAGCGTCGACTTTCCGATCCACCCGGACGTGCGCAACGTCCTGATGGAGGCCCCCCTGTGCCAATGTGACCTGAGACATCTGCCTTCGATAGTTTACAGTCCAAGG
>JABBNZ010000031.1:17718-42180 GCA_019352035.1 Pseudomonadota bacterium | reverse complement strand
CCCGCCGAGGCCGCCGGTGTAGATCTGCGGATTGGGGGCGACCGGGATCATGTTCGGACGCCATTCGTCGCTGCGCGTGAAATAGGCGCCGAAGCTGACCGAGCCGCTCGAGAGCCGCTTGCGGGTCTTGAGGTACCCCTGCTCGGAATCGGACGGCAGGGTGTCCGGGGTGTCGCGGAAGGTCAGCTCGCGCGCGCCGGCGGCGCCCGCCACGGTGGACCAGCCGTTGATCTCGCCGGTGTTGAAGACGGCCGAGGCTATCGTGGAGCTGAAGCTGCCGCCGGACAGGGAGACCCTGCCGCCGGCGTCGCGGGTCGGTTGGACAGGAACGAAATTGATCGTGCCGCCCAGGCTGTTGTACCAGCGGTCGCGCGGATTTCCCGCGCCCTCCACGGCGTTCATTCCGGAGAGGAGCGCTCCGATCGGCGTCTCGGTGGAATGCCAGCCGGTACCCTGGCTCAGGCTGTTGAGCGGTATTCCGTCGAATTCCGCGGTGATGGCATTGGTCTCGAGATCGCCCGGAATGCTGTTGAAACCGACCTTGACGCCGCGCATGGAAATCGTATTTCGCGCTGATGCGCTGCCGACGTTATATCCAGAGATGTAGACGTTCGGCAGCGTGCCGAGCGCCTGCAGGCCGCCACCGGCCGGACCGACGAGCTCGAACATGAACTTCGGCACTGTCTTCACCGGCTGGGTCGCCTTCACTTTCTGCTTCGCTGACAGCACCTTGCTGTCGAAGTTCTTCCCGGCGGACCGGGCTTCGACGCTCGACTGCGCCTCCACGGACCCGAGGTTGGTGGCGTTCTGGGCGTGTGCGGGCAAAGTGCCAGCCATGAGAGCGGCCACGACGGCGGCAACAGTCTCGATGCGGCAACGGGCGGTTTCGGTCATCGGCCTCACCTTTTGTTTGTGAAGCCGCGCACGGTAGACTGCGCAGATTACGGTCGCGTCTCCGTCCCGTGACAGTTCCGTTGCAGTTCGCCCGAGGGGATCGCGGGGCTGACGGCCGCGCGAGCACGCTCCTTGCGGAGGGCTGGCCGGTTCTCCGTTCGACGTCACGTTTTCGGAGCCGCATTGCCCAGCGCGATCGGTCTCGTTCTGCCATGGGAATTCTCGCCGACCGTCTTTGGGACGGTCGCGCTCGCGGCCGTGGTGTATGCGCGGGGCGCGGCCGGCGCGAGCCCGCGGATCGCCCTGCCGCGCAGGTGTGCGTTCTTCACGGGCCTCCTGCTCATCTATGCGGCGCTGCAGACGAGCTGGGACTACTACGCGAGCCACATGTTCACCGTGCTGCAGCTGCAGCATTTCGCGCTGCACGATCTTGCGCCCGCGCTGCTCATGGGCGCCGCTCCCGGTGCGGCGCTCCTGCGGGGATTGCCGCTGCCCGCGCGGGAATGGCTTCGGACAAGGTCCAACCTCCTGCGGGGGCCGCTGCGGCTGCTGCTCGATCCTCGGGTGGCGACGATCCTCTATGCCGTGAGCCTCCTCGCATGGCTCTGGCCGCCGATCACCTTCGATGTGATGGTGAGCAACGGGCTCTACAAGCTGATGAGCTGGAGCGCCGTGCTGGGGGCGCTACCCTTCTGGCACCTGGTGCTCGACCCGCGGGAGTACCCGCGCGCGCGCCTGCGCCTGCCGCAGCGCTTCGCGCTTCTTTACATCGGCATGGCGCCCATGATGCTGATGTCGGCCGCGCTCGCGTTCTCGCACAGGGACTGGTATCCGGTGTACAAGGTCTGCGGCCGGTTCCTGGCGATCTCCGCGGTGGCGGATCAGGAGTTGGGCGGCCTCGCGATGTGGGTTCCCGGTGGACTGCTCTTTGGAGGCGTGTTCATAGCCTTTCTCGGTCGCCGCTTCGAGCAGCAGGGAAGGCCGGTGGCGCAGCCGCCGGGCAAGCCGGCCAGGTCGAATTGATCGAGCCGGGCGGCGCGCTCAACCTCCGTATGCACAGCTGCCGCCCGGTCGAGGCGCACTGCGCCATGGCTCGCGCCGGAACGTGCCCATGCGAGAGAAGCCAGGCAGGCGGACGGCTCACCGCCGCTCGCCGGGCCGGCCAGCCGCCCGCCTCTCGAGGAGCTGCCACATCAGCACGGCGGGCACACCCTTGATCAGATCCCGCGCGCGCTTGAGCATCGAGACGGTGAGGGCGATGTCCGCGGGCAGACCCACCAGTGCGCCGACCAGCACGTATCCGGCCTCCTGCACGCCCGCGGCGAGCGGGACGAAGAAGATGATGCTGCGGATCGCCGAGACGAGGCTCTCCAACACCAACACATCGGGCACGCCGAGCGGATGACCCATGAGCCAGAGGCCGATCCACGCCTCCAGCGCGCCGATGATCCAGGCGGCAAGATGTAAAAGGAGGGATCCGAAGAAAGCCCGGTGATGCGCATGGATCTGCAGGATCTGCTCGTGCAGGGTCCGTTCCGCCTTCACTTCCTCGGGAGCTTCCGTCGCCATCCCCCGCCAGCGCCGTTTGATCCAATCGAAGGGCCGCTCGAGGAGCCGAAAGAGTCCCTTCTTCTGCGCGATCAGGAACCCCCCGAACTGCACGGTCATGACCGCGAGGCCGAGGGCAACCCAGGTCAGATAGTGCGAGCCCTGGTGGGTCGTGATGAGCAGCGCAAAGCCGAGAATCGCGAAGAGCAGCTGAGCCAGCAGCTCCGTGGTGACATCGACGATGACGCCGGCACCCGCCATCGGCGTCCCACGAAGCCTGAGCAGCCGGGTTGCAACGAGCTCGCCGCTGACGGGCAGGATCGGGACGACGCCGTCCGTGCCGTCCCTGATCCAGCGCAGCCAGACGAAGAGCAGGCCGCTTTCCTTCAGATGAGGGCGCAGCAGAACCCACCATGCGAGGCCGCACACGAGCGTCGGCAGTGCATGAAAGAGCGTGATCGCAGCGAGCCCCGGCCAGCCGACCGTCTGCAGTCCTCGCAGCACGTCGTTCCAGCCGTGCTCGACGACGAGATACGCGCCGAGTCCGAGTCCGGCCAAAGTAACGAGAACGCGTCCCCAGCTCACTTGCCTGGGCTCGGTGATGGACATCGGCTCGGGCAATGGGGTTGGCTCATCCATTGCGTTGAGTACCCGGCCGCGGCGCATTGGCGCCGAGTCTCCCACGGATGCGGCGAGCCGGCCTACAGGGTGGTGCCCGTCTATCTGGCGCAAAGCGCGCCTTTCCCGGGCTCGAGCGAGGCGAAATAGGCGGCGACGTCCATGATCTGTGCGTCCGTGAGGTGAGCGGCGATCAGGCTCATGATCGGGTTCTTGCGGCTGCCGTCGCGGAAGGCGCGAAGCTGGGCTGCCAGGTATTGGCGCTTCTGGCCCGCGAGGTTCGGATAGAGCGACATGCGGCTCATGCCGTTCGGCCCGTGGCACGCATAGCACGTACGCTCAACGAGCGCCTTGCCGGCTTGCAGATCCGTTGCACCGGCACTCCTCGCGGCGGCCGCGAGCACGAGCGATCCCAGTCCAATCACCATCATTCGTCGAAACATCGCCTCATGTACCTCGCCAGGAGACAGGGCTATTGTGGACGGCGTCCCGCGAGGGCGGCAAGTTAAGTACTTGCCCCGATACGCAGGATCGCCGCCCGAGCTAATGTGGGCGCATCATCAAGGAGCCGCGAGCCATGCCCGTTCTGAAGCGTATCCTGGTTGCCACGGATCTGTCGGCTGCGGGACGGGGCGCGGTGATGCGGGCGGGGCAGCTCGCCCAGCAGTGGGAGGCGAATCTCTTCCTGGCCCACGTGCGCCCTGACTGGAATCTCTTCTCCCGGTGGCGTCCGGCCTCGCAGGACAGCTACCAGGATGTCGCGCGCGGCTGCGAGACCTCCCTTCGCCTGACCCTCGCCGAGCTCGAGTCGAGATTCGGGATACATGCCCGCTGCGAATCGCGGCTCGGCAAGGCGAGCCCAGTGATCGCGGCCCTGGTCGCAGAGATCGAGCCGCATCTGCTCGTCATCGGGGCGCGAGGCGAGCACGAGGCTTGCGCCCCCGGTCCTTGTCTCGGCGGCACGGCAATGAAGCTTCTCGCCCGTGTCGAGACGCCGATACTGCTCGTTCGCCGGGACTGCGCCGGCCGCTACGCTTCCGCGATGGTTGCCGTTGACATGCCCGGCGCGCTGTCGCGGCGCGCGGTGCTCTGGGGCAGCGGCCTCGTCGGCAATGGTGACTGTACCGTGTTACATGCTTACGACGTGCCTTACGTCGAGCGGATGCGTCTGCAGGAGATCGACGAGGCGGTGATCGCACGCCGCCGCAAACAATCGGAGGAGGCCGCGACGGCGATCGTGCGGGATCTGTTGGGCGCCGCCGAGGGTCACGCCGTCCTGCATGCGAGTGCGGTGTGTGGAGAGCCGGTTTCGGCGGTGCTGGCCGAGA
The DNA here is from genome assembly GCA_019352035.1 of Pseudomonadota bacterium. Classification (GTDB taxonomy): domain Bacteria; phylum Pseudomonadota; class Gammaproteobacteria; order Steroidobacterales; family Steroidobacteraceae; genus 13-2-20CM-66-19. Next base: position 37,792 of record JABBNZ010000031.1, on the reverse strand, counting down.
TTGCACGGGCGCCGGCGGACCTTCTGGTCATCGGCAAGCGCGAGTCTTCTGGACCGCGTGCGCAGGCGGGTGCGATGGGAGGGGTAGGATTTCGAATTGCGTATCATGCGCCCGCGGATGTGCTGGTCCTCCCATCCTGAGCCGCGAGCGGCCTTCCCACGGCATCCGCCGCGGTGAGGTCCACGAGCGGCGAGTCACCTCCAACGTCTCGACGGCCGCGTCGCGCTCAGGGAGGCGAGAGTCCGCTCTCTTGCGTTCCGGGGCTGGCGGTCATCGGCAGTCTCACGGTGAATTCGCTGCCGCAGCCCGTACCGGGGCTCCTGGCTTCAATGGTACCGTCGTGCAGCTGCACGAGCCGCCGCGTGAGCGTCAGGCCCAGCCCCAGGCCGCCGCGCGACCAGTGCGCGAGGCTGCTGCCGCGGAAATACGGCTCGAAGATATGCGGCAGATCCTCGGACGAGATTCCGGTGCCATTGTCACGGATACGGAGCACCGCCTGATCCTCCTCCCGCGACAAGGCCACCGCGATTCGTGCACCGCCCGGGGAGTACTTGCAGCTGTTCTCGAGAAGATTCTCGACGATCTGCTCCAGGCGGGCCGCATCGCCCTGCACCCAGACCGCCCGCGCGGAAAGCTCCAGGATGAGCACCTGCTGCCGGCTGCGCAATTCCTGATCCAGATCGCGCGTGACATCCAGAATCACGCGGCCGAGGTCGACCGGGGCTCGCTCCAGGCGCAGACGGTCCTCGCTGACACGGGAGAGATCCATCAGGTCGTTGACGAGCCGCAACGCCTTGTTCACCTGACGATTGAGCATGTCACCCGCTCCCGGCATCGCTCTCGGGACCATGCTCGACCGGCACACTCTGAGGACGTTGGACATCACGGAGAGTGGGCTGCGCAGCTCATGGGCGATCATCGCGACGGTTTCCTGGCTGAGAGGGGGAGCCGAAGCCCCATCTTTCGGCCGCCGGACGTCTGCTGAATCGCATTGGCCACTCATGACTTACTGCCTCTGGTTGGCACGTCTTGACGGAAGGCACGCTGCACCGGCGCGGGGGCGAATGCCATAAGGGAAAACCGCAGCGTCGCAGCAAGCGGACGGCATGCATGAAAGCTGGCATGCATGAATGTCATTCAACTGCCGTCACCGGACAGTTGGCGAAGCGAGTTATTCCTGCGGCGTCATCGATGATGACTGTGGCATCGGGCCCGGCATGGAGCGAGTTGCGGGCGAACAGGGCCGGAGCGGTGAGCATTGGCACGATCCTCATGCGCGCACGGGCGTTGCGTGCGAAGCAACGGTGACTTGCCCGGACGAGTCAATGCTGGCGCCGGCAGCTCGGCATTGGAATAGGGCGAGCCACCACCGAGGATGGTGGATTCCACCAGCCGGTCGGACGGCAGCGTCTCAGGAATTTCACTTATTCCAAATGCTACCGCCGCGGCTTAGACTCGTTTAGGCTTCCTGCACCGGGATCTCGATGCATGGCTCATGAGCTTGAGAGCGCCAAGTCCAGCCCGCTGAAGCGCACGGAGGCGAGTGAGCGGGTCGAGGCGCAGCTGCGTGCCGTGCTGGATGCGTCCATGGACGCCCTGGTGATCATCGACGCCGACAGCAGGATAGAGACGTTCAATGGCTCCGCCTCGCGAATGTTCGGTTACCCTGTGCCAGAGGTGATCGGGAGGGGCGTGAGCATTCTCCTGCCTCCTGAGCTGCGCGCCCAGTTCGAGGAATGTCTCTTACGGTATCGAAGAACACGAGAGTGGCATGTCATCGGCACGCCCCGCGAAGTCATTGCATGCCGCCGCGATGGTGCCCGCTTTCCGGCTCTCCTGTCGATGTCCGCGACCGCCGACGCCGACCTCATCGTCGGCTGCATTCGCGATCTGAGCGCGGATAAGGCGCTCCAGGAGGAGGTCCTGCACATCGCCGCGCTGGAACAGCAGAGGATCGGTCAGGAGCTTCACGACGGGACGCAGCAGGAGTTGACGGGCCTCGGCCTGCTCGTTCAGACCCTCTCGGAGCAGTTGCGCGAGGGCGGCTCGGGCACGGCGGAGCTGGCCGAACGGATCGCTGCCGGGATCGGCGAGGCGAATCGGCGCGTGCGCTCTGTCGCCCGCGGACTGGTGCCGGTCCCGATCGATGGGGATACCCTGCCCGCGGCGCTCGATGCGCTGGCAAGAAGCACACAGGAAACCTACAAGCTCGCCTGCCGCTTCGAATGTCCTGCCGGCCTCGGGATGGCGGATGCGGCAACCGCGACTCACCTCTATCGGATCGCGCAGGAAGCGGTGGGCAATGCCGCCAAGCATGCCAAGGCCGACAATGTACTGATCAGCCTCCACAGCGACGATCGCCGGTTACGGCTCGAGATTCACGACAACGGGATTGGCATCCCGAAACAGCGAGCCGTCAACGGGGGAGTGGGTCTGCGCCTGATGGAGCATCGCTGCGCCGCGATCGGCGGCCGCTTCAGGATGCAGGCGCGTTCGGAGGGCGGGACGGTCGTTTCCTGTACGGTACCCATTCCGGGGAGACCGTGAAGACTGACGAGAGTGCACTGCGGAGCACGGCGATACCGGTTCGCGTCCTCATCGTGGACGATCATCCGCTCGTTCGAGAAGGACTCGCGGCACGAGTCTCCGCGCACCCGGATCTGCAGGTGTGCGGCTCGGCCGCCGCGGCCGATGAGGCTCTCGGCCTCGTACGCTCGGCGCGGCCGGCGCTCGTGCTGCTCGATTTGGCATTGCAGCGCAGCAGCGGCCTCGATCTCATCAAGGAGATCCGCGCTTGCGGCTCTGATCCCAGGATTCTGGTCGTGAGCGCCTACGAGGAGGGGCTCTTCGCCGGGCGCGCGTTGCGGGCGGGCGCCGACGGCTATATCAACAAGCAGGAGCTGCAGGCTACCGTCATAGAGGCGATCCGCACCGTCATGCGGGGAGAGCGCTTCATCAGCACGACAGTGACTCAACGCCTCGCGGATCGTGCCCTGTCACGTGAGTTTGCATCGGGCCCGGCGGGGTTGACCGATCGGGAGCTGCAGGTCTTCGAGCGCATCGGGCGCGGCAGAGCCACCCGGGAGATCGCCGCCGAGCTGCACCTGAGTGTGCACACGATCGAATCGCACCGCGAGAAGATCCGCCTCAAGCTCAACCTGCGTAACGGCACCGAGCTGCAGCAGCAAGCGGTCCTCTGGGCGCTCGAGAACAGCCGCTGAGGGTATTTATCGCCCCCCGGGTCAGGCTGCCAGCAGACCGCGCATGAGTGAGAGAAGCTCATCCCCTTTGACGGGCTTGCTCGCGATGCGCATGAGCGGGTCGCGCGGCAGGTCCCGCACGGCCGCCGAGGTGTCCCCGGTGATCAGCACGGCCTTGAGCTGCGCTCCGAGCGCCTCCCGCAGCGCCAAGATGACCGCCGTGCCCGTTTCGCCATTCGCCAGGTGATAGTCCGTCACGAGCAGGTCGAGGCCGGCCTCGCCGGCAACGTGCTCGAGGGCTTCCGCGAGCGTTGCAACCGCCGTCACGTGATAGCCTTCCACGGCAAAGAGCAGGCGCGTGGCGTCACGGACGCTCTTGTCATCCTCGACGAGCAGCACGCGGGGGGATGCGGCCGGCTGCTGATTGACGCCAAGCTCCTGGGCGGCGGCCCGTCCACGAGTGAGCCCGGCGCTGCCGGCCGGAACCGCGAGGGTGAATACCGTGCCGTCGCCCACCTGGGACCGCACTTGCAGCTTCAGCTCGAGGAGCTTCACGATCCGCTGCACGATGCTCAATCCCAGTCCATAGCCCTCCCGGGAGCTGTTGCTGGAGACACCCACCTGATAGAACTCGTCGTAGATGTACTGGATTTGGGCGGCCGGTATCCCGATCCCGGTGTCCCTAACCTCGAGACGCAAGCTCCCATCGCTCTCGCGGCCACAGGAGAGGGACACGAAGCCCCGCTGCGTGTATTTGATTGCGTTCGATACGAGATTGCGAAGAATCTGCTCGATGAGGGCCGGGTCGCTGTGAGCCACCTCCTCGGCGGCACAGATCTGAAACTTGAGTCCTTTGCCGGCGGCGCTCGCGGCGAAAGCGCGCAACAGATCCTCGAATAATGCGGCCACGGAGAAATCGGCGGGCTCCGGCCGCACGGCTCCCGATTCGAGCTTGCTGATGTCGAGCAATGCATTGAGCAGGCGCGACATCGCGCCGATGGCCACCTGCTGTTGAGCCACGGCGTCCTCGACCGCGACGCTCGCCGGCAACCGGCGCAGCGTCCCATTGAGCATCTCGAGCGTCTGCAGCGGCTGGCGCAGGTCATGACTCGCCGTCGCCAGAAACCGGGTCTTGGCTTCGTTCGCCCGCGTGGCGAGGTCGCGTGCCGTGCGCACGGTCTCCGCGTCGCGGGCGCGGGAGATGAAGTCCGAGGCCATGCGCAGACAAAGGTCCGTGAGCTGCAGCTCCCGATCCGATGGGCGGTGGGGCTCGCGAAAGTGCGTGGACAGCATGCCGATGGCGTGCCCGTCGCGCCCGCGGATCGGAGTGGCCTGCACCGCGCGATATCCTTCGGCCGCGGCGATCCCGCGGTGTGGGACATGGCCGCCGCCCTGCTCCACATCTTCGATGATGATGCGCTCGCCTTTGCGCAGGGCACGGCCACAGGCCGACTCGTCACTGGAATCGACGCGGGCGAAGTGATCGAGAAATGTCTTGAAGAAACCGCGCTGGGCCACGATTTCCAACACGCCGGTGTCGGCATCGCGCAGCTGAATGTTGCCGAAATCGGCGCGCTGCAAGGCGATGGTGGCGTCGAGTATCTCCTCGAGCCCCTTCGCCAGGTCCCCGGCCTCGATGAGGCGCGTGCTCAACTCGTGGAGCCGGCGCATGTCCTCGAGCTGCGCGCCAAGCTCCGCCTCGACGCGCTTGCGATCCGTTACGTCGCGAATCGCGGCGACAATGAGGACGTGGCCGTCATCGTCGACAGGGCTCAGGCAGATCTCGACAGGGAATTCCGTGCCGTCCTTGCGCCTGCCGGAGAGTTCCAGCCCGACGCCCATCGGGCGCAGGCGGACGCTCTCGCGGTACTTCTGGCGATGCTCGAGGTGGCGCCCATGAAAGCGCCGCGGCATGAGGATTTCCACGGTATGTCCGATGACATCCTCGTGGTCGTAGCCGAATATCGAGTCGACCTGACGATTCGCGAACTGGATGATGCCCGACTCATCGATGATGACCATGGCATCGGGCGCGGCGTCCAAGGCGCTGCGTGCCAGGTCAGGAGGAACTGATCTCATAATCGCTACCCCGTCCAGAGCGCGAATCGTCGGAGCCTACATGTCGCATTCATGCGCACGTGTGACGCGCCCATCCCCGTTCCGCCGCGTCGGCTCACTAGACCAATTCCAAGAATACACCGCTTACTCGCGCAATCAAATACCGCGGTCGGACTATCTTATAATGGAGTCAGAGGCTCCAGTGTCCACCAGACAGAAACTTAAATCTCCACGTCCGCCGACTTCCGCCGAGCTCGCGCTCGCCGATTACCAGCTCCTGGCTGAGTTTCGCCATTTGCTGGCGCGTTTTCTGGCATTCAGCGCCGATGCCGCGCGCGCGGCGGGATTGGCGCCGCGGCAGCATCAGGCGCTGCTCGCCATCAAGGGCCATCCGCGTGGCACACAGGTGACCGTGGGCGACCTTGCCGAACGCCTGGCCATCCGCCACCACAGCGCCGTCGGGCTGGTCGACCGCCTGGTGGAGAGCGGATACCTCCTCAGGCGCACGGACATGGAGGACAGGCGCCGCGCGCTCCTCTCTCTCACCGCCGCGGGCGAGCAGGCGTTGGCGGGGCTTTCTGCGGTGCATCGCGAAGAGCTGCGCCGGATTGCGCCGCTTCTGGGTCCGCTGCTGAAGCAGCTTGGCCCGATGGACCTGCAATAGCGGGAGGTTTGCCCAGGTGTGACGCCGTTGCGGCGCGCTCCGCACCAATACGTATTCCGCCGTCATCTTTCGGCCCGACAATAGTATCGCATCACGAGTTGTCGTCGGTTGCAGTGGAGGTCGCGGGCGTGAAGACAGTGACACAAGGCGGCGCAGGCGGGCTCGGTACCTCGCGCCGGCAGGCTCGAGGCCAGGGAAGTTCGTGCAAGCCTCGCAGACGGCTCCGAATTCACCTTCATGACCTGGAACGGGCGGGTGCCCGGGCCGATGATCCGGGTACGGCAGGATGACACGGTGACTCTCACTGTGCGCAGCGCCGCAGCCAACCAGCGGCCGCATTGTGTGGACATTCATGCCGTGTATGGCAGTGGCGGGGGAGCGATGGCGACCATCATGCCGCCAGGGGGTTCGCGCCGCCTTTTCTTCGAATGCACGTATCCGGGCACATTCATCTATCACTGCGCCGTGATGGGCATGGATGAGCGCATCAGCCGGGGCATGTTCGGCATGGTGCTCGTCGAGCCGCATGAGGGCCTGCCGGCCGTGGACCGCGAGTTCTACCTCGGACAGCATGAGCTCTATACCCGCGAGCCGTTCGGATCGCGCGGGCTGCTGCATTTCGACTTCGCGGCGATGGCGCGCGAGGAGCCGAATTTCGTGCTGTTCAACGGCATGGTGGAGGGTCTGACTTCCGGCGGCCTCGGCGCGATGCGGGCCAAGGTGGGGGAGACGGTCCGCATCTTCATGGTCAATGGCGGCCCGAATCTCAATTCGAGCTTCCTTCCCGTCGGGAACGTCTGGAAGGGATGTTGGCCGCAAGGTGCGCTTGCCAACTCACCCCTCAACTATGTGCAGACCCAATCGGTCGCGCCCGGCAGCTGCTTCGTGGGCGAGATGGAGCTGCCGGTTCCCGAATCCATCAAGCTGGTCGATCACGCGCTGTCGCGGGTGGCGCGCAAGGGGCTGCTCGCCGAGCTCGTGGTCGACGGCGCCCCCGATCCTGCGCTCTTCCGGGAGGCGGGCTGAGGGCGGCGGATGCGGGGTGCGCCCCTTCGGATAATACGTGTTTACTGCCGCATCGGCGTATGGGACCGTCGGGTCCCACCTCACACCGGGGAGATGCGCATGAGCGCAGTCATACTTGCCGTGTTCGGCGGCTTCGAAGCCGCGGACCGGGCACGGCTGGCTCTGATCCACGATGGGTTTCCCACCGACCGCGTCGAGCTGACCGCCCGCCTCGAGCCCGGTTCGGCCGGACTGGAGCCCGGCGGGTCGCAGCGTGAAAGATTCTCTCAGTATTTCCATGTCCTCTTTGGACGAGGCGAAGAGGCGGAGCAGTCGCAACGGCTGACGCAGCTCCTCATCGAGCACAGCGCCGCCGCCGTCGCGGTCCTGCCTCGGGGGGATATCGAGATCCGTCGGGCGCTCGAGCTGCTCTCGCAGGCTCATCCGCGGGAACTGCTCCGGCATGATCTGGAGAGGCACCTGCTGGAATTCGCCTCTTCCTCGCACGAGGCGCCCTGGATTCGCAGCTTCTGGGTGAAGCCGGGGCCGGATGAGCCGGAGTGCATCTATTGCAGGTTGTTTCCGGGCAGTGCACATGAGACGCATGCGGCTTGATCGGATGGGAGGGCTGCATGGAGCCGACAGCGCGGGAGACGGATGGCAGATCGTCTGCTGCCGCTGGCGGTGAACCGGGGGATGCGCCTCCTGCGGCGATACGGCTGGAGGACGTCCGCCGCGGCTTTCGCTCCGCGGGGCGCACCGTGCAGGCATTGGCCGGGATCACCGCGAATGCCCTGCGAGGTCAGGTGACCGGGCTGGTGGGACCCGACGGGGCGGGGAAGACCACGCTCATGCGCCTCATTGCGGGCCTGCTGCGGCCGGACTCGGGGCGCATCGAGGCGTTGGGTTTCGACGTGGCGCGTGATCCGCTCGACGTGCAGGCCCGTCTCGGCTACATGCCTCAGCGGTTCGGCCTCTATGAGGATCTTACGGTCAGGGAGAATCTCGACCTCTACGCCGATCTTCAGGGCGTGATGCCCGAGCGCCGCGCGCCCCGATACGCGGATCTGATGCACATGACCGGGCTCGGCCCCTTTACCGCTCGCATGGCCGGGCGGCTGTCCGGCGGCATGAAGCAGAAGCTCGGTCTCGCCTGCACGCTGCTCAATCCGCCGCAACTGCTCTTGCTCGATGAGCCGACCGTGGGAGTGGACCCCGTATCGCGCCGGGAGCTGTGGCAGATCATCGAGCATCTGATGCGCGAGACGGATACGGCAGTGCTCTTCAGCACGGCGTATCTGGACGAGGCGGAGCGTTGCGATCAGGTATGGCTGCTCCACGAGGGACAGCTTCTCGGCAGCGGCGCGCCGTCGGACTTCAGCGCGGAAATGGCCGGACGAAGCTTCTATGCCGTTGCCACAGGCGGGCGCAGAGCGCTGCAGGCGAGACTTGCCCAGACTGCCGGTGTGATCGATGCCGTCATTCAGGGCGGCCATGTGCGTGTCGTCATGGCCGCCGGCGCGCCGCCCGAGGCGAAGATGTTGCCTGATTTCCCCGACTTGGTGCTGACGCCGACCGCGCCGCGGTTCGAGGACAGCTTCGTGGCCCGCCTCGGCGGCGGCCGGCACGAAGCTGTCGCCGCCGGATCGAGAGCCCACAGTGAGGCTGGCGCGCCGGCGTTGGCCTCCGGCGACCGCGCGGCGGCGGCCGGGCCTGTGATCACGGTGCGGCAGGTTACACGCCGCTTCGGTGACTTCACCGCGGTGGACAATGTGAGCTTCGAAGTCCGCCGCGGCGAGATCTTCGGCCTCCTCGGGGCCAATGGCGCCGGGAAGACCACCACGTTCCGAATGCTTTGCGGACTTCTGCCGCCGACGCAGGGAGCCCTTGAGGTCGCCGGCTTCGATCTGCGCACGGCCGCCGCCATTGCACGCCGTCGTATCGGCTACATGTCGCAGCGGTTCTCGCTCTATGGCGACCTGACCGTCCGTCAGAACCTCAATTTCTTCAGCAGCGTCTACAGACTGACCGGCGCTCATCAGCGGGCGCGGCTCGCCTGGGCCGGGGAGGAATTTGCTCTCGGCCCGATGCTCGAGGCCAAGGCCGGCGAGCTGCCGCTCGGTTTCAAGCAGCGTCTGGCGCTCGCCTGCGCGCTCATGCATGACCCGGCGATTCTGTTCCTCGATGAGCCCACCTCCGGAGTCGATCCGCTCGCGCGGCGCGAGTTCTGGCGCCGGATCAATGCGCTCGCCGGGCGGGGCGTGACGGTGCTCGTCACCACCCACTTCCTGGAGGAAGCCGAGTACTGCGACCGGCTGCTCATCATGGCGCAGGGCAGGGTGCTGAACGAGGGGACTCCGGATGCCATCAAGGCGGCCGCGCGCCGGCCCGACCGGCCCGATCCGACCATGGAGGAGGCGTTCATTGCCGCCATCGAGGCGGCCGCCGTGCCGGAGGCGGCGTGAGTCCGGCCCTGCGGCGTCTCGCAGGACTCATGCGCAAGGAGTTTCTGCAGATCGTGCGCGACCCCTCCGCGCTCGCCATCGCGTTCGTGCTCCCCGCGGTGCTGCTGCTGGTCTTCGGCTATGGCGTCTCGCTCGATGCGCGCGAGGTGCCGCTTGCGCTCGTCGTGCAGAGCCCCGATGCGCTCACGGACAGCTTCACCGGAAGGTTTGCCCAGTCCCCGTATTTCCGTCCGAGCTCCTTCCGGTCGATCCAGGGTGCGCAGCGCGCGCTTGCGGCACGGCAGGTGCAGGGCATTGTCTGGCTGCAAAGTGATTTCACGCGCCGTGTCGAGCGGGGCGCGGGCGCCCGGATCGGCGTCATCGTCGATGGCGTCGATGCAAACACGGCCCGCATCATCGAAGGCTATGTGCAACAGGTCTGGGCCGGCTGGCTCAGGATGCGGGCCGAGGAGCGGGGCGAAGCGCCGCGCATGGTGCTCGATCCCGAGGCCCGCATGCGGTTCAACCCGCAAGTGCGCAGCCGCGATTACCTGGTGCCCGGGCTCATCGCGGTGATCATGACCCTCACCGGGGCGCTGCTCACGGCGCTCGTGATCGCAAGGGAGTGGGAGCGTGGCACCATGGAAGCGCTCATGGTGACGCGGGTGACGGTGCGCGAGATCCTGCTTGCGAAGCTGATCCCGTATTTTCTCCTCGGCATGGGCGGCATGGCGGCCTCCGTCCTGATGGCGGTGCTGCTCTTCGGCGTGCCGCTGCGCGGCTCGGTCCTGGTGCTGGCCGGCTGTGCGGCGCTTTTCATGTTGGCGGCGCTCGGGATGGGGCTTCTCATCTCGAGCCTCACGCGCAACCAGTTCGCCGCCGGCCAGGTCGCGATCGTGGCGACCTTCCTGCCGGCCTTCATACTGTCAGGCTTCGTCTTCGACATCCGCAGCATGCCGGTACCGATCCAGGCGCTGACGCACCTCATTGCGGCACGGTATTTCGTCTCGATACTCCAATCGGTGTTCCTGGCGGGGAACATCCGCTCGGTGATCGTTCCGAATGCGCTGGCGCTTGCGGTCATGGCGGCGGTTTTCCTGGGGCTCGCGGCCGCCAGGGCGCGCAAGCGGCTGGATTGACCATGAGCCGGCAGATCCTCGCGTTGCTCGTCAAGGAGCTCCTGGCCGTGCTGGCCGATGCCCGCAGCCGCTGGCTGCTCATCGGTCCGCCCCTCATCCAGCTCGTCGTATTCGGCTATGCGGCGTCCTTCGACCTGAGCCACGTGCCCATCGCGATATACGATCAGGATGGGGGCGAGGCGTCCCGGGATCTGATCGCCCGCTTCGCCGGCTCACCGACCTTCGCCGTCGAGGCGGTGTTGCGAAGCAGCCGGCGCATCGATGAGCTCATCGACTCTCGCCGTGTCGAGGCGGTGGTGGTGCTCGATCAGGGCTTCTCGCGCGACCTTCATACGGGCAAGCCGGCGCCCGTGCAGGTGATCGTCGACGGCAGGAACTCCAATACGGGCCTGTTGATCGAAGGCTACGCCGGCACGATCCTGACCGATTTCGGTCTCGCCTGGGCCGCGGATCACGGCGGGGCGCCGCCCGCGGCGGTGCTCGACATGCGAGCGCTTTACAATCAGACGCTCGACTCCCACTGGTTCATCATCCCGGGGATCGTCGCGCTTCTGACACAGGTCATCACGCTGCTGGTGGTCGGGCTCTCGGTGGCGCGGGAGCGGGAGCTCGGTACCTTCGATCAGCTGCTCGTCACCCCCCTCAGGCCGATCGACATCCTGCTCGGCAAAGGACTGCCAGGGCTGGTGATCGGTCTGGTGGAAGCCTCGGTCATCATCGCGGTGACCGTGCTCTGGTTCCACGTGCCCCTGCGGGGCTCGCTGGCGGCACTGTACTTCGGACTACTCCTCTTCGTGCTCGCCGTCACCGGCATCGGGCTGGCCATCTCGGCGTTGTCGGCGACCCAGCAGCAGGCCCTCCTCGGCGCCTTCCTCTTCATGGTGCCGTCAATCATTCTCTCGGGATTCGCCACGCCGATCGCCAACATGCCGCCGTGGGTGCAGGATCTGACCTTGCTCAATCCCATGCGCTATTTCCTGGTGATCGTGCGGGCAGTCTTTCTGCAAGGGGCGGATCTCTCCTCCCTGGGCTCGCAGCTCTGGCCGATGGCCGCGATGGGCCTCACGACGCTGGCGATGGCCGGGTGGCTGTTTCGCCGGCGGATGACGTGAGCATGCGTATCAATGCGGATACCGGCGGCCGGGTGCATACGGTGAGATTCGACCCCGGTACGGTCAATCGTGCGAGGAGCCCGTCATGGACATCGGCAAGATCTGCAATCGCAACGTGATCACGGTCCGCGAGGCGGATGAGCTCACGCTGGCGGCTCGGCTCATGCGGGAGAAGCACATTGGCTATCTCATCGTCGTCAAGCCGAGCCTCAACGGCACCGCCTCGCCTGTGGGAGTGATCACGGACCGGGACATCGTGGTCGCCGTCGTGGCCAAGGAGGCCGATCCCCGCTCGTTGAAGGTAGGCGACGTGATGACGCGGCAGCCGGCCGTCGTCGAGGAGGGGACTTCGGTCGGCACGGCGTTGCAGCTCATGCGCCGCATCGGCGTGCGGCGCATGCCCGTCATCGGCGGCGCCGGAATGCTGGTCGGAGTGCTCTCTATCGATGATGTGCTCGACACCCTGGCGGGGGAGCTCATGGACATCGCGGGCTCGATCCGGCAGGAGATCAAGATGGAGGATGCCTTGCGTCCGTAACGGGCGCGGCGGAACGCGCCAGGGACGGCTCGAGATCCTCCCTGATCTGCGCGGCGCCCGCCACCCTCAAAGGGCGGCGCCGGCGCGGCTCTTGAGCTCGCCACGCCGTTTGCGCTCGTAGTCTTCGAGTTGCCGGCGTGCCGCCAGGAACGCATCGCGCAGCGCCACATAGGGGTCTTCGTGAGCGTGGTCCGCCGGGTGAGCGTGGCGGATCGCGATCTCGCGGTCGGGAAGGGTGATCGCGATCCTGAAGTCATAGAGGAATCCCTGCCGCTGGTGGTGCGCGGGAGGCTCCACGATGACGTGACAGCGCATGATGTGCGCACTGAACCTCTCGAGTCTCGAGGCGAGCTCGCGAATGCGCGTCTCGAGCGCGGGCGTAGGCTCCATGTGGCGGAAGGTGATCTGTAACGGAATTTTCATGGCCAATCCTTCGAGGGGAGGAGCGTCAGCTGAAGCCGACGGTGATTTCGTTGTCGACGCGGGTGACTCCGGGCGCGGACCAGGCGGTCTGCTCCGCCTCCTCGCGCTCGGGCCAGGAGCGCACGCGGCCCCGCAAAGTCACCTCGCTGCCATGGATGTCGACGGTGATCCGCGCCGCATCGACCTGCGCGCTGCGCCGCAGCGCCTCTTCGATGCGCTGATTGATCTCGCCGGCGTTCACGGCAGGCTCGATGCTGATCGAGTTGGTCACACTGGACACTCCGCGCAGGCCGCGCACGGCGCGCTCGGCGTCTTCCTTGAGGTAGAACCACTGGACCTTGCCTTCCAGGGTGAGGTGTCCGTGATGCACTAGGATCTTCAGGCAGTCGCTGACCGCCGGTACCATCGAGCGGATGGCCTGGACGGCTGCGCGGGTGATCTCGGGGTCCGTGAGGCCATCACCGCCCCCCAGCCGCACCTCGATGTCGTTGGCCACGCCGGCGACGCCGGCCACGCGCTTGACGGCATCCTCCGCGCGCTGCTTATCGAGGTAGGTGCGAGTGAACCCAGTCAAGCTGACGACCGCGTTGCTCACCTTGACGGCGATGTCCCGCTCGTCGATGTCGGGCCTGAAGCACAGCTCCGCTTTGACGTCACGCTCGATATCGGTATCGGATCGCATGGCCCACTCTCCGTCTCGAATGCGAAAGCGCACGGTCGATCTTGTATCCGATCGCCGCGGGGCGGCGTAATGAGGGAAAACCGGGGGGCGGAAGCTACCTATCCGCATGCGAGCACTACGACTGCTGTCAACGGACGGCTGCGGCGATCATCCTGCCATGTTCTGGCGACACCTAATGCTGGCTCTCTCGAGCGCCGAGGTCATGCCGGCGCCGCTGCTCGACAGGGTAGGGCGCATCGCGCGCGGCCTGCAGGCGCAGGTCGAGATCTTCCTCAGCCTCTACGAGCCCGATATCCTGCAGACCCTCGAGCGTCGCGAGCTTCTCGAGGAGCGCATCTCGGCGCGCATCGCCGGGCAGCGCCGAGAGCTCGAGCGCTCGGCGGATCAGCTGCGCGATCAGGGACTCAACGTGCGGGTGAGCGTCCGCTGGGATTACCCCATGTTCGAGGGAGTGATCCGTCAGGTGTTGCGCCATCGGCCGGACCTCCTCGTCGTTCCGGGCATCCGGACGACCGGCGTGACGCCGCGTACCCTCGCGTATCGGGAGGCGCGGCTGATCGAAGCCTGCCCGTGCCCGCTTTTCCTGCTGAGGACGCCCGAGGTTTACTCCAGAGGAGACATCGTCGCGGCGGTGGATCCGTTGCACGCTCTTGAGACGCCTCAGGACCTCGATGAGGCGATCATCGGTGCGGCGAAGACACTCGCCTACGCTTTGGCCGATGCACGCGTACGCATCTATCACGCGGTGACGCCATTGCTGCGCGCCACCGTTGCGGATAGCCCGGGAGCCCAATCGCCATCCGCCCAGGAGGCGGCGCGCCGAGCGAGCGCCGAGGCGCGGATCAGGGAGATGGCGTTGCGCCATGACATTCCCGGGGATTGCGTTCGCGTCGAGTTCGGCCGGGTCGAAGCCGCGCTGCCGGTTTTCGCGCGTGAAGCGCGCGCGCAGGTCGTGGTCATGGGCGCGGTGTCGCGGAGCTTTCCGCAGCGCGCACTTTTCGCTCATACCGCCGAGAAGATTCTGGATGCGCTGGACTGCGATGTTCTGATCGTGAAGCCGGCGCGCTTTGAGTGCCCCGTCGGTGCGGAACCCGCGCCGGCGGTACCGCGGCCGACCTGAGGGGTTGGCATGCGCTCGCGCGGCATCATGGTTGCACTCGCGGCGCCCGGTAGCATGAGCCCCATCGAGATGGGAAAGATCTGCAGGCTCGCCCTGACGCTCGATGCGCAGGTCGAGCTGTTCCACTGCGCCGATGCCGCGGCCCCACCCGGCACCGGCGCGCAAGGTACTGAGCGCGCGATTCGAGAGCGGGTGCGGAGCCGCCGGCAGCAGCTCGAGGGGCTTGCGGGCCGAATGCGCATGGGCGGAGTACGGGTACGGACGAGTGTCCGCTGGGATCATCCGGCATACGCGGGCATCGTCCGCCAGGTGCAGCGGCACAAGCCAAGCTTCCTGATTGCCCACCCGACGGAGCGAGGGCGCGCGAAGCGGCTCTGGCTTGGACGCAACGATTTCAAGCTGATCGAAGCCTGTCCTTGTCCCGTCCTATTCATGAAGACGCGCCGTCCCTACACCGACACGGTCGTTCTCGCGGCGATCGATCCTGGCCATGCGCATGGCAAACCGGCGGCGCTCGATATGGAAATCCTCGGATGGGCCAGCAGGCTTCGCGATGCCCTGTCGGCGAAGCTCCTCGTGTTTCATGCGCACGGTCCATGGGAGCAGGCCATGCGTTCCGAGCCGCTGTTCCAGCGAGCCCCCGAAGCGGTGCGGGCCGACGTGGCTGCTGCTTGGCGGCATACCTTGGAAGGCGGGGCGCTGGAGCTCGCCGAGCGTTATGCGGTGCCGCGCCGGCGGGTACGCATTGCCGAAGGCGCCGCTCCCGAGACGCTGGCGCGCTTCGCTCAGGAGATGATTGCCGACATCCTCGTCATGGGCGCCGCCGCCCGCTCGGGGATTGGGCGGCTGCTCATCGGCCAAACCGCAGAGAGAGTGCTCGATGCTCTCGACTGCGACGTCCTCATCGTCAAGCCGCCGGGCTTTCGCAGCTCGGTCAGCCCTCAGTCGACCCACCACAGAACCGCGTTCGGGGCGGTGGGTTTGCCAGGGCGCGGCATTCTCGAGTGACAGGCTCCGAGGGCGAGGACCGACAGCATCACCATGAGGAGCCGGACGAGAGATTTCCTCGCATTCATCCGAATTTCCCTCCGTCAGCGGACCGTGTAGCCCCGCCCCTTGAGGCAGGCCGCATCGGCTCGAAAGTAGTCGTTGCGCTTGCGGGCGAGCTGCGCGGCGGCAACGCCGCCGCTGGGCTGAGTTGGATCGAAGCCGCTCTGTTCGACCGCCCAGCGGTGGCATTCGTATTCGTCGTTCGAGCGCTGCGCGGCGGACTGGCCTTCCTTCGGGTAGACGAACAGGCGATCGCTGGGGGGCGCCTGGGTCGTCGCGCCCTGCTCGATTCCGGCGGGCGCATCGACGACCTGATAATGATCCTGCTCGGCGTCCCAGATGTAGTAGGTGTCGTTGGCGTAGTAGTAAGGGATTCCGTGCCACCAGATCGTCGTGAAATATGGCGGAAGCCAGGGGACGAAGACTCCTACGGGAGCCCCCCATACCACCCACGCGTCACTGTGCCGGCGGTACCAGTTGCCGCGATCATACCAATAACGTCCGCCATGCGACCCACGGAGCTCTCCGATCGAGCCGGCAGGAGGCCGGTGAACCCTGTAGCCGCGGTTGTAATAGTAATGATCGTTGGAGAACCGACCGTCGAAATGCTGGTGCGGAGCACCGCCGGGCCTGGGAGGGGCGCTCGGGCGCTGTCCGGCATGTTGGGCCAGGGCGGGGCCGGACAAGGCCAACGCCAGGGCCAGCGCGAGGGCCGAGCCGGTCGTCAGCGAAGTCCAGCCGCGCACTCGATGTTTGATGCTCATACGGTCACCCACTGCAATATCCGGAACTCGCCGCAGCCGCAGCATCACCGTACTTCGTATCCCCGGCCCGACAGGCACGCCGTGAGCGCACGAACGTAGGAGCGGGCCTGCTCCTCGAGCACGGCCGCGCGTGCGTACTCCGCATCGGTTTGGGCCTGCTCGCGTCTCTGTTGCGCGCCTGCGGATTCCGCCATTCCGCCGACGGCCGCGCCGGCAAGGGCGCCCAGGAACGCGCCTCGTCCGGCCTCCCACGGGCGGGAAACCGCCGAGCCGATCACCGCACCGGCGATGGCGCCGACGGCAAGGCCGGTGCCCGGGGGCGGTCCGGAGGACACCACGACCCGCAGGTGCGGCGGCACCGAAGGCGCGCTCGGATCGAATCCGGTCTGCTGCACCGCCCAGTTGTGGCATTCGTAACGGTCACGGCCCTGAAGGTCGGCGGACTGACCGTGCAGGGGATAGACGAAAACCCGGCTCTCGGGTTGCAGCGGCGGGGCGGGCCGCCCGAGAGGCTCGGTCACACAAGCGGCAAGGAGCCCAAGACCCGCGGCAACGGCGGTCAGCTCAAGCGCTCTGCGAACCTGGCTCACGCGCATCTGCGGTCTCCTGCTGTCGATCGGACGCGGTGCCCGCGCCCTCTCTTGACCTTGTAGCCGAACGGCCTGCGCGGCGGTATCCGCACAAACCGTCATGCCGGACAGCAACGACGCTCAGCCGGGCGGGGATTTGGGCGAGCCGTGGAGAGCGAGCCAACGCAGGATATCGGCCCTTCGGGCCAGGCCCGCGACGCGGCCGTCCTCGACCACCAGGACCTGGTTGATGTCCCGCTGGGCCAGAAGACCGAGTACCTCGGACGCATGATCGCCGGGGTGCGCGACGACGATCTGATCCAGAGGCTTCATGACCTCGCGCACCGATGTGGAGTGACGTTGAGCCGCCGGGATACGCTCGACGTCACGCTGGCATACCAGGCCGGCCAGCCGCTCTCCCTCCATCACCGGGAAGGCGCGCTGATCGGTCCGCAGCAGAAAGTTGCTGACGAGCATGTCGAGCGGCATATCCGGCCAGACCGTCTCGAGCGGGGTCAGCATCAGCCGCCGGACCGGCAGGTCCTGAAGCAGCTCTCGAGTGAGCAGCTGGCGGTAGCTCATCAACGCCGCGTTGTTCAGGAACCATCCGATGAAGGCGAGCCAGATCCCGTTGACGGCGCCGCTGCCGAAATAGGGGAGGGAAACGCCGAGCAGCATCGCGATGCCGGCGGCGATCAGGAGCCAGGCGAACCCCTGGCCGAGAGCTGAGGCGAAGCGAGTGGCGCGGCGCAAATCGCGAGTGACACCCCAAAGAATGGCGCGCAACACGCGTCCGCCGTCGAGCGGGAACGCCGGTACGAGGTTGAAGATGGCGAGCACTATGTTGATCTGGCCGAGCCAAAGGAGGAGCGTGCGGCCGGGATCGAGGCCGGCGAGGAGCTGCTCGAGCGCGGGCACGCTGCCTGCCTGGGCGGCGGCGCCCGCCGAAGCGCCGATGCCGGCCGCGAGGACACACAGCACGCCGATGACGAGACTCGTCACGGGACCGGCGATCGCCATCCAGAGCTCCGCCGGCCACCGTTCGGGCTCGTTCTCCATCTGCGCCATGCCGCCGAAGACGAAGAGGGTGATCCGCTTGACCTGAATTCCGTTGGCGCGGCCCACCAGCGAGTGCGAGAGCTCGTGAGCGAGCACCGAGGTGAAGAACAGTACCGCCGCGGCGAGCGCGGTCAGCCAGCAGGTCGCCGCACTCCATGCCGGATGCCACCGCGGGAACAGTCCCGAGGCGAGGCTGGTGGTGATGAGCGCGAAGATGATGAGCAGACTCCAATCGACGGTGACGTCGATTCCGGCAATTCTCATGAGGGGGAGTCCGCGCATCGGGCGACTTTGCAGGAAGTTTGCTGATATTCGCCGAGCTAGCTTGGGCGGCACCGGCGAACTGAATGCTTCAGGGATCGATCCACAGGATTCTCGGCTCCTTGCGCGGAACCGCGTGTGGCGCGACCTTCGGCCGTCCGACGATGATCGGTGCCACCGGCAGGCACTCGGCAGGCAGGCGCAGCGCCGCCTTGCCGTCGGCCGTGGCGAGCCAACCCTGCGCAAGTCCGATCCAGCACGTCCCGTATCCGGCGGCGCACGCGGTCAGCATCAGATTCTCCGCGGCGAGCGCGCAGTTCTCGACGGCCCAGCGGCCGCGGGTGGCGCTCGCGATCATGATAAGGACGGGTGCGTGGTAGAGGATGTCGAAATCGGGGTCGTCACGCAGCTCGCGAAGGCGGTGCAGCGCGAGCTTCTCCGGCGGCGCCTTCAGCAGGTGCGCCTTGGCTTCCCGCGAGATCAGTGCGAGCCGGTCCCGGTCCTGGACCACGGTGAAGATCCACGGCTGCTCGTTGACGGCGCTCGGCGCCTGAACCGCCGCCTCGATCAGGGCCTGCAGCATCGGCCGCCCGACGGTCTCGGTCGTGTACTCGCGCACTGCGCGGCGGGAATGAATGACCTGCTCGAGATCCATGGGACGACTCTTCGCCAACAGAGTGCGGAGAATGGTGTCAGCTGCAGGCTCGGGTGCGAATCCGCAGAAGTCCTTACCGTGACGCATGGGATCGATCGATCCCGCAGTCCCTTTGGCTGGCGGCCGTTACTGTCGCCGCTGATCGCTCCCAAGGCACGCGCATGAGAAACCGCGCGGCTGCTGCCCCTGCCGGGCGGCGGCCGCGGGACGCGGGCGGCGCAAGGTACTCCACCGCGATCACCTCAGTGCGCGTGAGCGACTCTGGCCGCGACGAAGCTCCCGGCGCTCTCGATGCTCGCGAGCTCGGAGTACTCCGTCTCGGCGATCTCGATGCCGAACGCCTCGCTCACCGCCGTGGCGAAATGCAGCGCATCCATCGAGTCGAAATCGAACTGATCGCGCAGGGCCAGCGCGGGATCGACGCTCTGCGGCTCGATGTCCGGCGCCACGGTGGTGAGGAGGGAGATGAGCTTGGTTCGGATTTCATTCGGGTCCATGTCGGCGTCCCGTGAGTCAGAGGCTTTCCGGGTGGGCGAGCAGCTCGGCGATGGCGCGCAGGAAGCGCGCGCCCGCCCGGCCGTCCGTGACTCGATGGTCCGCTGCCAGTGCCAGGGTCAGAACCGGGCGCACCAGGAGTTGGCCCTCATGAACCCACACCAGATCGCGGATCGCCCCGGCGGCCACGATCGCGACCTGCGGCGGATTGATGATCGGATAGAGAACGTCTACGCCCTCGGCCCCGAGGCTTGTGACAGTGATCGTGGCGGCAGCGAACTCGCCCGAGCGTAGATGCCCGGCGCGGACGCGTGTGACCAGGGCACTGAAGTCCTGCATCAGCGCTGCGAGGCCCCTTCGGTCGGCATGCAGCAGCGCCGGGGCCACGAGCCCGCCGCCGCGAACGGCTATCGCGGCGCCCGCGTGCACGTCCGCCGCCGGCTCGAAGCGGCCATTGCGGAAGTAGCCGTTGAAGCCCTCGATACGGGAGGCAGCGAGCGCGACGGCCCTGGTGATGAGAACGGCCTCGATCAAGCGGTCCTTCACCGGAAGCGGCGCGTTGTAACGGGTCAGCCAGTCGCGCGCCGCTGCGAAGTCAAGGGAGTGCCCGAGGTAGTAGTGGGGAATCTCACGCTTGGCGCGCGCCATCGCCGCGCCAATCGTGGCGCGCATCATGGCCCGCGCATCCGCAGGCACGGCAGGCTTGGGCACCGCCAGCCTCTCGACGTCCTCGATGTGTACGATACCGCCGGCTGCGGCTCGCTCGAGATCGAGGAGCGATATGCCGAGCTCATGGGCGCGGCGGCGCGCCGCCGGGGAGATTCGCGCGTGTGGGG
>JABBNZ010000031.1:0-17708 GCA_019352035.1 Pseudomonadota bacterium | reverse complement strand
GTGGGGCCGTTGCCGCGTTTGGTACGATCACCGCCGGAGCCGACACTGATGACGGGGACTCTGCAATCGGAGGCGGCGGCGCAATGGCTTGCGGCGGGGCCGCAGCTTGCGGCGCGTGCGAGGGCCCCTCGACGTCCAGACGCGCGAGCACCGCGCCGACCGGCACTTTGCTCCCCGGCTGGAGGAGCTGTTCCAACACCCGCCCATCATCGTATGACTCGATGTCGATCAGTCCCTTGGTCGTCTCGACCGTGACGAGCGGCTCGCCATGCCGGACGCGCTCGCCGGGCTTCTTCAGCCATTCGGTCAGCGTCGCGCTCTCCATGTCGGCGCCGAGGGAGGGCAGGCGGAATTCGATCTCCATCAATCGCTCCTGCCGGCGCCGATGAGGCTGTGCACCGCAGCCACTATCCGCGCGGGGCTCGGAAGTGCCGCGTCCTCGAGGTGCTTGGCGTAGGGCACCGGAACCTCCGCCGTGCACACTCGCGCCACCGGCGCGTCGAGCTCATAGAACGCCTGCTCGACGATACGGGTCGTCACCTCGGCGGCGAGGCTGCCGCTGCGCCACCCTTCATCGACGATGACGGCGCGGCGGGTCTTGCGCACGCTCGCGATGATGGTTGCCTCATCCAGAGGGCGCAGTATGCGAAGGTCCAGCACTTCCGCCTCGATGCCCTCTTTCGAGAGGGCTTCCGCGGCAGTCAGGGCTTTGTAGAGGCTCCATCCATAACTCACGAGCGTGACATCGGTGCCCGGGCGACGAATCGCCGCGTGGTCGAGATCGACCGACGCGAGTCCCGGCGTGAGCTCGCCCTCCATGTTGTAGAGATAGAGATGCTCGAACAGCAGCACCGGATCCGGCGAAGCCAACGCGGCAGCCAGCATGAGGCGGGCGTCATCGATCGTGGCAGGCACTGCGATGCGCAGCCCGGGAATGTGCGCGTACCAGCCCTCGAGGCTGTGGGAGTGCTGCGCGCCAAGCTGCCGTCCGGCGCCGGTGGCGAGGCGGATGACGACCGGAACGCTCAACTGGCCGCCGGACATGTGGCTCAGCGTCGCGGCGTTGTTCATGATCTGATCGAGGGCGAGCAGGCTGAAATTGACCGTCATCACCTCGACGATGGGCCGCAGCCCCCCGAGCGCTGCGCCGATTCCGGCGCCGACGAAGGCCGATTCGGAAAGCGGGGTGTCGCGGATGCGCTCGGGCCCGAATTCCTCGAGCAGTCCCTTGCTCACGGCGTAGCTGCCTCCGTAGCAGCCGACGTCCTCGCCCATGAGGAAAACGAGCGGATTGCCTCTGAGCGCGTCGCGGAGCGCTTCGCGTACGGCGTCCCTATACGTGATCCGCACGGCGGGATCAGGCGACAGATTCTGCATAAACGAACCGCTCGAGATCCGATGTCGGCTCCCAGGGAGAGCTTTCGGCAAATTCCACGGCAGCGTCGACTTCTGCGCGGGCTTCGCGCTCGAGTCGCTGGTAATCCTCCTCGGTCATGAGGCCGAGTGACTTGAGGCGGCTGGTCAGCGTGATGATCGGTCCCTTCTTCTGCCACGCCTCGATCTCGGCTTTGTCGCGGTACAGCTGCGGATCGAACATGGAGTGGGCGCGGAAGCGGTAGGTGCGCATCTCGAGCAGGGCCGGTCCGCCGCCGTTTCGGATCTTCTCCACCGCGCCGCGGACCGCTGCCTCGACGGCGAAGACATCCATGCCGTCTACGGCGGTCGCCTCCATGCGGTACGCACGGGCCTTGGTGGTGATGTCCGTCTCCGCCTGCGCCCGATCGAGCGCGGTGCCCATGGCGTACAGGTTGTTCTCGCACAGGAAGAGAACGGGGAGTCTCCACAGCGAGGCGAGATTGAGCGACTCGTGAAATTCCCCCTCCGCGACGGCGCCCTCGCCGAAGAAGCAGGCCGCGACGGCACGGCGATGCTGGAGTTTCTCCGCGAGGGCCAGGCCCACCGCGACCGGCAATCCACCGGCCACGATGGCATTGCCGCCGTAGAAGCGCTTCGAGGCATCGAACAGATGCATCGACCCGCCGCGGCCCCGGCTGCAGCCGGTCTGCTTTCCGTAGAGCTCCGCCATGACCTTGTTCATCGAGATGCCGCGGGCTATCGCGTGGCCGTGCTCACGATAAGTGGACACGATGGCATCGGCGGGCTCGAGCACCTGCATGGCACCTGCGGCCACGGCTTCCTCGCCGTTGTAGAGATGGAGAAATCCGCGGATCTTCATTTCCCCGTAGAGCCGATAGCAGCGATCCTCGAAGCTGCGGATGCGCAGCATCGCGCGCAGCAGCTCGAGTCCGTGCTCCCGGCTGACCGATGCCTCGGCCGCGGTGCTCATGCATTGCCCTCCAGCGTCGAAAGATCGCCCTGCGGAAGCCCGAGCTCGCGCGCGCGCAGCAGCCGGCGCATGATCTTGCCGCTGCGGGTGCGGGGCAGGCTCTGCTCGAATGCGATCTCGCGCGGGGCCACCACGGCGCCGAGCTGCCGGCGCGCATGTCCCATGATCTTGCGGCGCAGCTCTTCGGTGGGCTCGAACCCGTCACGGAGCTCGACGAAGGCCTTCACCGCCTGCCCGGCGATCGGATCGGGAACGCCGATGACGCCGGCCTGAGCCACGGCCGGGTGGGTCATCAGCGCGCTCTCGACCTCGAACGGGCTGATGAGATGGCCGGACGACTTGATGACATCGTCCGCGCGGCCGATGAACCAGAAGTAGCCTTCGCGGTCGCGCCGTGCCAGATCGCCCGCGAGATACCAACCGTCGATGAAGCTCGCCTGATAGCGCTCGGGGTTCTCCAGGTAGCTGCTGAACATCGAGGGCCATCCGGGCCGCAGGGCGATTTCCCCGACCTCCTCGGGCGATTCGACGATCTCGAGCTTGCCGCCCGGGGCCCGCCGCACGACCTGGGCCTCGATGCCCGGAACCGCTCGCCCCATCGAGCCCGGCAGCACCTCGCAGGCGGGGAAGTTGGCGATCATGATGGAGCCGGTTTCCGT
Organism: Pseudomonadota bacterium; assembly: GCA_019352035.1. Taxonomy (GTDB): domain Bacteria; phylum Pseudomonadota; class Gammaproteobacteria; order Steroidobacterales; family Steroidobacteraceae; genus 13-2-20CM-66-19. Next base: position 14,702 of record JABBNZ010000031.1, on the reverse strand, counting down.
CTGCCACCAGGTGTCATGGAACGGCATGCCGAGAGCCTCGACGCCCCAAATGACGGCCTCGGCGTTGAGCGGCTCGCCGACGCTCGCCATGTGCCTGAGGCGCGGGTACGACCGCTCGCGGGCGAGGGGTGTGCCCGCCTTCATCAGCATGCGGATGGCCGTCGGAGCGGTGTACCAGACGTTGATGGCCTCTTCGGCGAGAATTCGATACCAACGCCGCGGATCGAATTCCTCGCGATCCACGATCAGCGTCGCCCCGCAGGTGAGCGGGCCGATGAGGCCGTATGCGATACCGGTTACCCAGCCGGGATCGGCCGTGCACCAGAACACTTCCCCCGGATGCAGGTCGAGCACGAGTTGGCTCGTGGCATGCTGGGCCACCACCGCCGCATGGGTCAGGGTCACGCCCTTGGGCTTGCCGGTGGTGCCGCTCGTGAAGTGAAGGAGGGCGACATCGGTGTCGCGCGTCGGCGCGGTCTCGTAGGTGTCCGATGCACGGCTCATCAGCTGCGCAAAATCCGCCGTGCCGGGCGGCAGAGGCTCCTTCGAGTCCTCGCGCACGATGAGCACATGGCGCAGCTCCGGGAGGGTGTCGCGGATTGCGGCGACCTTGCGGCGATAAAAGCCATCCGTCGTCACGAGCACCTGGAGGTGGCCCAGCTGAAGCCGGGTCTTGAGCGGCTCCGGGCCGAACGCCGAGAAGAGCGAGCAGAACACCTTGCCCGCCTCGAGCGTGCCGAGAGCGACGCTGAACAGCTCCGGGACGCGGCCGAGGAGGGTGGCGACGGCGGCGCCGCGCCCGATGCCGAGCGAGCCGAGGACGTTGGCGAACTTCCTGGCGCTGCCCTGCAGCTCGGCATAGGTCACATCCGCCCGGCCCCAGTTGCGGTCGATGAAGCGCGCGGCGATCCGCCCGCCTTGTCCGCGCTCGACCCATCGGTCGATCGCTTCGTGCGCCATGTTGAGGCCCGAATCGAGGTCGCCTGCGAGGGAACGGCGTTCTTGCTGCCAGGTGAATTGCCGTCGGGCGCTGTCGTAGTCCGTCAGGTAGTGAGGCACCGTGCCTGCAGATGGCGCCTTGTGGATCGCTGGCGGTGCCATCGCCTCGCTCCAGTCACAGCAGTTGGGGCTGAGGCGGGTCGTTGTCGATCCGGGCAGCGATCTTGATCTGCAGCTCGAGAGCGAGCCGGACTTCCGGGCGCGTATCGTGGCGCGCCTGGCGCGCCGCGTGCGGCTCTCTGGGCAAGAGCAATGCACGTACGGTGTGCGGCGCGAGGTCGTACCATTCGATCCCGACGCCATCGCGGGTCCGGCGCGTGACGTGAGCGGCGATGCGCTGCGGCTTCTCTGCGGGGCCGGCAGCGTGACTGAATTCGACTTCGAGACGGGTCCACAGCGGCATTTGCTGCGTGGTTCGTATGAAGGCGCCGCTGATACTGACGTTCTCCGTATGTCCGGTTACGGACTCAGCGGATTCGGCGATGAGCCGGACCGGAACTCTGATGGCGATGCGCCGACCCCAGCGGTGCTCCATGATGACACGACCTCTCTCGATGCTGCAGCTTGCGCGGGTTGCATTCCCTGACGCGCAGGATGGCCGGACGCTCACCCCGCCATCAATACGCACTACCCACTAGCCGGCGCGGCGCAGCCATCCGCATGGTTGCGGTAAACCACGATTGAGCGCGATCTTCGAGGTGGCAGACTCGCTGCCATGAGACGGTATCTGAATGGGGCAGCGGCTCCGGCGCTCGCCGCCCTGCTGATCGGGCTCATCGTCATGGGAGGGCTGCTCCCGGCCCGGCTGATGAAGCGCTATCTCACCTGGGCCGGCGCTCTGGTGGTCGCGATCCTGCTCGTCGCGGTCATCGTCGCGGGAGGGCTGCTCGGCGCCTTCCGGGCGCCGAGGCGCAGCGCCCGACCGCTCAGAGCGCGTCGAGTGGGATTTTCAGATAGCGAACACCGTTGCCTTCGGGCGGCGGAAGGCGACCAGCGCGGATGTTGACCTGCACCGAAGGGAGCAGGAGGACCGGCATCTCGAGGGTCGCATCCCGCCGGGTTCTCATGAGAACGAATGCATCCTCGTCGATACCCGCTTTGACATGGACGTTCGCGCGGCGCTCTTCCGCGACCGTGGTCTCCCACGCGAATGTCGTTCGTCCAGGCGCGCCATAGTCATGACACATGAAAAGGCGCGTCTGCTCAGGCAGGGCGAGTATGCGTTGAATCGAGCGATAGAGGGTGCGCGCGTCTCCGCCGGGAAAGTCGACGCGCGCCGTGCCGTAATCCGGCATGAAGATGGTGTCGCCAACGAAGGCTGCATTGCCGATGATGTAGGTCACGCAACCGGGCGTGTGGCCCGGGGTATGCATGACCCGGGCGGAAATCTCCCCGATGGGGAACGTCTCGCCATCATGGAACAGATGGTCGAACTGCGAGCCATCCGGCGGCGACTGCGCCTCGATGTTGAACACCTTGCCGAAGATCCGTTGCACCTCCTTGATATGCTCGCCGATCGCGATGAACCCGCCGAGCCTCTCCTTGAGGTACTGCGCGGCACTCAGGTGGTCGGCATGCGCATGGGTCTCGAGGATCCATCGCGTCTCCAGTCCTTGCCGCCGCACGTACTCGACGATCTGCGCCGCCGAGCGTGTCGAGGTCCTGCCGGCCTTGGGATCGTAATCGAGGACGGAGTCGATGATGGCGCACTGCCGCGTGCGCGGATCGGACACCACGTAACTCACCGTATGGGTGGCGGGATCGAAGAAGGCTTGGATATCGGGCAGGGAGCTCATGGCAGGGCCTCGTCAATCAGCGCGTATTCCGCGAGCGGGTGGAGCCACGCTTGATAGTGTATTAGTGAGTGCTTATATTCGCAACGTGGGTGCGCAAGCACTGCAGGAACTGGAGAGAGCATCATGTCCGAGTCACATCATGATCGTCGCGGCAGGGGTGTGTTGCACGAGCTCGATGCCCCACAAGTATGCGCGCTGCTGCGCAGCCGGCAGGCCGTGCTGATCGACGTGCGCGAGCCGGCCGAGTTCGAGGCCGAGCGCATTCCCGGAGCGCTGCTCTTCCCGCTCTCGGGCTTCGACCCGCAGAGCCTGCCGCGCGATGGATCGCAGCGGATCATCTTTCAGTGCGGCACCGGACGGCGCTCGGCGCTCGCCGCGCAGCGCCTGCTCGAGGGCGGGATCGATGAGGCGTCTCACCTTGCCGGCGGCCTCAAGGCATGGAAGGAAGCGGGCTTGCCGCTCACGAGCCTGGATCCGGGCACCGGCCGGGTGCATCAGGGCCATCTCTGAGGCCGCCGGCCGCCGGCTGAGTCAGGACCCATGACCGTCGCGATCGGCATTCTCTCCGTTTTCTCGGGAGGCATCGTCGGACTGTCGCTCGGACTCATCGGCGGCGGCGGCTCCATTCTCGCCGTGCCATTGATGGCGTACCTCGTGGGTCTGCCGCCCCACGCCGCCATCGGCACGAGTGCGGTGGCCGTGGCGGCGAGTGCGCTCATCAACCTTGGCGGTCACGCCCGCGCAGGCACGGTGAAGTGGCCGTGCGCCATCGTGTTTGCAGTGTCGGGCGTTGCCGGCGCGGCGATCGGCGCGCAAATCGGCAAGCGCGTCGACGGTCAGGCGCTGCTGAGCGCGTTCGGCGTGCTGATGATCGTAGTGGCGGGACTCATGCTGCGGCCCCGCAGGGCCGGGCATGACCCGCGCGTGCGGCTGACGCGGGCTTCGGTGCGGCGTCTCTTACCGCCCCTGGGAGCAACGGGTCTGGCGGTGGGGGCGCTTTCGGGATTCTTCGGCATCGGCGGCGGCTTTCTCATCGTGCCGGGGCTGATCTCCGCCACCGCGATGCCGCTGCTGAATGCGATCGGCTCCTCTTTGGTGTCGGTTGCCGCGTTCGGGGCCACGACGGCCGTGAGCTACGCTGCCTCGGGATTCATCGTCTGGCGCATTGCCGGCCTCTTCGTTCTCGGGGGCCTGGCCGGCGGATACGCCGGGATCGAAGCCGCCAAGGCGCTCGCAGGCCGCAAGCGCATGCTGGAGATCGTATTCAGCGCCGTGGTCGCAATCGTGGGGCTCTACGTTACGGTTCGGGGCCTCCTCAGCTTCATCTGAGGAGGCGGCCGGGGAGTAATTCCGGCTCGCATGGTTTTGCGGCGCCACTTCGGACGGTCTCGCGGCTTGTACGTATCGCCGTCGCGAGACACAACCGGCAGCATGCGGTTGATGGGCGCAAAGCAGTCGTCATTACTGTGGTACCTGATTGCGGGGTTTCTGCTCATCGCGCTGGTCGAGGTATTCCTCAGCCAGCCTCAGAGCGTGATGATCCCCTACAGCGACTTCAAGACGCTGCTCACCGCCGGCAAGGTCACGCAGGCCACGATCAGCCAGGACACGATCCGAGCCACGGTCGATCTGAACGGAGCCGGCAAGCTCCTGCCGCCCGCCGAGTACCTGGCGATCAAGGAACAGTCGGCGGCGGGACCGGGACTCGACGTGCCGCTCGGCGGCCCGCCCATCGTGCCTGCGAAGCCGGCGCAAGCCCCGACGGGGACGGCGCCCGGCGCCGATCTGCACCAGGTGCAAACGAGGCGCGTCACTGACCCGCAACTCACCTCCCAGCTCGAGGCCGCGCACGTTAGGTATTCCGCGGCGCCTGACAGCACATGGCTCTGGACCGTTCTGTCCTGGGTGTTGCCGGCCATCGTACTCGTTGCCCTGTGGAACCTGATGCTGGGCCGCAGCGCCGGCGCCGGCACGAGCTCCATGATGGGAATCAGTCAGAGCAAGGCCAAGGTGTTCGTCGAATCGAAGACGAAGATCCGGTTCGCGGACGTGGCGGGAATCGATGAGGCCAAGCAGGAGCTGATGGAGGTCGTCGAGTTCCTGCGCAACCCGGAACGCTTCCGCAGGCTGGGCGGTAAGATTCCCAAGGGCATCCTGATCGTGGGCGCCCCCGGCACCGGCAAGACCCTGCTCGCCAAGGCCGTGGCGGGGGAGGCGGGCGTGCCGTTTCTCTCCATCAGCGGCTCGGAGTTCGTCGAGATGTTCGTGGGCGTGGGCGCGGCCCGCGTGCGGGATCTGTTCGCCCAGGCGGAGAAACTCGCGCCCTGCATCATTTTCATCGACGAGCTGGATGCGCTCGGCAAAGCGCGCGGGGTCGCCGGGCTCAATGGCAACGATGAGCGGGAGCAGACGCTCAACCAGCTCCTCGTGCAGATGGACGGGTTCGATACGCGCAACGGCGTCATCATTCTCGCCGCAACCAACCGGCCGGAGATCCTCGATCAGGCGCTGCTGAGGCCTGGCCGTTTCGACCGCCACGTCGCGATCGACCGGCCGGACATCAAGGGCCGCGAGCAGATTCTGAAGGTCCACGCGCGCGGAGTGGTGCTGGCCGCCGAGGTCGACCTCGCGGTGATCGCCGCGAAGACACCCGGCTTCGCGGGCGCCGATCTTGCCAACATCGTCAACGAGGCGGCGCTGCACGCCGCGAGGACCAGCAAGCAGGCCGTCGACATGAAGGATTTCGACGAGGCCATCGACCGGGTGGTCGCGGGACTCGAGAAGCGCAATCGGGTGATGAACCCGAAGGAGAAGGAGACGGTGGCCTATCACGAGGCGGGACACGCCCTGGTCGCGGAATCGCGGGCTCACGCCGACCGGGTGAGCAAGATCTCGATCATCCCGCGGGGCATCGGCGCGCTCGGCTATACCCAGCAGGTTCCCACCGAAGATCGCTATCTGCTCAAGCGCAGCGAGCTGCTCGACAGGCTCGATGTGCTGCTCGGGGGCCGGGTCGCGGAGGAACTGGTCTACGGGGATATCTCCACGGGAGCGCAGGACGATCTGCAGCGGGCAACGGACATGGCTCGGCACATGATCACCCAGTACGGCATGAGCGGCCGGTTGGGACAGGTCACTTTCGATACGCCGCGCGCCGGACCATTTCTCTCCGCGCCCCAGGCGGCTTCCCGGGGAAACTACAGCGAGGAGACCGCAAAGCTCATCGACGAGGAGATCGCCCGCCTGATCCACGAGGCCCACAGCCGCGTCCGGCGCACGCTCACGGACAAACGTGCCGCGTTGGATGCGATCGCGGCCTTGCTGCTCGAGCACGAGGTCGTCGATCGCGCCGCGCTCGATCAGGTATTGCGACAGCACCCGGCCGGCCCACACCGACAGGATGGACGGCCGATGGAGCGGGCGCTCGAGCCTGAGTCGACTGCCCACCAGGTCTGAGGAGCGCCGGTCTTAACGTCTTTTCCTCCCTCAGGAGAGGGCATTTCCAGAATCAGGAGGCTGACGTTCCGGCCCGGAAACAACCATGTCCCCTTACCCAACGCACACTCGCAGCCGAAGCCACCGTGCCGGTGCGCTCGCTTTCCGCGAGCCGCCCGAAGGATCGTCCAACGCCTGCCGGTGGCGTGGCCGATATACCGATGAGGTGTCCGTCAAACCAGGTCCGCGATACCTTGCAATAGAGGGGCGGCGCTTCCTCGCCAGCATGAATGCTGCAGTCTGCGCGCCGAGGATCGGATGAGCTATCTGGAGCGGTTTCGCGTGCGGCCGGGAGCGCGAGTGCAGCTCGCCGCCATCGATCCCTCGTTCAAGGACCGCCACGAGGGCCAGGACGCGGCCGCCGCGGAAATCGACGAGTGCCGCAAACGCCTCGTTGATCTGCAGGAGATGCTCTACGTGGAGCGGCGCAGATCGCTCCTCATCTGCCTGCAGGGACTCGACACCGCGGGCAAGGATGGGACCATCAAGCACCTCCTGAGCGCGATGAACCCGCAGGGCTGCACCGTTGTGCCGTTTCGCCAGCCGACGGCGCAGGAGGAGGCGCACGACTTCCTGTGGCGGGTGCACCGCGCGACGCCGGCCCGGGGGGAAGTGACGATCTTCAACCGATCGCATTACGAGGACGTGCTGGTCGTGCGGGTCCATGACCTGGTGCCGAAATCATCGTGGTCACGACGCTTCGACCGCATCAACGCTTTCGAGCAGGGACTCGCCGATCAGGGCACGCAGATCTTGAAGTTCTTCCTCCACATCTCGAGTGAGGAGCAGCTCGCGCGGTTCAAGGCGCGCCTCGAGGATCCGACCAAGCAGTGGAAGATCAGCGAGTCGGATTACGAAGAGCGCAAATACTGGGACGAGTACGTGACCGCTTACGAGGAGGCACTGTCGCGTTGCAGCACGGAGCACGCGCCCTGGTTCATCATCCCGGCGAACCACAAGTGGTTTCGCAACCTGGCGATCGGCCGGATACTCGTCGAGCATCTGGAGGGTCTGAAGCTCACGTACCCGAAGCCGACGGTCGACCTGGAGCACATCCGCCGCGAGTATCACGCGGCAAAACACCCCGCCGGCGCCTGAGGACGAAGCCCGTCTGGTGTCGCGGCTCAGTGCATCCGCTTCCGCCAAAGCTTGACCGTTGCGCTCGCGGCCCGGCATTCCTTCGCAATCTCGGCTCAGCGCCGCGGTGCGCTGCATCGGCGTGTCCGGAAGGCCGCGACGGCGGCGATCGGTCATAATCGGGTTGCCGCGTCAGCTCGACAGTCCTGGAGCGGCCGTCTGATCGCAATCGTGAGGTGACGTTTCCAATGAATGCGCGGTCGCGTCCGTCCGGGGCGGCTCCAGGGAAGAGTGAAGGGTTCCTCGCCGGGGACGGCGACATGCGAGTCCTCATCCGGGAGCACGACTGGAGCGCATCGCCCCTGGGTCCGGTGTCGGGGTGGCCGCAGAGCCTGCGGACGGCCGTCGATATCATGCTGAGCTCACGCTATGCCATGTTCGTCTGGTGGGGATCGGAGCTGATCAGTCTCTACAACGACGCCTATCGGCAGTTCCTCGGCAAGAAGCACCCGCAATCGCTCGGGCAGCCGGCCCGGCAGGTCTGGAGTGAGATCTGGGAGCAGATCGGGCCGCGCACTCGCGCCGTGCTGGAGCGCGGCGAGTCGACGTACGACGAGGCGCTGCTCCTCATGATGGAGCGGTTCGGGTACCCGGAGGAAACTTACTTCACCTTCGCCTACAGCCCGCTGCGGGACGATCAGGGGGCCGTGGGGGGCATCTTTTGCGCGGTCACGGAAGATACGCGGCGGGTGATCGGGGAGCGGCGCATGGGATTGCTGGGCAAGGTGGCTGCGATCGTCGCCGACACGCATACACCCGAGGAGGTATGCGCGGCGGCCGCCGGGTGCCTGGCGCAGGCGCGCGACGTGCCCTTCGCGCTGCTGTATCTGAACGATCGCGACGGGAAGAGCAGTCGACTGGCCGCCTCGAGTCCGGGCTGCCCGCCAGCACTTCGCGGCGAGTCCGGGATCGATCGGCAGGCTGACGGCGCGCTCTGGCCGTTTCACCGGACGATGACCGACAACGCACCCATGATCGTCGAGGGGCTCGCGAGTCGGATCGGCCGCAAAGCAGACGGCGTCTGGGATCGGCCGCCCGATCGCGCGGTCATCGTGCCGCTGCGCGAGCCCAGCCAGGCGCAGGCCGCGGGTTTTCTGGTGGCGGGACTGAACCCGTATCTGCCGTTCGAGGACACGTACCGCGGCTTCCTCGGGCTGCTGGCCGATCAGATCGCCCGGGGCATCGCCCGCGCCCATGCCTATCAGGAGGAGCATCGGCGCGCCGAGGCGCTGGCGGAGATCGACCGCGCCAAGACGGCGTTCTTTTCCAACATCAGCCATGAGTTCCGCACCCCGCTCACCCTTCTGCTCGGACCCATCGAGGAGGCCGCGCTCGATGAGAGCGTCCCGGCAGCCGTGCGGGCGGAGCTCGAGATCGCCCAGCGCAATGCCGTGCGGCTGCTCAGGCTCGTCAACAGTCTGCTCGACTTCTCGCGGATCGAGGCCGGCCGGCTGCAGGCGTGTTATGAGCCCACGAATCTGGCGGCGCTGACGCGGGATCTCTCGAGCACCTTCCGCTCGGCCATGGAGCGGGCGGGGCTGCGGTTCCGGGTCGAGTGCGCCGATCTGTCCGAGCCGGTGTACCTCGATCGGGAGATGTGGGAGAAGATCGTTCTCAACCTGCTCTCCAATGCCTTCAAATATACGCTCAAGGGCGCCGTGACCGTCAGCCTGTCGGAGGGCGCGCAGGGCGCGGCCCTGGAGGTGAGCGACACCGGCAGTGGGATACCCGAGCACGAGCTGCCTCGGCTCTTCGAGCGATTCCACCGCGTCGAGGGCAGCGTCGGCCGGACGCAGGAAGGCTCAGGAATCGGGCTCGCGCTGGTGCAGGAGCTGGTGCGACTGCACGGCGGGACACTCAGCGCCTCGAGCGTCCTTGGCGAGGGCACGACGCTGCGAGTGGGCCTGCCGTTCGGCAGCGCTCACCTGCCCGCCGATCGGATCAAGCGAGGCGGCTCCTCGGCGGTGAGCGGGCTCGGCGCGCAAGCGTTCGTGCAGGAGGCGCTGCGCTGGATTCCAGCGAGCGCCGACAGCACCGCCCGGCTGCCCGCGCTGCTCGAGCAGGCGCCTCCGGTGGAGGGCCATCGTTTCGCCGGCACCTCCGGCGCCCGCATTCTGCTTGCGGACGACAATGCGGACATGCGCGACTATGTCGGAAGTCTCCTGGGTGCCCATTACGAGGTCGAGACAGTAAGCGACGGCGCGCAGGCGCTGGCCGCGGCGCGAGCGCGCCCGCCCGACCTGATCCTCTCGGATGTCATGATGCCGGGGCTCGATGGCTTCGGCCTGCTCCAGGCGCTGCGCGCGGACGAGGCTCTGAGCGATGTGCCGGTGATTCTGCTGTCGGCGCGAGCGGGCGAGGAGGCCCGCATCGGGGGCCTGGAGGCCGGCGCGGACGACTATCTCGTCAAGCCGTTCTCCGCCCGCGAGCTCGCGGCCCGGGTGCGCGCGCATCTCGCGCTGCGGCAGGCTCGCCGCGAGGCGATGGAGGGATTGCGCGCGAGCGATGAGCGCGCCCGCGCGCTCTTCCAGCAAGCCCCGGGATTCATGTGCGTGTTGACGGGGTCCGAGCACGTGTTCGAGTTCACCAATGAGTCCTACCGGCGCCTCGTCGGCGGCCGGGAGTGCATCGGCCGGCGGGTCGAGGAGGCGTTTCCGGAGGTTCGCGAGCAGGGATTCCTCGAGCTGCTGGATGAGGTCTATCGCACCGGCAGGCCGGTGACGCGCACGGAGACAGCGCTCGATCTGCGCCGCTCGCCGGAGGGCCCCCTTCAGAGGGCTTACGTCGATTTCATCTATCAGCCGGTGAAGGGGGTGGATGGCACGGTCAGCGGCATCTTCGTCGAAGGTTTCGATGTGACCAGTCGCGTGCTCGCCCAGCGCCAGCTGCGCCGCAGCGAGCAGATGCGGCAGCTCGCGCTCGACGCCGCCGGAATGGGGACGTTCACTTGGTATCCGGAGGAGGATCGCGCCGCCGCGGATGAGCGCATGCTGGCACTCTTCGGCTTGCCGCCCGATGGCTCACTGTCGCTCGCCTCGGCGCTCTCGACGCTGATCGTTCCAGAGGATGGTGCGAGATATGCCGCTGCCGTGGCGAGGGCCATCGATCCGACGGGCCCGGGCACCTTGCGTGCCGAAATTCGCGTACGCCCCGCCGATGGCGGCGACCTGCGTTGGCTCAACGTCGTCGGTCAGGCCTTCTTCGATACCGTGTCGGCGCGGCCGCTGCATATGGCCGGTACCGCGACAGACATCACCGAGCGAAAAAACGCCGAGCAGACGCAGGTCGAGGTGCGTCTGGCGCTCGAAGCCGCCCACCGCCAGAAGGACGAGTTCCTGGCGATGCTCGCGCACGAGCTGCGTAACCCGCTCGCGCCGATCGGCACCGCGGGCGACATGCTCTCACTCCTGCCGCAGGCCGATTCCCGGGCGGCGGCCGCGGTCGCGGTCATTCGCCGCCAAGTCAGCCACCTGACGCGGTTGGTCGACGACCTGCTGGATGTCTCGCGCATCACGCGCGGCCGCATCGAGCTGAAGCGCCTGCCGGTGGATCTCAACGCCGTGGTGGCGCAGGCGGTCGAGATGATGCAACCGCGGTTGACCGAGAAGAGCCATCATCTGACGGTCACGACCTCGGGCGACAGGCACCCGTATGTCATCGGGGACTTCGCCCGGCTGGTGCAGAGCATCGGCAATCTGCTGGCCAACGCGATCAAGTACACCCAGCCTGGCGGTGAGATCACCGTGCTCGCCCACGGCGAGGAGGCGAGCGTAACGGTCGAGGTGACCGACAGCGGCGAGGGTATCGATGCGGAGCTCCTGCCGCGCGTATTCGATCTCTTCGTGCAGAGCGACCGCACGCTCGATCGGTCCCAGGGAGGTCTCGGAATCGGGCTAGCGGTCGTCAGAAGCCTGATCGAGATGCACGGCGGCCAGGTCACGGTCCGCAGCGCCGGGCCGGGTCGAGGCTCGACTTTCGCCGTCCGCCTGCCGCGCATCGAGCGGGCGGCGGTCCGCGACACGGAGGGGCCGCCAGCGGCCGTGACACCTCGACGTATCCTCATCGTGGACGACAACTTCGATGCGGCCGATACGTTGGCTGCGCTGTTGCAGATGCAGGGCCATCAGACCCACAGCGCCTGCAGCGCACGTGAGGCGCTGCAGAGCGTACTGTCCTTTCGGCCCGATGTGGCCCTGCTCGACATCGGCCTTCCGGAGATGAACGGCTACGAGCTGGCGGAGCGCCTGCGTGCCCTGCCGCAGCTCGGCGCCCTGCGCCTGATCGCCTTGACCGGCTACGGCCACGCGGAGGACCGTCAGCGCGGTCAAGCCGCCGGTTTCGATGACCACCTCGTCAAGCCCGTCAAGTTGAGCGCGCTCGATCGTGCCCTGCAATGCGGCCCGCTACGCAGCTCTTCCTGAGATCACTCGTTGCGGGCCGCCGCCTCCGCCACGGTCTTCAAGGCTTCCTCCAGAGCCCGATCAGGGATCAAGCCGAATGGCGGCCCCGGCTTATACGTATCGAAGTCGCCGGGCCCGAGCGGCAGTATCGGCAAATGAGCCGTAAGCTGATGCATCTTCCGGCCCCGCGGGCCGCGAGCGCCGCGACCGTCAGCATCCACGTGCGGGATCTGGCGCAGCTGTTCAATTCCCTCGATCCATCCCCGTTCTGGGATCGGGATCTCGATCATGTGGCGGCACAGTTCATCGAGGAGGAGTTCAACGAGAAACGCTCCGCTCAGACTTGGCACCTGCACGTCCACACCGCGGCGGGCGAGGCGCTCGCGGCCGATCTGCAGCCGGCCGTGGAGCATTACTACGAGCGCCTCGCGAACTCCGCGCGCAGCCGCCTGCATGAGCAGATGCGGCTCGGGCAGCTGGCGCTCCTCGGGGGCGTCACGATTTTCCTCCTGGCCATGAGTGCGCGCACCATCTTCGCGAGCGCGCTTCAGGGCGGTGCGCCGCGCATGCTCGATGAGGGACTCATCATTCTCGCGTGGCTCGCCCTGTGGCGCCCGACCGAGTCTCTGGTCTATGGCTGGGTGCCCCTCTACCGCAGGCGGCGCTTATACGAGCGGCTGGCGGCCATCCGCGTGTCGGTGCGCACGGAGGCGGGTCAGATGCCGGAGCCCGAGCAGCGCCCCATCCGATAGCCGCCGGAGTCATTTCGCTCATCAGGCGTGGGGCGCTGCGCCGCGGCTGAGATCGAGGAGACGGCAAACCTCCGCATCGTCGAGCTGCGCGAAGTCGCGGTACCACTGGCCGATGGCGAAGAGCGCCGGCGGCGTTTCCAGAATGACCGTGGCATCCGCCTCCGCCTGCAGCAGCCTTGCCGCCTCGGACGAGGCGACCGGAGCCGCAGCGACGATGCTGCCAGCCCGCGCCTTGCGCGCAGCCCGGAGGGCCGCCAGCATCGTCGATCCGGTCGCCACGCCATCATCCACCAGAATCGCTGTCTTTCCCGTCAGCTCGAGCGGGGAGGAGCCGCGGCGGTAGATGCGCTCGCGGCGCTCGAGCTCCGCGCGCTGCTGCGCCACCAGTGTGTCGAAGGCCAGGGCGAGATCGGGAAATGCATTCTCTATGCCGACCTCGTGCACGACGATGCCCCCGGAAGCAACGGCGCCCATCGCGAGCTCGGGCTGTCCCGGCAGGCCGATCTTGCGCACGAGCATGACATCGAGCGGCGCTTCCAGTATCCGCGCCACCTCATAGGCAACGGGTACGCCGCCCCGCGGAAGGCCGAGCACGATGAGCGGCGCCGGCAGCAGGCGTCTCTGCAGCTCCCGCCCCAGAGCGATGCCCGCTGCCATGCGATCCGCGAAGATGCGAGGGCGCACGGTCATAAAGGCATTACGCATCCCCGGCGCGAGGAGTGGAATCCGGAAGAATGCTGATTGGACTTTCGAAAATGGCGCTATCGAGGGCCCGCGCGCCGGGCCACCGCCTCGAGGCCCCTGCTGGTGCGGCGCGCCTCCGCGGCCATCTTGCGGCGAATCACCCACGGGCCGATGACCGGCGGCACCCAGAATGCAGGCACCAATTCGATGCGGGCGTTGAGGCACGTCGTCGATGGGGCGGTGGGACAGGGTCTGACGGTCCAGCGCCCGTTTCCTGCCTTGAACGCACCGCCGCGCGGCAAGAGCCTCGCCTCGAGCACACCGCCGTCCGCAGCGGCGGTCGCCGTCATGATCTGCTCCTGGTGCATGCTCTTGCAGAAGATGAGGACACAGGTGTGAATCGTCGTGAACAGCCGCACGCGGCCCGGTGTCGCGGTTGGCCGCACGCGCACCGCACGAAGGTCCGGGTTGTAGCGCATCATCGCCGGGTAATCCTGCAGTGCTCGGAAAACCGCTGGCGGCGCTGCATCGATGGTGATGTGCATCCCGATCATGAAGCGCCCATCGTCGCGCGTGACGTGTACGCCCAAGACCTCGGCCGCGTGCACCTGCATCGCGGCGCACCACAGCACCGCAAGAGACGGGGAAAAAACCTTGCGGCGAGTCCTCTTGATCATCATGAGGTGGTACCGGGCATCGAGCGGCCTGTCAATGCGTCCCGGCGCGGCATTGCCAGCCGCCCCAAACCAGTCCAGAATTCGCCCTCCCGCCCCGAAGCGCCCGGCACAGAACCCGGAGCTTCCTGTCGTCCCATGGCTAGGTGGCAGAGTGGTCATGCAGCGGCCTGCAAAGCCGTCTACGCCGGTTCGATTCCGACCCTAGCCTGATGCTGTACCTCGCAAGGATGCGAGAAAATACCGAGAAAACTAGGGCGGAACGAACGGCCGCCAATCGCATGGCGTACCGCCTGGGCATGCTAGGTACAGCAAGGGGTACACATGCCGGTACAGCAACGACCCTCCGGGAACGTTTCCCGCACCGTTGTCCCGCGCGATCTTCGGCCCGTGATCCGGCGCCGGGAGATCGTCCGCAACCTCAGGACCGCGAGCAGCCGAGAGGCCAAGTGGCGAGCCGCCGAATTCGAGGGCCGCGTGGCTGCGCTGTTCAGGCGTAAGCGGTAAGCCCGCGGCGGTGTGGTCTACGCGGCGAGGCTGTGCAAGGCTGAGCGGAGGGGATTCGCGGCGAAGTGCCGCTTCCACAATCTGGGCGTGAGCTCGGCGACGCGGGACGCGGGGTGCTCGCCCACCCGCTGCAGGACGTCGACCAGGTAGGTGTAAACGTCGATGCCGTGCAGGCGACAGGTGACGATGAGCGACTGAACGACGCCGACCTGCTTGGCGCCGAGTTCGGTCCAGCAGAAGTTCCAGTTCTTGCGGCCC
>JABBNZ010000123.1 GCA_019352035.1 Pseudomonadota bacterium | reverse complement strand
GATCTGCACCGTTGCGTGGGCGGTGTAATGGCGCTCGCGCAGCCGGGTCAGGATCCCCTGCAGGGCGGCCTGCTGGTCGGCGAGAGGCTCGACCGTCGCGTGCAGCGTGACCACCGGTGCTTCACCGGTCAAAGACCAGACGTGCAGGTGGTGTACTTCCATGACACCCGGTACCTCGGCCAGGTCGCGGGCGAGGTCATCCGGGTTCAGCACGGCAGGAGTGCCTTGCAGCAGCACGTGTCCGGCCTCGCGCGTGAGCGCCCAGCCGGAGCGCAGAATCAGCAGTGACACCAGAATCGAGAGGACGGGGTCCGCGATCCTCCAGCGCAGCTCCAGGATCGACACCGCGGCGATCACGGCGGCACCCGAGCCCAGCAGATCACTGAAGACGTGCGTGCGCGCCCCGCGCTCATTGAGCGAGCTCGCGCCGGCGAGAGTCACGAGCGCGCTGAGATTGGCCACACCGCCGATCAGGGCGATGATCAGCATCAATCGGCCATCGACCGTTGGCGGCGTGATCAGGCGCCGCACGGCTTCGGTCATCACCCATGCCGTGAGGGCGAGAAGGAGCAGGCCGTTGGTGTACGCGGCCAGCGTTTGGTAGCGGCCCGAGCCATAGGTGTGGCGCGCGTCGGCCGGCCGGCGGCTGGCGCGGATGGCGAGGACGGCGAGCAGGAGGGAGCCGGAGTCCGCCAGCATGTGGCCGGCCTCCGCCAGGAGGGCGATCGAGTTGGCGAACCAGCCGCCGAGCGCCTCGACGGCGGTGAAGGTGAAGAGAATGCAGAGGGTCACCAGCAGGCGCCGCTCACTCGCGCCATGGCCGTGCGCAGGGCCATGGGCGTGCGAATGTCCTCGAGCATGGCCATGCCCCGGACCATGCCCGTGATCATGGGGACGCCCCGGGGTAGGCCCGTGATCATCACTGTGGCGGTGATTCGCGAGAGGGGGATGCTCGTGCGCCATGAGGGTCCGGTGGCTCCAACAACAGGCAGCGGGGCCACTTGAGCCGGCTGCGACGGGAGCCTATTCTAAAAGCTCCAGTGACTGGAGCTTCAACCATGTCCGATGCCTCGATGCCGATCGGCCAGCTCGCCCGCAGCGCCGGCTGCAAGGTACAGACGATCCGCTATTACGAGCAGGTGGGGCTGTTGCCGCCGCCGGCGCGGACGGCCGGCGCTCAACGCCGCTATGGGGAGGCGCACCAGCAGAAACTGCGCTTCATCCGGCACGCTCGCGAGCTGGGCTTCCCGCTGCCCGCGATCCGGGAGCTGCTGGCGCTCTCGGACCAGCAGGAGTCCGACTGTGCCGGGGCCGACCGGATCGCGCGGCGGCAGCTCGAGGCGGTCAACCGACGCATCATGATGCTGACGAGTCTGCGCGCGGAGCTCGAGCGGATGCTGGCTCACGGCCATGGCAACCGCATTCGCGACTGCCGTGTCATCGCGACGTTGGCTGACCATGGATTGTGCAGCCACGAGCATCACGAGGCGGCCGCGAGCTCCCGAGGCGATGGATGTACTGCGCGAGGCGATGACGAGGCGATGACGAGGCGATGACGCAGACGAGCCCATTTCCTGTCTACGGCCCGGACGATGTCCGGAAACTGCTCGACTACGACGGGTGCATCGCCGCGGTACGCGCCGCCATGGCGCGCTTCACGGCGGAAAACATTGAACAACCTTTGCGCAGCATCGTCGAGATCGCCCCCGGAAAGATGTTCGGGCTCATGCCCGGGCACCTGGCCGCTCCGGAGGGGTTCGGGGCGAAGCTGATCTCGGTTTTTCCGCAGGAGGGGCGGCCGGGCCGCGCGGCGCATCGTGGAGTCGTGGTGCTGTTCGCCCGCCAGCACGGCGAGGTCACCTGCATCGCCGATGCCGGCGCGGTGACGGAGATCCGTACGGCAGCCGCATCCGCGGTGGCGACCGATCTGCTGGCGCGGCCGGACTCGAGCACGCTCGCGATATTCGGCTGCGGGCTGCAGGCGCAAGCGCACGTCCGCGCGCTCATCCGCGTGCGTCGACCCAGGCAGATCCTGGTCTGGGCTCGCGCGGCGCAGCGCGCGCGGCAATTTGCCGAGCGCATGGAGGAGGAGACTCGAGTGCCTGTGCGCGCCATCGAGGACGCGCGCGAGGCGGCCGCCAATGCCGACATCATCTGTACGGTGACCGGCTCGCCGACACCGGTGCTCCTCGGGCAATGGGTCCGACCGGGTACCCACGTCAACGCGGTGGGCTCGAGTCACGCCGGGCCGGCCGAGATCGACGACGCGCTCGTGGTGGCGAGCCGTTACATCGCCGACAGCCGCAGGTCCGCTCTCGCCGCGGCAGCGGAGTTCCTGCGCGCGAAAGAGGCGGGGCTGATCGATGACAGCCACATCGCGGCCGAGATCGGCGAGGTCCTCCTGGGCCGGATTCCCGGGCGCACCTCGGCCGGGGAGATCACCGTCTACAAGTCATTGGGACACATCGTCCAGGACCTCGCGGCGGTCAGCTATCTCCATGCGCGCGCAGCCCAAGCTGCTTCAGCACCCTGATGCGCACACCGCGCGTCTGCGCCGCCTTGCTTTCGATCGCCGTCGCCATGGAGGCGGAGCTCCAGACGGCGAAGAACCCCGAGCCGAGCCCGATCATATGGCCGAGGATCGTGTTGTAGGGCCTGGTCGAGGCGAGCATCGGCTGCTGCGTGATCATCACGCTGGTCGGCGCAAGGCTTGCGAACAGCACTACGTGGTGTGTCATGAGCGCGATGACGCCGGGCACCCCGATCGTCACGCAGGTGGCGAGCGGCACCCAGAGCGCGAGGGGAATCGGGACGCGCCTGCTCAACCAGTGCCTTGCCGTGTGGGCTCTGTCATTTTCGTGCGCCTCGCCGGGTTCCCATCCGTTCCATGTCCTTTCGATGGAGCATCTCGCATGCCTGTCGGGGACATGCCGGGCATGTGTTGGCACTGGTTGGATCGGGCGAGCAGCGTCAGCCCGATCGCGGCGAGGCCGAGTGCCACGAGCTTCGGCTCGTGCGGCCTCGATCGAGCCCGCATCAGCGTGCGCAATGATGCAGAATGAGCGGCGTTTCACGCCTGAGGAGATGCCGATGCAAATGCGCAAGCTGGGCTCGACCGGTCTTAAGATCGCGCCTCTGGTTTTCGGCGGCAATGTGTTCGGCTGGACGGCCGACCGGGAAACGAGCTTCGCCTTGCTGGATGCGTTTCTCGAGGCGGGATTCAACGCCATCGATACCGCTGACGTTTACAGCCGCTTCGCGCCCGGGAACCAGGGAGGGGAGTCCGAGACGCTCATCGGACAATGGATGAAGAGCCGGGGCAATCGCGACCGGGTCGTGCTCATCACCAAGGGCGGCATGGCGATGGGGGAGGGCATGGAGGGCCTCGGGCGCAACTATCTTCCCCGCGCCTGCGAGGCGTCGCTGAAGCGCCTGCAGACCGATCACGTCGATGTGTATCTTGCGCATCGCGCCGATCCGCAAGTTCCCATCGAGGAGACTCTCGAAGCCTTCCAGTCGCTCATCGCGGCAGGGAAGATCCGCCATGCCGGCTGCTCGAACTATAGCGCCGCGCAGCTGGAAGCGGCCCTGGCGGCCGCCGGGGCCAGCCGCGCGAGGTACGCGGTTCTGCAGCCGGAATACAACCTGCTCGAGCGCAAGAGCTTCGAGGGCGAGGTCGCGGATCTGTGCCGGGCTCACAACCTCGGCGTGATCACGTACTTTTCCCTGGCCGCCGGTTTCCTGACCGGAAAGTACCGCCGCGCGGAGGATCTCGAGGGGAGCGCGCGCGCCCGGATGGCATCGAAGTATCTGAGCCCCCAGGGACTTGCGCTCTTGGCCGCGCTCGATGAGGTCGCCCAGCGCCACGCGGCGACGCCGGCGCAGGTGTCGCTCGCATGGCTGATGCGTCAGCCTTCCGTGACGGCGCCCATCGCCAGCGCCACCCGCCTCACTCAACTGCGGGACATCATGAAATCGGTGCAGCTCGAGCTCTCGGAAGAGGACTTGCGCGGGCTCGACGGCGCGGGCGCTGGCGGGAAGGGCTCGAGCCCGCCGGCCGGCTGATCTCGGCCGCAGCGCCTTTTTCGCGCTGGCGCTTGCGGCGCGCCGGGCACGCGCCGTCGCGCGGAGCGCCCGCCCGATGTATTCGCTAGAATATAGCGAAGGCTTTCGCGGGAGGGGCGGCGGTGCCGTTGAGTCGAGGCGCTTGGATTCTGATGGCCCTGATCGGCCTCGCACCCGGCCTCGCCGGCGCGGGAGAGCTCGTCAACGTCCTCTATGCCGGCTCGCTGGTCAATCTGATGGAGCGCAGCGTCGGTCCGGCATTCGACCGGGCGAGCGGGGATCGCTTCCGCGGTTATGCGGGCGGCTCGAAGCTGCTCGCCAATCAGATCAAAGGCAGGCTGCGGCAGGCGGATGTCTTCATCAGCGCCGCGCCGGCGGTCAATGCGCGGCTCATGGGCGCCGCGAACGGCGACTGGGAGGCCTGGTACGTCACGTTCGCCGAGTCCGCGCTCGTCATCGGTTACGCTCCGCAGAGCCGCTTTGCCGCCGATTTCAAGCGGCGGCCCTGGTATCGGGTCGTGCAGTCCCCGGGGATCCGGCTCGGGCGCACGGATCCGAAGCTCGATCCGAAGGGGGCGCTGACCATCACACTGATGCAGCGCGCGCAGGCCTATTATCGGCTCTCAGGTCTCGCGCAGCGTGTGCTGGGCTCCCCCGAGAATCCGGCCCAGGTCCTGCCGGAGGAGGTGCTGCTCGGACGCCTGCAGTCAGGAGAGCTCGATGCCGGCTTCTTCTATTCGACCGAGACCTCCGAGGCGCGCATTCCGGCCGTGCGTCTGCCTCCGGCAATCACCCCGAAGGCCCTCTACACCATTGCCGTCGTCCGGGGATCGCCGCATCCCGAGGGCGCCGATGCCTTCGTCGCCTTCCTGCTGGGTCCGCAAGGGCGGCGCCTGATGATCGAGCACGGGCTCACGATCCGGCCTCCCTCGCTCACCGGTAGCGCGGCGTCCGTGCCGTCAGGCATCCGCTCACTGCTCGCCCGATAGGGGTCGACAGGGCCAATACGACCCATGGCACGAGCCCTGTCGAGACGCACTCCGTCGCCGCTGCCGCTGCTCGCGGGGCTGCTCGCGGCCTACCTCATCGCACCTCTGGTGGCGGGGGTGCTGCAGGCCGCCTCGGCTCGCTGGCAATCGGTCGAAGTGCCGGCGCTCCTCCATGCCTGCGGGGTCTCGCTCGCCAGTGCGAGCGCGGCAACCGTGCTGGTGGCGCTCGGCGGCATTCCGCTCGGCTACCTGTTGGCGCGCGTGCCGGGGCGAGCGATGGCCGTGCTCGGGTTCCTCGTGCAACTGCCGCTCGCACTGCCGCCGCTCGTCAGCGGCGTGCTGCTCCTCTTCCTGGTCGGCTATGACACGCCCCTGGGCCGCCTGACGGCCGGTGCGTTGACGGACTCGTTCACGGGGATCGTGCTTGCCGAGGCATTCGTTGCCGCGCCCTTCGTGATCATCGCCTCACGCTCGGCATTCTCATCGATCGACCCTGCGCTGGAAGGCGTGGCGCAGACGCTCGGGCGCAGTCCTCTCGAGGTGTTCTGGCGAGTGAGCCTGCCGGTCGCATGGCCGGCGCTGCTGTCCGGGCTGCTGCTCGCATGGCTGCGCGCATTCGGCGAGTTCGGCGCAACGGTGATGGTCGCGTACCATCCTTACTCGTTGCCGGTCTACACGTACGTGGCCTTCGGCGCGCAAGG
Organism: Pseudomonadota bacterium; assembly: GCA_019352035.1. Classification (GTDB taxonomy): domain Bacteria; phylum Pseudomonadota; class Gammaproteobacteria; order Steroidobacterales; family Steroidobacteraceae; genus 13-2-20CM-66-19. The sequence continues at coordinate 3,415 of JABBNZ010000123.1, read as the reverse complement.
GTTGCCGGCAATGCTGCCGGTGCTCCTGCCGGCATTGGCTCTGGCATTCGTGGTCATGGCGGTGAGCAGCCGCGTCGGCGTCGCTCGTCGGGCCGCGGCGCCCGTGGAAGCGGGTGGGGCGAGCGGCCCGGCATCACCACGCCGAGCCGCAGCGCCGGCCGCCAGTGTGAGCAGCGGGGCTTCGCAGCCCTTCGCGGCCGAGTTGAGCTTCAGCCTGCGCAAGCGCCTCGATGGCTTCCGGCTGGCCGTCGACTGGTCGCCCGGCGCACGGCGGCTCGCGGTGCTCGGTCCTTCCGGGTCCGGCAAATCGCTGACATTGAAGTTGATTGCGGGCATCGAGCAGCCTGACAGGGGCACCATCAAGCTCGGGGAGCGGGACGTGAGCCGTTGCCCGCCCGCCGCGCGCGCGATTGCATACGTGCCCCAGAGCTATGGTCTCTTTCCGCACCTGACGCTGATCGAGCAGTTGTGCTTTCCCGTGGGCGCAGAGGCGGATCGGGCCGCGCGCTGGATCGGCCGGCTCGGCCTCACGGGACTCGAGCACAGGCGGCCCGCGGAGCTCTCGCTCGGTCAGCAGCAAAGGGTGGCGCTGGCGCGGGCGCTGATGCGGCCCGCGAAGCTGCTCCTGATGGACGAGCCGCTGTCGGCGCTCGATGCGCCGCTGCGCGCCACGCTCCGGGAGGAGTTGCTCGAGTTGCAGCGCGAGTTCGCCGGCACCACGGTCCTCGTGACCCATGACCCGGCGGAAGCGATGCTGCTCGCCGATGAGCTGCTGGTGCTGGAAGGCGGTCGGGTGTTGCAAGCCGGTGCGACCGAGCAGGTGTATCAGCGGCCTGCGACGGCACAGGCGGCCGGCCTGCTCGGGGCCGAGCATCCCTCGGCGGGTCTCGTCGCCGCCCCGAATGCAATCGCGGTGGGGCCGCAGGCGGTGCTCGAGGTGGCCGGCCCGCCGCTGGAGCGCGGCCGGCGCGTCAACTGGAGCGTCATGCCGGGGAGGGCCCGCGTCAGCCGCGGCGGACGTTACGAAGGAACGGTGGAAGAGGTCGTTTCAGCGGGACTGGAGCGGCGCCTGACCGTCCGGTTCGGGGACACCCACGTGAGGATCAGCGCTGATTCGGTCGACTGGGCGCCGGGAAGCCTTTGCCGCTTCGACATAGACGGCCGCCTGGTCCAGGTCTGGACCGTCGACTGAGGGGCGAATCCGCCCGGCTAGCGTGCGCTTGTGCGCTTCAGCGGCTTCGCGATCCTCTTTCGCGACGGGGCGCCGTCGCCCGCGGCGCGGCTCTTGCTCGCGCGTCCCACCGCATGCGCGGCGAACCGGCCCATGTGGTCCGCGGTGAGCGCGGCCAGCCGGCGCTCGAGCCTGCGGTAGGCCTCGATGAGCTCCCCGCCGAAGGAGGTGAGCGCCGCGCCGCCGCCGCCGCTGCCGCCGACCGTGGCGCTGATCACCTGTGTGTCGAATTCGCCGTTCATGCTGTCGATCAGGAGCCACGCGCGCCGATAGCTCATGCCAACCTCGCGCGCCGCCCGGGACAGGGAGCCGGTCCGCTCGATGGCTTCCAACAGGCGGATCTTGCCGATCCCGACCGAGCAGCGATCGTCGAAGTCGACCCGGAAGCGTATCTCGGCAGAGCTCGGGGCCGTCCGCTCGCGCCGGGGAGGGCGGGTGGGGTGCTGCGGTTTCATGAGATTCACCATAAGATACGCGCGCGCCGCTGAAAGGAAAAGGAAGCGGCTGTCCGGCGCGGGGCGCGCCGGTGGCGGGTAAACGCCTGATCGCGAACCAATTTTACCGCCTCGCCGTCATCATGACCGACAAGCTCAAAGCCAACTCACTGTCGTACTTCGAGTCGATCATCATGGGGGTGGCCGGCAGCGCGCCCGGCTTCTCCATCGCGGTCGGGATCTCCGGGCTGTTGACGACGGCCGGGTTCTTCGCGCCGAACGCCGTGCTCGTTTTCGCGCTGCCGATGCTCGGGATCGCGCTCGCCTACAAGGGCCTCAACGAGAAGTTTGCGAACGCGGGCGCCGCCTACGAATGGACCAGGATCGGCTTCGGCAAGCTGCTCGGGTATTTCTCCGGCTGGGCTCTGCTCATCGCATCCATGGTGTTCATGGTCACGGGCAGCGTGCCGCTGGGCACCGCGACCCTGGACCTCATCGATCCGTCTCTGGCGAGTCACGTGCTGCTCACGACCGGCATCGGCGCCGTCTGGTTCGTCGGCATCGGGCTGGTCCTCATCGCAGGGATCGAGATCACGAGCAAAGTGCAGGTGATCATGAGCTCGATCGAGCTCCTGATCCTGTTCACGATCTCGGTCGCCGCATTCCTGCGCACGGCGGCGGGACATGCGGTCAATCCCTTCTCCTGGGGCTGGCTCGGCTTTCACTACTCGGGCGCGAGTTTCGCCTCCTCCGCGCTCATCGTCGTATTCCTCTATTGGGGCTGGGATGTCACCGCGAACCTCGCCGAGGAAACCCGCAACGACCGCCCGAACGCGGCCGGCAATGGCGGCTTCCTCAGTGTATTCGTGACGATCGCGTCCTTCGCCGCGTTCACGGCGGCCACGCTGATGCTGTTCCCGCTGCACGATGCCGCCGGATTTTCCGATAATCTCATCTACCGGGTGGCGATCGCCGCGGGCCTCGGCGGGATCGGCGGCTACGGCGCCGCCCTGGCGCTGATCCTCTCCAGCATCGCCACCCTCGAAACGACGATGCTGCAGTTCTCGCGGACCCTGTTCGCGATGGGACGCGATCGCGCGCTGCCCGCCTGCTTCGGCGAGGTGCATGCGCGCACCGTAACGCCGGTGCGCACCATGTACCTGCTGCTCGTGGTCGGGCTGCTGCTGATCTTCGCCTCGAGCTTCATGCCCTCGATCGCGTCCATTCTCGCGGACTCGGTGAATGCGATCGCCGTCCAGGTTTCCTACTATTACGGCCTCGCGGGCCTGGTCTGCGCCTGGCTGTATCGGCACAGCCATCGCGCATCGCTCGCCACGTTCGTGCAGTACGCCATCGTGCCCGCACTGAGCGCGATCTCCCTGATCGCGCTCGGCATCTATGCCATCTCGACGTTCAACACCACCACGCGGGTCGTCGGTATCGGCGGCCTGATCGCGGGCGTCCTCTTCTTCCGTTTCGGCGGATATCGGCGGATGACCGGAGCCGTATCGCTCTCCTAGCCGCGCATCGCGCCTGTCAATGTCCCAGTCCGGCAAGCCGCTCTTCGGAATCCACAGCACCAACCGCGGCTGGTGCGCGCGCGCGCCGATCAGCTACAATTCCCGGTTTGGCGTCTTCCCTGAAGGGCGGGGATTTCCGTCTGCTGGAGACCGACGTTCCGGCCCGAGACGAGCGGATTGATCGCAGAGTCGATGTCCCGGTCATGCCGAGCACCACATCCGTTACAAAT
>JABBNZ010000122.1:7956-9179 GCA_019352035.1 Pseudomonadota bacterium | reverse complement strand
GTCTCCGCCTTGTCGCCAGCAGCCGTCGACGTCGCGTGCGCATTCATGTACTGCACATCGCTCGGGTTCAGCGCGGCATCCTTCATCGCGTTCGCCATCGCAAGGCGAGCGCCTTCGCCGTCCTCGGGCGGGAGCGTGATGTGGTACGCGTCACCGCTCATGCCGAAACCGACGAGCTCCGCGTAGATGCGGGCGCCGCGCCCGCGCGCGTGCTCTAGCTCCTCGAGAATGAGGGCGCCGCCGCCATCGCTCAGCACGAAGCCGTCGCGGTCGCGATCCCAGGGCCGGCTGGCCTCGGTCGGTGCCTCGTTGCGGGTCGAGAGCGCCTTCGCCTGCGCGAAGCTGCCCAGGCCGCAGACCGTCGTCGCCATCTCGCCGCCGCCGGCGATGAGCACATCGGCATCGCCGTACTGGATGGTGCGCATCGCGATGCCGATCGCGTGCGTGGAGGTGGTGCAGGCGGTCACCACGCCGAGGTTCGGCCCTCGGAGGCCATACCTGATCGAGAGGTGCCCGGCGATCATATTGATGATCGTGGCGGGCACGAAGAACGGGGAGATCTTGCGCGGGTTGCCGGTCTTCACGTAATCGGCGTACTCGCTCTCGATGGTGCCGAGGCCGCCGATGCCGGCCCCGCAGACCGCGCCGCAGCGCGCCGCGTCCATCTTCGGGAAATCGATCCCGGAGTCCTCGACCGCCTGAACGCCCGCGGCGACGCCGTAGTGCATGAACGCGTCCATGCGCCGCAGGTCCTTGGTATTGAAGTAGCGGCTTGGCTCGAAGCCCTTCACCTGGCCGCCGAAGCGGACGGGAAAATTGGAGACATCGAACCGCGTGATCGGTCCGATACCGCTCTCACCGGCGAGAACGGCCTTCCAGGCCGTCTCCACCGCGCTGCCCACGGGCGAGATCAACCCCATGCCCGTCACGACCACACGACGCTTGCTCACACGCTACCTGTAATTGAGAGGTTTCCCGGGGAATCTTGCGGCCGCGCCGCCCCGCGTCACGGCCGGGGTTCGCCGCCGGCGAACCCCTTTGAATCCTGTGCGCGCGGGCCTCGAGCGCTGCTCAGGCCTTGTTCCGGCGCTCGTTGATGTACTCGATCGCCTGCTGAACCGTGGTGATCTTCTCCGCGTCCTCGTCGGGAATCTCGATCTCGAACTCCTCCTCGAGAGCCATCACGAGCTCGACCGTGTCGAGCGAGTCGGCGCCGAGGTCGT
>JABBNZ010000122.1:0-7946 GCA_019352035.1 Pseudomonadota bacterium | reverse complement strand
GGGGCGAAAGAACTCCATGAGTCTAGCCGCCGGGAGCGGTCTGGCCAGAGCGAGTCGGCTCCCAGATCGTCCACGAAGGAGGCGTCATTCGTCACCTGCTCCTGCTTGACGCCAAGCTGCTCGGCCACGATGGCTTTGACCTGCTGCTCAACTGTGCTCATTAGCGGATGGTCCTTATGTTTTAAAAATTGAATAGCGGAAATACTGACCCCTGCCGCCATGGCCGAGGCCGGCGGCGCGGGCGCGGTATTGTAGGGGAACACCCCCGGGGCTGCCAGTCGCCGTGAGGCCGCGCTGAGTGATTGTTTTTCCTCGGAATCCCGCAGGGTGCCGGCCGCGGAGGGAGCCGTGATGCGCCTCGCCCGGGGCCCGGTCTGTTGCGTGCACCCAACGGGCGCAGACCCGACGACGGTCCCCACGGCCCGCCGTGCGTCACGGCATGTACATCCCGCCGTTGACGTGCAGCGTCTCGCCCGTGATGTAGGCCGCCTGCGGGGAGGCCAGGAAGAGCACGGCGGCGGCCACGTCGGCGGCCTCGCCGAGCCGTCCGGCGGGGATCTGCGTGAGCAGTCCCGAGCGCTGCTCCTCCGTCAGCGAGCGGGTCATGTCGGTGTCAATGAACCCGGGGGCGACCGCGTTGACGGTGATGCCGCGCGAGGCGACCTCGCGCGCGAGCGACTTCGAGAAGCCGAGAATCCCTGCTTTGGCGGCGGCGTAGTTGGTCTGGCCGGGGTTTCCCGTCAGGGCGACGACCGAGGTCAGGTTGATGATCCGCCCCCGCCGCTCCTTCATCATGCGGCGCAGGCAGGCCTTCGACAGGCGGAACACCGAGGTCAGATTGGTCGTGATCACCCGGTCCCAGTCCTCGGGCTTCATCCTCAGGAGGAGCGTGTCGCGCGTGACCGCTGCGTTGTTGACGAGGATGGTCGGCATCTGCCCGGCCCCATCGAGCTCGCTCATGAGCGCGTCGATGGATACGGATTCGGACACGTCCAGCACGGCGCCCCGACCGTGGTATCCATGCGACGCCAGTGCCGCCGTAAAGGCAGCAGCGCCCTGCGCGGTAGTTGCCGTACCGATCACCTTGGCGCCGGCCTTGGCGAGGGCCAACGCGATTTCCCGTCCGATTCCGCGGGATGCGCCCGTGACGAGCGCGACATCATTCTCCAGCATGCGGGTACTCCGGTCTCTCAAGCTTTCACAGCATTCAGGGCGGCGGCCAGCGAGTCGGCGTCCTCGAGCGCCACGGCCTCCAGGCCGCGCTCGATCCGACGGTTGAGCGCCGTCAGCACCTTGCCCGGACCACACTCGATCAGCGTGCCGACGCCGCTCGCCGCGAGCCCGCGGACCGTCTCTGCCCAGCGCACCGGGCTCGAGAGCTGGCGGACGAGGAGCTGGCGCAGATCGGCGGCATCCTGGTGGGCCTGTGCATCGACGGCGCTCACGAACCGAATCCGCGGCGGCCGGAAATCGATCGTGGCGAGCCGCTCGCCCAGGCGCTCGGCGGCCGGCCCCATCAGGCTGCTGTGCGAGGGCACGCTGACCGGAAGAGCCACCGCGCGCTTGGCGCCGCGGGCCTTGGCCGCCTCGATGGCGCGCTGCACCGGCTCGCGCGCGCCGGCAATCACCACCTGGCCGGGAGCGTTGAAGTTGACCGCCTCGACGACACCGCCCTGGGCGGCCTCGCGACAAGCCTCGATCACCTGCGCGTCATCGAGCCCGAGAATGGCGGCCATGGCTCCCGTACCCTCCGGGACGGCCTCCTGCATGAGACGGCCCCGAAACCGCACCAGGTCGATGGCGGCGGTGAACTCGAGAGCGCCGGCGGCCACCAGCGCCGAGAACTCCCCCAGGCTGTGGCCGCAGACGACTTTGGGCTCGGCTGCGCCGCAGCCGCCCCAGACCCGCCAGGTGGCGACCGAGGCGGCGAGCATGGCGGGCTGTGTACACTCGGTGGCGTTCAGGCGCTGCGCCGGCCCTTCAGCCACGAGTTGCCAGAGATCGTATCCCAGCACCGCCGAGGCCTCGGCAAAGGTGTCGCGGATCACCGATTCGGCGCCGGGCGCCGGCGCGAGTCCCGCCAGCATGCCGACGGATTGCGAACCCTGTCCCGGAAATACGAAGCCGAATGTCATCACTGTCCTCGCGGGGTCAAAAATTCGGGCGATTATAGCGGCAGCTCCCGGAACCGGCTTTCCCAGGGAGTGTCGAACGCGCAGGCCCGGGCACCCGCGTCCGCGGTTATGATTCCGCGTCGCGCCCTCAGGCGCATGCGCCGCAGGCAACCCACGATCCCATCATGACGCACCGACTCGCTTCCTCGATCCCCCATGTCCGCGACAGCGGACCCCGCAGCTCTCCCCGCCAGGCACGCGGCTTCACGCTGATCGAGATCATGGTGGTCGTGATCATCATCGGTCTGCTCGCGGCCGTCATCGTGCCGCAGGTCATCAGCAAGGTCGATGATGCGCGCGTCGCCAAGGCCAAGGAGGACATCCAGTCCCTGGAGACCGCCCTGACCGAGTACCGGCTGGACAACTCGACGTATCCCACCACCGAGGAGGGTCTGAAGGCGCTGGTGAAGCAGCCGAACGATCCCTCGGTCACCCACTGGCACGGCCCTTACGTGCAGCGGCTCTCGAAGGACCCGTGGGGGCAGCCTTACCAGTACGTGTATCCAGGCACGCATGGACTGCCCTATGACCTGTACACGCTGGGCGCGGACGGGCAGCCGGGTGGCAACGGCATCAACGCCGATATCGGCAACTGGAACCTCACTGAGTGACGCTGCCATGAAGCGCTGGATCCGGGCATCCCGCCCGGCCCGGCGCCGCGGCGCGCAAAGGACGCGACTCAGGCAGGACGCCGTGCCCGCCGCGCACCGCCTGCGGCGGGGGCCTCCCTCGACCTGCGCTTCACGCTTGCGAGCCGCGGGCTTCACGCTGCTCGAGATCCTGGTCGTCGTCCTGATCATCGGGATCATGACGGCGGTGATGGTCCTGTCGATGAATTTCTCAGGTCACGACACCGAGCTCAGAACCGAGAGCAAGCGCCTGCTCGCACTCATGAAATACACCCGGGACCAGGCGGAGCTGCAGACGCGCAACTACGGCATCGTCTTCGGCCGCCATGGATACGAGTTCGTCGTCTACGGCGTGCGCAGCGGCGCCTGGCGTCAGGTGTTCGAGGATGAGGTGCTGCGGGAGCGGACGCTGCCGCCGGGTCTGGACTTCAAGCTGGTGGTCGATGCGCGGTCGATCGTGCTGCACGACAAGCTCGAGGTGCCGTCGGCCTCGGGACGCTCGAGCGCGAAGAAGGCGCATGCGGGCGGCGCGGATTCCAACACGAGCCCGGCCCCGGGCTCGCAGGCGGGCGCCGACTCCGGGTCGGCTTCCGCCTCGGACTCGACCGAGTTCGCCCCCCAGGTCATGATCTTCTCGAGCGGGGATCTGTCCTCCTTCAAGATCACCGTGGAGCGTCCGTCCACCGGCCGCAGCATCACGCTGCATGTCGATCAGAACGGCGACATCGTCGAGAAGCCGACTGGCGAGAAACGCTCTTGAGAGCGAAAGCAAGTCACGGCGCCGCAGGATTCACCCTGATCGAAGTGCTGGTGGCGCTCGCCATCGTGGCGATCGGCATGGCGGCGGTCCTGGAGGCGCTCACTTCCTCCGCCAACACCGCCATGTATCTGCAGAGCAAGACCTTTGCCGAGTGGGTGGCATTGAACCGCCTGGAGACCGTCAGGCTGACGGGCTCCGTGCCGGGCACCGGCGCCAGCAGCGACACCGTCGATTACGCCGGCCGCAGCTGGGAATGGCGGCAAAAGGTCACGAATACGCAGATACCGGGAATGGTCCAGATCGCGGTGGACGTGCGGCCCGCCGACAGCAAGGCGGCCGCCAACCGCGGCTGGTACGCGACCGCGACCGGATTCATGGGCGGTGCCATCGACCCGGGCACGACTCCGGAGCCGTTCCAGTGGTCGCCGAACGCGATCCTCGGCCTGCCGCCGGCCCCCAACCCGAATGGGCAAACCCCGGGGTCCCTGACGCCATGAGCGCCATGCGCCCGATGCGTCATCGGCCGAGACCCGCCATCGCAAATGCGTGGAGCCGGTCGAGACCCCTCGACGCGAGTGGCCGCTGCCCCGGGAAACCCCGGGGAAGCGGCTTTACGCTGATCGAGCTGCTGGTGGCGCTCTTCATCGCCGCCGTCATGTTCGCCATGGGCTACGGCGCCATCAATCAGGCGCTGCAGAGCCGCGGCGCCATCCACCGGCACCAGCGGGACCTGGTGCAGCTGCAGACCGCGATGAGCATCATGGAGCAGGACTTCGTGCAGCTCGCACCGCGCCCGGTGCGCTCACCGGACGGCAACAGCTACCTGCCCTGTCTCCAGGGCAGTCCCCTGTCGGGCACCTCGGGCATGACCTCCGACGCATCGACGGGGTCCGACAGCTCGAGTCCGCTCCTCGCCCTGACACGCAGCGGCTGGAGCAACCCGACAGGACTGCCGCGCACGGAGCTCGAGAGGGTCGCGTATGTATTCGACAATGGGACTCTGGTGCGGGAGCACTGGAACGTCCTCGACGCCACGCTGTCGAGCTTACCGGTCAAGCGGAACCTGCTGAAACACCTGCGCAGCGTGTCGTTTCGCTACATGCAGCCGACCACGCGCGGGTGGGTCGACATCTGGCCGAGCGCCGGGGTGGCCGCCCAGTCCATGCAGGACTCCTATTACCGCCTGCGCCCCATGGCGGTGGAGGTGACTCTGGATACCCAGGAATGGGGCAAGATCACCCGCATCTTCGAGATCGCCCAGTGAGCGCGCGACACTGCGAGTCGGGCCACGCGCGCCGCAGGCGCCGGGACGGCGGCGCCGCGCCGCGCCAGCGCCAGCGCGGGGTGGCGCTGCTCGTCGCGATCCTGCTGGTGGCGCTCGGCACCATCATCGCCGCGGCGATGGCCTACGACAACGCGATGACCGCGCGCCGGGCCGCCGCCTCGTTCGACTTCGATCAGGCGCTGCTCACGGCGCAGGGCGCGGAGGCGCTCGCGGCCTACGGCCTGCAGCAGTCGGTCAGCCAGAATGCCCAATACATCTATCCCGGCCAGCGCTGGAGCCAGCCGCTGCAACCCACCGAGGTGATGCCGGGGGTGATGCTGCAGGCCTCGATGGAGGACCTGCAGGGGCGTTTCAACATCAACGACCTCCTCGAGCAGGATGGCAACACGCCCAACCAGGCAGCGATCACCGCGTTCCAGCGGCTGCTCACGATGGTGGGCCTCAACGCCAAGTGGGCCGACTATCTCGTCGACTGGATCGACAAGAACTCGACGCCGATGTTTCCGGACGGGGCGGAGGACAGCGTGTACATGGAGATGAATCCGCCCTACCGCACGCCCAACCTGCCCGTCACCAGCACGAGCGAGCTCATGGCGCTGCCCGGTTTCACGCGCGCGGATTTCGACAAGCTCGCGCCCTACATCACCGCCCTGCCCCTCGGCGTCCCGATCAACCTCTGCTCGGCCTCCGGCGTGGTGCTCGATGCGCTGAGCGGAGTCGTACAGTACAGCTCCAATCCCGGGGGATTCGAGAAAGACCGCGAGGCCGCCGGCGGCTGCTTCCCCACCCAGGCGGTGTTTCTGAGCGCCATCACGAACCAGACCCTGCGCCAGCCCCTGCAGAGCCTCACCGCCCAGACATCCGCCTGGTTCCGTCTGACAAGCTTCGTGGGCGAGGGATCGACCGAATTCGCCGTGTACTCCACGATGTACCTGGAGCCCACCCACCAGGTGCGCGTGGTGATGCGCAGCTTCACGCCGAACTGAGCCTGCCGCTGCTACTATGGGGCACCATGGCTGACTGGCTCCTCCTCAGGCTCCCGCGCTCGCCGCAAGAGCAGGCCACCTGGCTGGTGGCCGATGCGCGCGGGGCTGCCTCCGGCCCTCCCCAGGCGGGCCCACTGTCGCTCGCGGCGCCGCGGGCGGCCGGGCGGCACGTGGTCGTGCTGGTACCGGGGACGGAGGTGTTGCTGGCCCAGCCGGAGCTGCCTCCGGCCAGGGCAGGCGCCAAGCTGCAGCATCTGGTGCCCTACGCCCTCGAGGAGCAGCTCGCCGAAGACATCGAGGACCTGCATTTCGCCATCGGACGCCGCACGGGAGAGTCGACGCGTGTGCCCGTTGCCGTGGTGGCGCGCAAGCTCATGGACGAATGGACCGCGCGGCTGAAGTCGAGCGGTCTCGAGCCCGAGGCGATGTATGCGGACAGCGAGCTGCTGCCGCGGAACCCCGGTCAGGCCGTCGCGCTCCTGGAGCAGGACACCGTGGTGGTCCGTCCTCCGTCGGGGGCCGTCGTGACGCTGCCGGCCGACGCCCTGGGCGAGGCGCTCGATATCGCCCTGGCCGGCATGGAGCCCGGCACCCCGGGCGGCCGCGGCCTCATTCTCTACACCGGGGCCGCGGAGTGGCAGCGCCACGCACCGGCGGTGGAGGCGGCGCGCGAGCGGTTCGAGGGCATCCAGATCCAGCTGCTCACGGGCGGACCGCTGGCACTGTTCACGCAGCAGCTGCCGGCCGCCACGGCCACCAACCTGCTGCAGGGCCCCTACGCACCGGCCACGCCGAATCCGGTCGGCTGGCGCGCCTGGCGCGTCGCGGCCATGCTGCTCGCGGGCTTCATCGCGCTGCACATCGCCGGCAAGGCCGCGCAGCTCACCGTGCTCAAGCACGCCGACCGCCAGCTCGACAGCTCCATCCGTCAGGTCTTTCATACGGCGATGCCCGGCCAGGCCGACACTTACGAGGCGCGCCGCCAGATGGAGCAGCGCCTGGCCGCGGTGCGCGCGAGCGATGCCGCGGGCGGGTTCCTGCGGGCACTGCAGGCGCTCGTGCAGGCGCATCAGGCGGCACCCGAGGCCGTGCTGCAGTCCCTGGATTTCCACAGCGGCGCCCTCGAGCTCAAGGCCTCCGCGCCCAGTGTGGAGGCGCTCGATCGCCTCAGCCGACAGCTGCGCCACGAAGGCTGGCGGGCACACCTGGTGTCGGATACGCCGGCCGGCTCCGCCTACGAGGGCCACATCCAAGTGCGCCCGGGGAGCACCTGAGATGGCGCTGTCGCTCGAGCTGCCCGCATCGCTGCGCTCCATGTCCGATCGCGATCGCCGCACTCTCCTCATCGGCGGCATCGCCGCCGTGGTCCTGTTCGTATTCGCGGTCATCCTCCCGCTCGATCACCGGGTCGCGCGGCTGCAGAGCGAGGTGGCCCGCAAGCAGGCGGACCTCGTGTGGATGCGCACCGCCGCCCCCGAGATCGCCGCCGCCGGACCGATGCGCAGCACCTCCGGGGAATCGCTCATCGTGATCGTCGACCAGTCGGCGCACGAGGCCGGGCTCGGCAGCTCGCTCGCCGGCAGTCAGCCGAGCGGGCGCGGCAACCTCAGTGTGCAGCTGGAGAAAGCGCCCTTCGACACCCTGATCGCATGGCTCGCGCGGCTCAGCCAGCAAAACGGCGTGCAGATCGAGAATGCCACCATCGACAGCGCCGGCAAGCCCGGCCTGGTCAACGCCTCGCTGATCCTCAAGGGGCCTTGAGCGCCCCTCCCCTCGCATGAAGCGGACCGTCGGCGTCATCGTTTTCGGTGTCGTGGCCTTCGGCGCGATCGTGCTCGCGCGCCTGCCGGCGAGCTGGGTGCTGCCGAGGGCGAGCGCGAATTTCAGCTGCTCGAGCGTCGCGGGCTCGCTCTGGAACGGCTACTGCAGCGGCCTCAGGGTGCGCGGCGCGGCGCTGGGCGATCTCACCTGGCAGGTGCGGCCGGCGCGGCTGCTGCTGGGCAAGCTCGCGGCGCACGTCGACCTCGAGCAAGCGCCCGCGATCTTCGCCCGGGGCGATGTGGAAATCGGGCTCGGCGGCACGCTCGTCGCGCACGACCTGACAGCATCGCT
>JABBNZ010000121.1:268-9207 GCA_019352035.1 Pseudomonadota bacterium | reverse complement strand
CGGATCGTGGCGGTAGGACGCTCGCCCATGATCGACGAGCTTGCCGGTCAGCAGGCCTCCCTGCCGCCCCCGGGGGGCTCGATCGCCGTTGTTGCGAGACCCCTCCCCTCGGTCGCCCTCGGACTGCTCGCGGCGCTCGAGTCCCCTCGATGCGCCTGCGGCCGCCTCCTGAGTCATCCTTCCCCCATCACGCGCAAGCGTCCGTACGAGGTGCGCCTGCTCGAATTCGGTCGGACGGAAGCCCCGCACCTCAAGGCCGGCCAGGCGTGCGGCGAGCCACGCGTCCTTGCGAAAGCGCTCCGTGCCGCGCACGGTGATCTCGCTCCAGCCGCGCGACTCGGCAATCGCCACCAGGCTCCGGATGACCTCCGTGTTCTCACTCGGGGTCGTGAGCCTTCCGCCCCGGTCCGTGAACGCCCGCGCACCATCGGCAAAGTAATAGTGCTTGCCGACCTGCACGAATCGTTTGCGGACCTGGTCCGGTACGAGGCGCTGCCGCTCGGGTGGTACCTTGACGGTAGCTGCGCCCCGCCCGCCTTGCTCCCGGCCCTGCTCGAGAGCTGATGCCTCACCAGCCGCAGCGCGTGATGCGTCTCGAGGGGGTTTCGGCCGAGGGCGGGTGTCGGAAGCCTTCGCCCGCCGCTTTGCCGGCTGGATCGAATTCTCCGCCTGCTTCGATTGCGACGCCGCATCGGCCGCGCCATCCGTCCTCCTGTTTCGCCGGCCCGATCGCTTGTGTGGGCGCCCGGCCTCAATGCCATTCCCCGCGTGCGGCGGCATCGCGCTCCCCGCTTCGGTCGTCTGACCACCGGAGGCTGTCGAATCGGTGCGTGTGGCCATGATTCCCGCCTTACCGCTCTCGTAAGCTCTCGAGGAAACTCTCGACCGCGGCGTTCATCTCCTCGCCCGTCAGTCGCTCGCCTTCGGCCTTTTGCGGCAGATGAACCTCACTCAGCGGCGCCGCGAAGTCCTCGAGCGTCAGCGAGTCGAGCCGCTCGATGTCCTCGGCCGTGGCCTCGCGAGTCATCGGAGCGGCCGCCGGCGTCGGGGTCGCATCGCCCGACACATCAGTCGCGGGTGATGTCGGCGCCAGCTCAACAGCAGGGGCAGGCGCCACCACGGGCGGCGGCAGGAGACGCGCGCGGAAGCGCCGGTCTTCGAAGTAGCGCAGCTTCCTGCAGCGGATCGGCCAGAGGCCCTCGTAGAAGATGAGCGCCTGGCGGGGCCCCAGCGCCTTGACTTCCTGCGGCAGAAGCAAGGGGCGGCGCTGCTCGCTCTCACTCACACTCCTCGAGCGGCGGCCCTTCGCATCGCCCCAATCGAAGAGCGGCTTCGAGACCGTACGCGCCCGGACCGTCGTCACCCCGAGCTCATCGGAGATCTCGCGCGCGTCCGGATAGTCCTTCGGTGCGAACACGATGCGCGCCGCGAGGCTCTTCAACATCGTCTCCGCTCCGTTCACCCCGTAGACCTCGCGCAGCTGCGCCGGGGTGTGGATAACGAGCACCACGCGCACGTTGTAACCGGGGAGGTAGCTCACCGACTCGGCGATGATCGGTATGCGCCCGAGCGCGGCGAACTCATCGAGCATCATCAGCACCTGATGCTTGAGTGTCGGATCATGCTCCGGGAGTGCCCGGGTCTGAAGCCCGATCGCCTGCTGGAAGAAGAGGCTCAGCACCGGCCGCAGCCGGTGCAGGTCATCCGGGTTGACGCCGACGTAGATCGACGCGGGCCGGCGCCTGAGATCCCGAAGATCAAAGTCATTGCCGGATGTCGCAGCATCCAGGATCGGGTTGAGCCAGAGATCGAGCCTCGAGGTGAAAGTCTTGCGGATCGAGCTCGCCGTCACGGGCGCGAGATCGATCACGTCATAGAGCGCGCGCACACACTGGGGCGATAAGGCGAATGAGCCCGAACTGCGCCCCTCGATGATGCGCTTCCAGTGATGCCCGAAACCTTCATCGTCCGAGGCCATCCCCTGGCGCAGCACCTCGCCGATCGTTTTGGGGCTTGAGGGCGTCTCGAAAAGATAGAGCGCAATGCCGAGAAAGAGCGAGCGGGCGCTCGCCGTCCAGAAGGGATCGACGTTCGGCGGATCGGGGTAGAGCATTTCAGCGATGCGCTGCAGGTCATTCACCTGCCTCGAGGGATCGGGCGACACGTAGAAGAAGGGGTTCCAGCGCGCCGTGCGGCCGTCCTCGGCGAAGGGATCGAAGAGGAAGCACGCCTGGCCCGAGTGGGCCCGGAAGCCCGCCGTCAGGGTCCAGTTCTCGCGCTTGATGTCGACGCAAATGACCGAGTCCGGCCAATTGAGAAGGTTCGGGATCACGACCCCGACGCCCTTGCCGGCGCGCGGCGGCGCGGCGAGCACGACGCCCTGCTGCCCTCGGAGCATCAGGCAGCGCCGCCCGATGCGCCCGAGAATGATCCCCTGCTCGCCGAAGAGCCCCGCCGCGGCGATCTCCCGGCGCGTAGCGAATCGAGCCTCGCCGTGCAACGGCCGGCGCCGCGGCAAGAGCAGCACCGCCGCACTGAATAGCACCAGCACCGTGCCGCCCGCGCAGGCGCGCAGCAGCGCCTGGCGCACCTGCGGTAGACCGCCGTAGTAGTACGCGTACCGCAGGACGGTCAGCGGACTTGCGCCGTGCGGATCGAGATGGAGCGACCAGAGGAAAATGAACCCCGCGAGATACTGCGCAACGGCGAGCGCCACGAGCACGGCGCCCGCGATTTTCAGGGCCCGCCCGGCCCACCCGGCTTCAGCGGGCGGCCGCCAGGCTGCGGTGCTTGCGCTCGGGGGCATACCAGATCTCTTTGATGTAGCGCTGATGGTGATCGACGCCAAACTGGATCACGACGTCGACCAGGAGGTAGAGCAGGTTCTTGATGTCCGCACGAGCCAACTCCTGGCCCCCGGGACTTTGCTTGACGAGGAGGACCAACTGCTCGAAGGCGAGCTCTGCGCTTGCCGCATGGACGCTCGTGATAGAGCCCGGGTGCCCGGAGTTGACGTTTCGCAGGTAGTCGAACGCCTCTTCGGATCTTAATTCCGCAAGCAGAATCCGGTCCGGGCGCATGCGAAGGCAGGACTCGAGAAGCTGCTTCGGCGTCACGCGCGCGAGGCCCTGCCCGTCCTTGCTGTAGTAAAGACGCACGTGGTTCGGGTGCTCATCGAGTACGAGCTCGCGGGCATCCTCGATCGTGATCAGCCGCTCATCGGCCGGGATCTCCCGGATCAGCGCCTTCGTCCAGGTCGTCTTGCCGGAGCCCGTGGGTCCTGAGACCAGGATGTTCTTCCGGCTCACGACCGCAAGGCGCATGAATGCCTCGTAGGACTCAGCCTCCAACAGGCGCAGGAGCTCCGTCTCCGTCTCATCGAGCGATTCGCTCGCACGCCGCGTCGCGCGGAAGATGCCGCTGCGCGCAAGCTCTTCGATTGTCCATACCTGATCCGACGGCCGGCGGATCGTGATCGCTACGCACCCCGGTGTCGTCGCCGGCGGAAGCACGATCTGAATCCGCTCGCCGCTCGGAAGCGCCGCCGAGAGGAGCGGCGATTCCTCATCGATCCGCTGGCGCGTCGAGTTCGCGACGAGCTTGGCAAGCCTGCGACACCAGTCGAAGTCGGCAAACGGCAGTGCCTCGCGCCGCCATCCCGAGCGCAGCTCGAGAAAGGCTTCGCCGGGGCGGTTGATACAAAGCTCAGTGACCTCAGGGTTCGCGAGCAGCGGCCGCAGCGAGCGGAGCGTGAGATCGAGCGAAGAGGCCTCCGCAGCCGGTACGCTCGCTGCCAGCGCCTCCTCGGGCGTGGAGCGCCGCACCGCCATCGACACGACGGCGTTATCGCTCACCGACCGGTCGTAATGCATAGACGGACCTGAAATCGACATCACGCGCGACGAGCACCTGGATGCGACTGCCGTTGGCGACGGTCACGGTCGGGGGGATATCGACCGTGCCTTTCAAGGCTTCGGTCATGACCTCCTGTGTGGATCCAGGGTCATAGATCACCGCGCCGCCCTGGTTCTGCGACTGCACGGCGTACTCGACCGCCCCATTGATCACTAAGACCAGGATCGCCGCCCCGAACCGCTGCCAGAAGTGCCGGTTCACCTTGCCCGCGAGTCCCGAGCGGCCGAGCGCATCGGTTCCGGGTGAGTTAAGCGGAATGACGACACCCGCCGGCGTCCGCGCTTGCGTCCAGAGCACGAAGATGCGGGAGGAGCCCTGCTGCACCTGCCCGCGGGTCTCGCCCACGAGCTCCGTCCCCCGTGGGAGCAACACCACCGTGCCATCCGCACTGAAGGTATCGGTGGCGGTCACGCACGTCGTCATACCAGGCAGCGTCGAGTCGATCGCGGTCTCGAGGGTGCAGTCGATAAAAGCACCCTTAGGTAACAGGAGCCGCTGCGTGGGGAGGACCGATGCCCGTACGGCCGGCGTGATGGTAGGCGTCAACAGGCTGGCAAGCGCGCCCGAAGGTGCCGCGCTGCTGGGCATCTCTTCCGGCGGCGCGCCGGAATCGGCGACGGGAAGTTCCGGCTGCGGGGCTGCAAGAGCGCTCTCACCGGCCGTCACCGTCGAGGGACCGTTCGGGCTCCTGTCGAAGGCGGGACCTGAGAGCTTGCGCTCGAGCGCGATCTCCCATGGAGATTTGGGAGGGACGCCTGGCGTCGCCGGCACGCCGTACGCCGAAGGAGAGCCTGCAGCCGGCATCCCATCCATCATGGGAGGGGGCGGTGGCGCGGGCGGCGGACCCAGCGCGCTCGCCATCACGGACGATTGCGAAGGTGCGTGAGCATTGGGCGGTGTGATCGGACCCAGGGGTGGGAGCGGTGTGTTGCCGGCGGCCTGCTGGGTGGCTGCCTTTTGCGCAGACCGTCGCGCCTGAGACTGCATCGCGAACGTATGAGCGTAGTACCAGCCGAGAAGGCCTAAGCCGAGCGCGGACATGAGCCCCATGGCGAGCACGTTCGTGATCCGGGACTGCAGCGGCCGGGCGCGGTTGATCGAGCTGATCCCGCGCTCTCCTGCGACGGCAGGTTCCGGGGCGGTCCCGAGGCTCTCCGACCCATCCCCTTGCGTGCCGGGAGGCGGTCTCCCGGCATCCTCCCTTCCCGGCGCAATCGGCCTGCGAAATAGCCTCATGGGGGCGGTCTCTTGACCACACGCATGACGGAGGGGCTGATGGTGCCTGACTTCAGGCGCTCGCCGGCACCAATGAACCCTTCATTGACGATGCACCCGATGAGCTTGCCCCGACGCAGGATGAACCGCCGGGCAATGCGCTGGATGATCACATCGCCCTGGTCCATGCTGAAATTGACCAGCGACTCGGAGCCGTCATCATTCAGCACGAAGATCGCCGGCAGCTCGCTGCGCGCGCCAAAGGTCAGGCGCGTCTCGATGCCGTTGTCCGAGGCTGCAATGGGCTTGAGCTCAGGACTGCCGCAGTACCAGTAGTCCACGTTCTCGGGCAGCGCGTGCTCGGCGCGCTCGAGCGCCCCGTTCACGAGCTCGGCGGCCGTGGGCCCGCCGGACTTCACTGGCACCGGCGGATAGGTGAACCGCACGGCATACATGACCTCATCCTCGTCGTCAGGCCTTCGGTCCGTTGCCGAATACTCGAAGTAGTAGCGGTGCCGGGTCGTCGTGACCGTGATGTTCGTGCGAACCGAGACGGCCTTGGGACGAAGCGTCAGTACGTTACCGTGAGCACTGTAGATCAGCGCCTCGGGATCACCCGCAGAGAGCCCGACGAACTTCTCATCCGCCCCGAACACGAGATCGAGCTCAAAGCCCGCGATCCCGTAGAGCCGGTAGACCTGATCCGGCTCGTAGTAGGCGGTGCGGATGCGCGGATCGAGCTTGCCGGGAACGGGGAAGGACTCGGCGCGCGCAGTCACCGCCAGCAGAAGGGCCAGCGCACTCAGTACCCATCCGCCGTGCCGCGAGACGCCTTTCAAGATGCGCCTCCCCGCCCAGAGCTCACCGTCGTGGAAGGTGCAGCAGGGGACCCGGTACGGGGAAGGATTTCCGGGTCGGTGTGAAAATCGACGACCTTGAAACCGAGCGGATTTAACTCCCTCATCCTCGGGTCGGGCGCGGGCTTGGTGTAGGCATACTGGATCGTCGCGATCCAGTAGCTGCGCTGAGCGGCGCTACCGCCCGCGGGATGGATGACCTTCACGTAGCGCACCTGTGCGAGATCGCGCACACCGCTTGCCCGGGTGAAGAAGCTGATCGAGATCACCTGCACGCTCACCGTCGTCCCGTCCTTGTAGCGATTAAGGGGCGAAGCGGGATTGGTCTTCACCCACCTCGCATACCAGGCCTCATTGAGCCGGGGCGTGTTGAACGCGCCGCACTCCTCGTAATCGCTCTCGGCGGTCGCGAAATCGAACCGCCCGCACACGGTCATGTAGTGATCGAGGAAATAGCGGGTCACGGCATCGGGGAACTTGTCTGTCCCGGCATAGACGGGCACCACATTGACGATCCCGGTGCTGCGATCGACGCGGATGACGAAGGGCTCGACGCGCTTTAGCGGCATGAGCAACATCAAAGCGATGGCGAGGAGCACCACACCGGTCCACCCGGCCCCTGCGACCCACCAGGCTCGGCGCTCGCTGCGGCGCGCCCTTGCGGCCCGATCGGCATCCCAGGCCGCGGCTTCCGCGAAATAGGGTTCGAGAGCCGGCTCTCGCTTCATGGCCGGTGCTCGGCTTTGCGCGAAGACTGGGATTTGTGCCTCGGGGCGGGCATGACTATCGCCGGCTTCGGCGGTGGCGGATTGATCGGCACCAGGTGCCCTTCACAGCGCGCGATGCGGTTCGTTGCGCATCCGGCAAGCGGGGCGAGCGCCACCACGACTGCGAGGAGTCGAGAGCCCTTCCGAGCGCTCATGTCCGCCCGCCCCGGATCGTGTTCTCGCGCCAGGGCGCCGTAAGGCGCCGGGCGCCACCCACTGCACCGCGCTGTAGCGCGTAGCCGCTCTTGCGGCTCAGGCTGTCCCCGCGCATCGATTCGCGATCGAGCAGCAGCCCGCGCCCGAACTGCCCCGCGATCCGCCCGCCTCGCCCGAGTCCCCACATCATCGCCGCGCTCACAACGCCGAAGGTCGAGAGCGCAAGCCCACTCGCGAGTCCCGCGGCCATGGGCATGACCTGGCGCATGACGAGAAACGTGAGCCCCGCGGCGACGCATACCCTCGCCGCTTCCGCGATCGTGATACCCCCTCCCGTGCTCACCGCCTGCTGCGCCGCGGTCGAGACCACCGTCATCATGAGGGCCGCGAGCAGCACCGTCAGGATCGTGATCAGCGCATAGTTGGCGAGCTGCGCGATCCATGCCTCGAAGAAGCGCTTGGTCGTCTGAAAGAAAAGGAGCGCTATGAAAAGCGGCCCCAAGGCCAGGAGCACCGAGAGCGCGATGCGCGAGAGCGTGAGTAAGAACATCGTGTAGACGACAGTGACCCCGACGATGAGATACACCGCGACTCCGGCGAGGTCGAAAGCGAGGCTCCCATGGAAGATCCCGCCCTTTTGCAGGAGGAGTGATGCGGCATCACCGCCTGAGAAGAGAATCTGGTCCACGACCGAGACTGGGTTGTAGGCACCCACTATCCCGGCCGCGAGCTCACTCGGGGCCGTGAAGAAGGTATCGACGATCACCTGGTTGTAGAGCCAGAGGTCAAGTGCAGCCCCCAGCACCACCACGAGCACGAGGATGCGCTTGATCCCAGCGGTGAACGGCTCCTCGATCTGGCCCATGAGGTGCAGGTACCCCCAGACCATCACGTAGAGCACCGCCAATGTGACCACCGTCGGCTCGAGGAGCGCCGCGATGCGCGCCGTGTTCGTCGCAATATAGGCCGAGAGGATCGCATTGAGCCAGGTGTTGAATTCAGCGAAGAAACCCATTGAAGACCCCGCTTGCCCTACGGCGGGCCGCCGCCTTGCTTGGCCGGCAGTCTCATCGGCGGCAGGCTCCTCAGCGAGCCGATCCCCTCGATGCGCTCGGCCGCGCGCGCATTTGTGCAATCGGGCGCGCGCCCCTCATCGCCCGGGTCATTGGCACAGCGTTTGAGAACCTCCTGACGCAGTGCCGCGTGGCTGCGGTAGTAGTCCACCGTGTATTGCGCGCGCTTCGGCACCGGTGCACAGGCCGTGACGGCACTGAGCGTGACAACGATCTCTAAACACAGCCGCGCCGACCGTGCACCGGGCCGAAACTTCATGGCAGCACCGAGAGTCCCATCGCCGGGAGCGTCCGCAGTGACCCCACATCGGCGATCGCCTGCTCGCGCGAGGCCTGCTCCTCTGCAGCCTGTTGTGCGCGCACCGTCTGATAGAGGACCTGGAGCTTAGTTCTCTCGGCCTCGAGCATCCCCTGCTCGGCCGAGATCCGTGCCGACAGGTCGAGGATGGCCTTGGGGTCCTGGGCACTGCCAATGGTGTTGATGAGCTGCTGCATTTCACCGAAGCGGCCGCTCGCGTTCACGAGCGCCTCCTGGGAGATGCCCTCCCGCAGGGCGATCGCCTGGCGCTGGGCCACGATGGCATTACGCTCAGCGGCCGATAGCGAGGCGAGTGCGGCCGGCGTGAGCACGGCATTCGCGCTCATCGCCGCCTGCACGCTCGAGGCAAGCGTCCCGTACGTCCCGCCCGCGCCACTCAGTGTCGCCTCGAGCGAGGCGACGTCCGTCGGCAGGTAATTGCGGTCCGTGCCGGAGAGCAGGTTCTGCATGCCCCGCGAGCCGGTGAAGGACTGGTATTCCTCGCGAGCCTGGGCGAGCTCGCCCTGCGCGGTCTGAAGCTCCTGGACCGTGGTCTGCACCTGCTGAATGAGCTGAGTGACGGCCGCCACGTCGATCACCGCGAACTGCGCGTGGGCCGCTGGAGCCACGGCAAGGAGCGCAACGACTGCCACAATGG
>JABBNZ010000121.1:0-258 GCA_019352035.1 Pseudomonadota bacterium | reverse complement strand
GTGGAGGCAATGGTCCACAATGGAAATGCTTGAGCTCATCGATTTCATCGGCTCTCCCGCGTCTGCATGAAGGCCGGCAACCATGCGGCCGGATTCGGTCCCTGCTCCTCGATGAGGCGCCTCATCCGCTCGACCGTGCTCGCGCGCCCCGAGATGACGGCGAGCTCGTCATCGAACCCCTTGAGATCCAGCTGGCAGACGATGCTGTGGTGGCCCTGCTTCACGAGGAACATGCGGGTGCCGGGCTCGATCTGCTCC
>JABBNZ010000030.1 GCA_019352035.1 Pseudomonadota bacterium | reverse complement strand
CCTGCCCGGCCCAGCGCCGTCTCGGGCAAAAAGCGTGGTTTTTGCCCGAGACTCGCTCGCCGGAGCGAAGCAGTGCTTCGCTAAAAGCGCCGCCTCGCCCCGCGGCGGCCGGGCACATTCCTGTGCCTGGGCCACTCGTTCATGCCGTTTCATGATTCGGGGTGGACGTGCGTCCATGGGCAACTTCTAATCTTCGCGGGTGACCCGCAGCACTTCTTCGATCGTGGTCTCGCCACGCAGGATTTTGGCGCGGCCGTCGTCGCGGATGGAAGGGGTCGTGAGGCGGGCGTGGCGCTCGAGCTCCTGCTCGCTGGCACCGTCATGGATCATCGTGCGCATGGCGTCGTCCACCACGATGAGCTCATAGACCCCCGAGCGGCCGCGGTAGCCTCCCATGGCATCGCGCCCCGGGCGGTAGAGGACCGGCGAGGGATCATCGGGGCCGAGGTTCAGCAGACGGCGCTCGTAATCGCCGCCCTGGAATGGCTGCTTGGTCTCCGGGTTGAGCACCCGGACCAGGCGCTGCGCGAGCACGCCGATCAGGCTCGAGGAGAGGAGGAAGGGCTCGATACCCATGTCGCGCAGGCGCGTGAGCGCGCCGGCCGCGGTGTTGGTGTGCAGGGTCGAGAGCACCAGGTGACCGGTGAGACTCGCCTGGACGGCGATCTGCGCCGTCTCGAGATCGCGGATCTCGCCGATCATGACGACGTCGGGGTCCTGGCGCAGGATCGCCCTGAGGCCGCGAGCGAAGGTCATCTCCACCTTGGTGTTGACCTGGGTCTGGCCGATGCCGTCGATGTAGTACTCGATCGGATCCTCGACCGTCATGATGTTCTGCGTGTTGTCGTTCAACCGCTCGAGCGCCGCATAGAGCGTCGTCGTCTTGCCGGAGCCGGTCGGTCCGGTGACGAGGATGATGCCGTGGGGCTTGTGGATGAGCTCGTCGATCAGCGCCCCGGTCTTCGGATCCATGCCGAGTGCGCTCAGGTCGAGCCGTCCCGCCTGCTTGTCGAGGATACGCAGCACCACGCGCTCGCCGTGGCCCGAGGGAATCGTGGAGACGCGCACGTCGACCGCTCGGCCGGCGATCTTCAGGCCGATGCGCCCGTCCTGCGGCAGGCGCTTCTCCGCGATGTCGAGCTTCGACATCACCTTGATGCGGGAGACCACGAGCGGCGCCACGGCGCGCTTGGACTGCAGCACCTCGCGCAGCACTCCGTCCACGCGAAACCGCACGACCAGCCGATTCTCGAACGGCTCCACGTGGATGTCGGAGGCGTTCTCCTTCACCGCCTGGGTGAGCACGGCGTTGATCAGGCGGATGATGGGCGCATCGTCGTCGCTGTCGAGCAGATCCGCCTGCTCGGGCAGCTCCTGCGCAAGGTGCGCCAGGTCGGTGGTCTCATCCAGCCCCTCGACGGCCTGCATGGTGTCGGAGCCCGCCTCGTAGACTTCTCGCAGCAGCAGGTCGAACTCCGCCTCCGGCACGCGCTCGAGACGCACCGGACGGCCTACGAAGCGCCGGACCTCGGCCAGGGCGATCGGCGAGACATGCTCGCGATAGACGCATTCGGCCTCGAGGTCCGTGATCTGCTTGATGAGCACGCCGTGGCGCTTCGCAAAGGCGAAGGAGAGGCGCCGCTGAGGGATGGCGGCCGGCAGCTGCCGCGGCTCGTCCATGACTTCGGCGGCGCTCAAGGCTTCTCTCCGCCCGGGGGTGAGGTGGCGCTGCCGGCGGCTGCGGCGCCGGGCTTCGGCGCGGCCTCCTGCGCCTGTGGGCTGGGCGCGGGCGCCGTCTGCCCGCCGGCGGGGGGGGCGGGAGTCTCGGACTTGTGCTGCCCGCTTCTCGGAGCCAGAGGACTCGGCGCCGAGAGGGTGCCGGGCGGCGGCGGGGGCGGCAGCACGGGCAGCCGCGGCGCCGGCTCGCCGCGCAGGAGCTGCGGGAATTGCTCGGGGGGCATGGCGCCCTCCTGGCCCAGCATGTAGTCGTAGCTGCGGCCGGTCGCCGCCGCTGCCTCCGACTGGTCGCGCAGGATCGTCGGCTTGATGAAGATCATCAGGTCGTCGCGGCTCGCCCTGTCGTTGCGCGTCTTGAAGAGGAGCCCGAGCAGCGGAATGTTGGCGAGGAAAGGCACTCCCGCATGCGTGCGATCCTGCTCGTTCGAGATCAGGCCGCCGAGCACGACGATGCCGCCGTTGCCGATCAGGACATTGGTGGTGATGCTGCGCTTGTCGGTGGTGATGTCGCCGGTGAGGTTGGTCACGGCATTGGGTATGACGCTGGAGCTCGACACGGCGAGCTTGAGCATCACCGCGTTGCCCTCGGCCGAGATCGTGGGCGTCACCTTGAGAATGGTGCCGACCTCCTGCTGCTGAACCGTCTGAAATGGCGTGACCGTGCCGTTGGTGATGCCGGCCTGGCTGGAGTAGCTCCCGGTCACGAACGGCACTTCCTGGACGACCTTCAGAGTCGCCGCCTGGTTGCTCATCGTCACCGCCGAGGGAGTGGACACGATGTTGGTGTCCGTGTTGCTCCTCAGCGCCCGGATCATGGCGGCGAACGACTCGCCGCCGGCGGAGATGGTGCCGATGCCGACTGTCGTGCCGGTGAGGAGCGAGGCGGCGCTGCTCAGGGCCGATGAGCCGGCCTGCGCGGCCCCGATGAGATCGACGATGTTCGTGCCGCCGACCGCCGAGACGAAGCCGCCGAGCGGCACCTTGTTGTGTTGCGAGTAGGCCGCCCAGTTGATGCCGAGGTCGTCCTCCTTGCCGACGGTGACCTCGGCGATGATCGCCTGCACCAGCACCTCGGGCCGGCGGCGGTCCAGCGAGTGGACGATGTCGAGGATGGTGCGCATCAACTTGGGCGGGGCGGTGATGACGAGCGCGTTGTTCTGAGTATCCGCCCACACGAGCGCGTTCTTCTCCGCCTGTGCGGTCGGGTTCTTGGCGTTCGCGGCGCCGCCGCCCAATTGCGCGAGCTCCGACATCTGCTCCTTCAGCTTCGGTGCGAGCTTCGCCGCGTCGGCGTAGTGAAGGAAGACCACGCGGGTGTTGCCGCCGGAGTGCAGCGGCGTGTCGAGCTCCGCCACCAGCGCCCGCACGCGCAGGCGCTCTGCCGGATCGCCGCTGATGAGCACGCTGTTGGAGCGCTCGTCGGCCACCACCCGCACGTTCTGACCCGTCTGAAGGTTGCCTTGGCCCTGATATAGCGAATCGATGGTGCGCACCACGTCCGCGGCCGAGGCGTTCTGCAGCGGCATCACGTCCACGTCCTGGTTCCCGATCTGGTCGATGCGATGGATGATGGAGATCATCCGATGCACGTTGGCCGCTCTGTCGGAAATGATGAGGATGTTGGACGGGGGGTAGGCGGCGAGGTGGCCGTACTGCGGGATCATGGGCCGAAGGATCGGCACCAGCTCCGCCGCGCTCACGTTCTTGACGGGAACGACCTGGGTGACGATCTCATCGGAGGTGGCGCTGACGTGGGATGGCAGGTCGATCGAGGGCTCCTGCCGGGCGTCGGCATCGGGCACGATCTTCTCGATGTTGTTGCCGGCCGGCACGGCGATGAAGCCGTAGACCTCGAGAATGGAGAGGAACGCCTGGTAGAAGGCGGGGGGCGACAGCGGTGCCGATGAGTACATCGTCACCTGCGCCCGCACCCGCGGATCCAGGATGAAGCTCTTGCCCGTGGCGGCGGCGACCGCCTGCACGATCTGCCGGATGTCCGCGTCCTTGAAATTCGGCGTGATGCTCATGGCCTGGCGCGCGGGCGGCACGGCCGCCCGAGCCTGGAGGGCGAGCGGCGGCGCGATCAGGGCCGCCAGCGCCAGGCAGCATACGAAAATCCGAAAGCCTTTCACTAACCTCAACCCCCGTTGCTGGACCGCGGCCTACTGCACGCCCTGCGGCGGCGCGAACGGCCTCGAGATCATGGGCGGCGGCGCCGGCGGCCCGGATGCCCCATTGTGCGACCCGGCGAGCGATTCCGCCTCCTGTTCGACAGCGGCCAGATCGAGAGTGAGATCCTGTCGCCGTCCATTGCGCAGAATCGTGACGCGAGCCTCACTGGAGGAGCCGAGTGTATGCAGGATAAGCGCCCCTTGCGAGGGATCATCGAGCGGGGTGCCGTCGATGGCCATCACCAGATCGCCAGGCTCGAGCCCGAGCTGGGCGAATGCCTGCCGGTCCCGCCCGGGATACACGCGAAAGCCCTGCTGCTTGCCGCCGGCGAACACCGGCTCGGGGCGCATGATGTCGCCGATGAGCCCGGGATGGCGGCGTACGAGCTCCTGCATGCGCTGGATCGGCGCCTCGGTCGGCGCGGCCGACAAGCTCGGCGGTGGGGCGCTTCCGGCGAGCTCATGCGGCAGCGCCAGCGATTCGAGGTGGCCGTTGCGCTCGAGCAACACGTGATCGAAGAGCACCGCGTGCAGCCGCGCGCCGCCCGGGATGTTGTCTCCGACGGCATACACTTTGGTGGCGGTGACGCTCGGCCCGAGTATTGCGAGCCCGCCCTGTGGATCATCGGCGGCGATCACACCCGTGAGGACCAGCGGCATGCTCGTTTGCGGCGCGTTGGCCCCATTGCCGGCCCCGGCGGGCGTGGGAGCGATGCCGAAAAGGTGCGTACCGGTGATCGCGGCGATGTCGATGGGGGATCGCCGCGCCCGGGAAGCCGCGGCGATCATGGCGGGCGGGGGTGCGCGATCGACGCCGGCCAGGTCGGTGACGATCATCGCCGCCTGCACGCCCAGGGCGAGCGCGAGCAGCCAGGTCGCCACGCGCGGCCCGCGGGTGAAGAACAGGGGACGCCATTTCTCGATCCCGGGAATGGCTTGCAGCCAGGACGCGGCACTCATTGAGGTGGCAAAGTCATGAATTCGGTGGCAAACACCCGATCGGCCGCGCACGGCGCGAAGCTTGCAGCGCCGCCGTCGGCCGCCCAATCATACGGCGCTCGCGGTTGCCCTCTCAAGCGCCTGTTTCTACAAGGGTAAAGGCGCTCCTTCATTACAGGCTTGTGTTGCAGATTCGCGACCCCTATAAAGACATCATGCCCGATCCGCATCCGACCCGTCCCGATACCGGAATTCTCGTCGAGGAGGCGCGGCCCGAGGTCAAGCAGCCGCCGCTCTACCAGGTGGTGCTGCTCAACGATGACTTCACCCCGATGGAGTTCGTGGTCGACGTGCTGGAGAAGTTCTTCAGCCTCGATCGGCCCACGGCCACGCGCATCATGCTCGAAGTCCATACGAAGGGTAAGGGTGTGTGTGGGGTCTTTACCTTCGAGATCGCGGAAACTAAGGTGGCGCAGGTGACCACCTATGCGCGGGACCACCAGCATCCGCTGATGTGCACCCTGGAAGAGACTTGAACTACTGGAGAGTGCGTGCAAAAGCAAGTGAGTGAGCCGACCGGGGCCGGTCCCCGGGCGGCGAGCCCGAATGCGGTAACCAGGCTGGCCGCGCGAAGCGGCGAAGCCGACTGTGCGCCAATTAAATATGCTGTCCAACGAGCTTGAATACTGTCTCAACGACGCGTTTCACCAGGCACGGGAAGCGCGTCACGAGTACCTGACCGTCGAGCATTTGCTGCTCGCGATCCTCGACACGCCGAGAGTGCGCGAGATCCTGCGAGCCTGCGGCGCCGATCTCGGCAAGCTCAAGCAGGAGATCAAGGATCACATCGAGCAGTCCACGCCGCGCGTCGAGGAAGGCGAGGAGCGGGAAGTACAGCCGACCCTGGGCTTCCAGCGGGTGCTGCAGCGGGCGGTGTTCCACGTCCAGTCGAGCGGCAAGAAGGAAGTCGGCGTCGCCAACGTGCTGGTCGCGATCTTCAGCGAGAAACAGAGCCATGCGGTGTTCCTGCTGAATCGCCAGCACGTGACGCGGCTCGACGTCGTCAACTACATCTCCCATGGCCTCTCCAAGATCGCGGAGGAGAAGACCGACAAGGACGAGGCGCAGGCGGACGTCGAGCGCGACCCCGAGGGTGGCAGTGCCCTCGAGAAGTTCACCACCAATCTCAATCGCCTCGCTCAGGAGGGCCGCATCGATCCTCTGATCGGCCGCAAGCTCGAGGTCGAGCGCACTATCGAGATCCTCTGTCGCCGCCGCAAGAACAACCCCCTCTACGTGGGCGAGGCGGGCGTCGGCAAGACGGCCATCGCCGAGGGGCTCGCGCGCCTCATCGTCGAAGGCAAGGTGCCGGAGGTGCTGGCGGACTGCACGATCTACGCGCTCGACATGGGCGCGCTCATCGCCGGGACCAAGTACCGCGGCGACTTCGAGAAGCGTCTGAAGAGCGTCATCACGGAGCTGAAGAAGCAGCCGGGCGCCATTCTCTTCATCGACGAGGTCCACACGGTGATCGGCGCCGGTGCCGCCTCGGGCGGCGTCATGGACGCTTCGAACCTGATCAAGCCGGTGCTCACCAATGGAGAGATCCGCTGCATCGGCTCGACCACTTACCAGGAATACCGGGGAATCTTCGAGAAGGACCACGCGCTGGCGCGGCGCTTCCAGAAGATCGATGTCGCCGAGCCGTCGGTGGCGGAAACCGTCGAGATCCTGATGGGCCTGAAGCCCAAGTTCGAGGAGCACCACGGTGTCACCTATGCCGCGGACGCCCTCAAGGCCGCCGCGGAGCTCGCCGCTCGGCACATCAACGAGCGGCATCTGCCCGACAAGGCGATCGACGTGGTGGATGAGGCCGGAGCCCGCCAGCGCCTGAAGCCGGTCGCGGAGCGCGAGCCCGTCATTGAGGTCCGCCACGTCGAGGACGTCGTGGCGCGCATGGCCCGCATCCCGGCGAAGAGCGTCTCGACTTCAGACCGGGAGGTCCTCAAGAACCTGGAGCGCAATCTCAAGCTCGTGATCTTCGGCCAGGACCGCGCCATCGAGGCGCTGGCGGCCGCGATCAAGATGGCCCGCTCGGGACTGGGCGATCAACGCAAGCCGGTCGGCAGCTTCCTCTTCGCCGGTCCCACCGGGGTCGGCAAGACCGAGGTGACCCGCCAGCTCGCCATCACGATGGGCGTGGAGTTCCTGCGCTTCGACATGTCGGAGTACATGGAGCGGCACACGGTCTCGCGCCTGATCGGCGCGCCTCCGGGGTATGTCGGCTTCGATCAGGGGGGGCTTCTCACCGAGGCGATCGCCAAGCATCCGCACTGCGTGCTGCTGCTCGATGAGATCGAGAAGGCGCACCCGGATGTCTTCAATCTGCTGCTGCAGGTGATGGACCACGGGACGCTGACCGATAACAACGGCCGCAAGGCGGACTTCCGCCACGTGGTCATCGTCATGACGACCAACGCCGGTGCGCAGGAGATGGCGCGTCCATCGATCGGGTTCACCCACGCCAGTCACGAGAGCGACGGCATGGAGGCGATCCGCCGATCGTTCACGCCGGAGTTCCGCAACCGTCTGGACGCGGTGATCCAGTTCTCCAGCCTCGATCCCGTCACCATCGAGCGGGTGGTCGACAAGCTGGTCGTGGAAGTCGAAATGCAGCTCGAGCAGAAAGGAGTCAGCATCTCCCTCGACGATGCGGCGCGCCGCTGGATCGCCGAGAAGGGCTACGATCCGAAGATGGGCGCGCGGCCGATGGCGCGAACGATCCAGGAGCACATCAAGCGCCCCCTGGCGGAGGAGCTGTTATTCGGCAGCCTGGTGGGCGGCGGCCACGTGCGCGTATCCGTGGCGGCGGACGGCTCGAAGCTCGAGCTCGAATGCATCCCGAACACGACACCCGAAGTGACCGCCTAGCGCCCCTCGGCTCGGCGGGGACAGGCCGGGCTGCGTGCCCTGCCGCCAGGGCAGGCCGTTGCGACGCGCCTGCCCACACCGGTCCGGGAAGTGCCTCCTCAAGGGAGGCCCCGGGGCCGGGAATAAAGGCTATCTGCCTCTATAGATGATTCGGCCCTTGGTCAGGTCGTACGGTGTCATTTCCACCGTGACCTGGTCGCCGGTGAGGATACGGATGTAGTTTTTCCGCATCTTGCCGGAGATGTGCGCGGTCACCACGTGGCCGTTCTTCAGCTTCACGCGGAAGGTGGTGTTGGGCAAGGTCTCGACTACCTCACCCTCCATCTGGATCGCGTCTTCTTTGGACATAATGCCCTTATCGTCTCGGGGGCGCGCATTGGAGCACAAAGGCCGCAGGTCTGCAATTTCGAGGCTGCGGCGATGAGGGTGGCTAGGAGAGGACCGAAGGATCCAGGGACACCCATTCCTCGAGCAGCGCCTGGAACTGCGCCCGGGGAATGCTGCGGGCGCCAAGGCTGGCGAGGTGCCCCGAGGCGAGCTGGCAATCGATCACGGCGATGCTGTTGCGACGGCACACCGCCACCAGGTGCGCGAGCGCGACTTTCGAGGCATCGCGCGCGCGGCTGAACATGGACTCGCCGAAGAACACTCCCCCGAGCCGCACGCCGTAGAGGCCCCCGACGAGCTCCCCGCCGACCCACGCCTCGAGGCTGTGCGCGTGCCCCCGGCGATGGAGCTCGAGGTAGGCTTCGCGCATCTCCGGGGTGATCCAGGTGCCGAGGCTTTCAGGCCGCGGCGCGGCGCAGGCATCGATGACCTGCGCGAATTGCTGATTCATCGTGACGCTGAAGCCCCCATTGCGCAGAGTCTTCGCGAGGCTGCGGCTCACTTTGAATTCCTCCGGAAAGAGCACCGCCCGCGGATCCGGCGACCACCAGAGCACCGGCTGGCCCGGCGAGTACCAGGGGAAGATGCCGCGCCGATAGGCGGCGAGGAGCCTCGCGGGCGAGAGATCGCCGCCCGCGGCGAGCAGACCCGCGGGATCGTCCAGCGCCTGCTCCAGGGGCGGGAACCACTCTGGAGCATCCTTGGGCGAGAGCCAGGTGATGGTCTTCACGGCGCCTTCAGACCGGCGTCTTGCGGTAGGGCACGTGATCGCGGACCTCGGCGGCGTAGTCGTCGATCGCATCGCCCTCGCGCTCGAGGTACTCGCCAATCGCCTCGCGGAACGCGCCGTCCGCGATGTGATGCGCGGACCACGTGAGGGTCGGCTCGAAGCCGCGGCTCACCTTGTGCTCGCCCTGTGTGCCGGGCTCGAATCGTCCGATGCCCCGCTCGATGCAGAACTCGATGCCCTGGTGATAACAGGTCTCGAAATGCAGGCTGTGGTGGTCGGCGGCCGCGCCCCAGTAGCGTCCATAGAGCGCCTGCGGCGACCAGAAGAAGATGGCGGCCGCTACCGGCGACCGCGGCGATGCGGAGCGATGGGTGGCTTGCTGCATGGCGACTTTGACCATGAGCGTATCGCCCATCGTCCGCCCGATCTCGCTGAAGAACTCCCGGGTGAGGTAGGGCTCGTTGCCGTGCCGAAGGAAGGTTTCGCGGTGAAAGGCATAGACACTGTCCAGGAGCCGCTCGTCCAGCTCGCCGCCGAAGCGAGTCTCGAAGCGGATGCCGGCTTCGGCGACGCGCCGGCGCTCGCGCCGCGCCTTCTTGCGTTTCTCCGCCGTGAACGTCTCGAGATAGGCATCGAAGCTGCCATAGCCTCGGTTCGCCCAATGGAACTGGCAGTCGCGCCGCAGCAGCCACCCCGCCTGCTCGCACGCCGCGCGCGCCGGCTCATCGAGAAAGAGCGCATGCACGGAAGACAGCCGCCGGCTCGCCGCATGCGATTCGAGCGCCTCGAGCAGGCGCTGGGCCACTGCCGCGGGATCGAGTCCGCCGCGCACCAGGAGGCGCGGCCCGGTGGCCGGCGTGAACGGCACGGCAATGACGAGCTTGGGATAGTAGCGCCGGCCATGGCGCGCGTACGCCTGCGCCCAGGCGAAATCGAACACGAACTCGCCGTAGGAGTGCAGCTTGAGGTAGGCCGGCGCGGCTGCCGCGAGCCCGTGCTCGTCGCTCAGGGTGATGGGGCAGGGCTCCCATCCGGTGTCCGCTCCCACACAGCCGGTGTGCTCGAGCGCGGCGAGGAACTCATGCCGCAGGAAAGGACAGTCCGTGCCGGCGAGCGCGTTCCACTCGCGCGCCGCGATCTCCTCGATGCTGGAGTGGACCTTGGCGCGCACCGCCCCCTCTCAAGCGCCGGATCCGGGCATTGCGCTGCGCAGTCCCTGCTCCGCGCTCGTCCCGGGTCCAACCGGGCCTGCCCGGGGCGTCCGTCCATGGCCACCCGTGCGACGCATGCGTCGCACCCTGCCCGGCCCAGCGCCGTCTCGGGCAAGAAGCGTGGTTTTTCCCCGAGACTCGCTCGGCGGACGAAGCGGTGCTTCGCTCAAAGGCACCGCCTCGCCCCGCGGCGGCCGGGCACGTCCTGTACCGGAATCGCTGTGTCGTGTCGCTTCATGGCTCGGGGTCGACCGCCGCTGGACGGCGAACTAGCCCGCGGCGGTCTCCAGCCGCTCGAGATAGCGGTCGGCATCGAGCGCCGCCATGCAGCCCGAGCCGGCCGAGGTGATCGCCTGGCGATAGACGTGATCCGCCACGTCGCCCGCGGCGAAGACGCCCGGCACGCTGGTCGCCGTCGCATCGCCTTCGGTGCCGCTTTTGATGCGGATGTAGCCGTTGCGCATCTCGAGCTGGCCGGCGAACACGCCGGTGTTCGGCTCGTGGCCGATCGCGATGAAGACTCCGGAGACCGACAGCCCCCGCACCTCGCCGTCTTGCAGGGACTTCAGGCGCAAGCCGTTCACGCCTTCGGCATCTCCCAACACCTCGTCCACGGCATGGTTCCAGACGATCGAGGCCTTGCCGGCCTCGACTTCGCGAAAGAGGCGATCCTGCAGGATCTTCTCCGCGCGCAGGCGGTCACGGCGGTGCACGAGGGTCACGTGCTCGGCGATGTGCGAGAGATAGAGCGCCTCCTCGACGGCCGTATTGCCTCCGCCGATGACCGCGACCCGCTGGCCGCGAAAGAAGAATCCGTCGCAGGTGGCGCAGGCCGAGACCCCGCGCCCGCGGAGCTTCTCCTCCGAAGGCAGCCCCAGGTACTTGGCGCGAGCCCCGGTGGCGATGATGAGCGCATCGCAGGTATAGGCGCGCGAGTCTCCCTTCAGCTGGAATGGGCGCCGGGAGAGGTCGACCGACTGCACGTGATCGCTCACGATCTCGGTACGGAACCGCTCCGCATGGCGCCGCATGCGCTCCATGAGCGCCGGTCCCTGCAGCCCCTCGACGTCGCCCGGCCAGTTATCGACGTCCGTCGTGGTCATGAGCTGGCCGCCGGTCTCGACGCCGGTGATCAGGAGCGGCGTGCGATTGGCGCGCGCGGCATAGACCGCCGCGCTGTAGCCAGCGGGGCCGGAGCCCAGAATGATGAGTCGGCTGTGCCGGGGAGTGGTCATCGGAAATCTCGAGTCCTGCTTAGCGATGAGGCCAGATGGGCATGGTAGCAAGGGTGTCAAGGCAAGTACTGCGCTAAAATCGGCGTCCTGCTTCCACCGAATCACCGGAGCCGTAGGAATTGGCCGAATCGCAGGCGCAGGCGCGCCCCATCCGCTTCACCCCCGCCGTCGCACGCGGACTGCGCGAGAGTGCCGTCATCGCGATCGCCGTGGCGGCGATCGTGTTGCTCATCGCACTCGCCACTTACAGCCCGTGTGACCCGGGGTTCTCGATCGCGGGCGCCTGCGCCGGCGCGAGCAACCCCGGCGTGCACAATCGCATCGGGCCGGTGGGCGCCTGGCTCGCGGATGTCCTTTTCTTTCTCCTCGGCCGCCCGGCCTTCCTGCTGCCGCTGATGCTGGGCGTGAGCGCCTGGGCGCTGCACCGGGGTGTCGAGCCCGAGCCCGCATCCCGCATGAACTCGGTGGTGCGGGGCGGCGGCTTTCTGCTGCTGCTCGCCGCAAGCTGCGGCCTCGCGAGCCTGAACTGGCATGCGGGCTCGCTGCGCGAGACTGCGGGCGGAGTCATCGGCGGACTCATCGGCAGGGGACTTGCGGACGGGCTGGGCTACCTCGGGGCGACGCTCCTCATGTTGGCCGCCTGGATGGCGGGCCTGTCGCTTTCGTTCGGGGTCTCCTGGTTCACCGTGATGGACCGGCTGGGCGCGTGGAGTTGGACCGCGATCTCCTGGGTGCGGGAGCGGCGCGCGAGCGCGAAGGACCTCGCCGCGGGGAAGGAGCGCCGGGCCGCGCGGCGCGATTCCGTCGCGACCGAGAAGAAGCGCGTCGCGGCGCGGACGCCGCCGCGGATCGAGCCGCCGGCTGCAATCGTCGAGAAGAGCGAGCGTGTCGAGAAGGAGCGCCAGGTGCCGCTCTTCGACCCGCCGAAGGCGGGCGAGCTGCCGCCGCTGTCGCTCCTCGATGATCCGCCGGCCCGCGAGCCGCTCTATTCCGCCGAGGCGCTCGAGGCGCTGTCACGCCTTGTGGAGATGAAGCTGAAGGACTTTGGCATCGAGTCCGAGGTCGTCGCCGTGCAGCCGGGACCGGTGGTGACGCGCTTCGAGCTCAGGCCCGCGCCCGGCGTCAAGGCGAGCCAGATCACGAGTCTCTCGAAGGACCTGGCGCGCGCCCTCTCGGTCCTGAGCGTGCGGGTGGTGGAGGTGATCCCGGGCAAGAGCGTGATGGGCCTGGAGATTGCCAACGAGAAGCGCGAGATCGTGACGTTCGGGGAGATCATCCGCTCCAAGGCCTACGACGAGATGCACTCGCCGATCGCGCTCGCCCTCGGCAAGGACATCGGTGGCCAGCCCATGGTCGCGGACCTCGCACGCATGCCGCACCTGCTGATCGCCGGCACGACCGGCTCCGGCAAGTCGGTGGGCATCAACGCGATGGTGCTCTCGCTCCTGTACAAGTCCACCGCCGAGCACGTGCGGCTCATCATGATCGACCCCAAGATGCTGGAACTCTCGGTGTACGAGGGCATCCCGCACCTTCTGGCCCCGGTCGTCACGGACATGAAGCAGGCGGCCAACGCGCTGCGCTGGTGCGTGGCCGAGATGGAGCGCCGCTACCAGCTCATGGCGGCCCTCGGGGTGCGCAACATCGCAGGGTTCAACCGCCGGGTGAAGGATGCCAACGACGCCGGCAAGCCCATTCTGGATCCCGTGATGCTGCAGCGCGCGGCCAACGATCCGACCATCGATCAGCGGCAGATCCAGACCCTGGTGCCGCTGCCCTACATCGTCGTCGTCATCGACGAGCTCGCCGACCTCATGATGATCGTCGGCAAGAAGGTCGAGGAGCTGATTGCACGCCTGGCGCAGAAGGCGCGCGCATCCGGCATCCACCTGGTGCTGGCGACGCAGCGGCCGTCGGTGGATGTCATCACCGGCCTCATCAAGGCCAACATCCCCTGCCGCATCGCCTTCCAGGTATCGGCCAAAGTGGACTCGCGCACGATTCTCGATCAAATGGGCGCCGAAACGCTGCTCGGCCACGGCGATATGCTCTACCTGCCGTCGGGTACCTCCCTGCCGACGCGGGTGCACGGCGCTTTCGTGTCGGATCAGGAAGTGCATCGGGTGGTCGAGGCGCTGAAGACCGCGACTCCGCCCGACTACATCGAGGAGGTGCTCTCGGGACCCAGTGCGCCAATCCCCGGGCTGCCGGGCGAGGAGGGCGAGGCGGGCGCAGCGATGGACGACCCGGAGCAGGATGCGCTTTACGACGAGGCTGTCAGGATCGTGGTCACGGAGCGCAAGCCATCCATTTCCTACGTCCAGCGGCGGTTGAAGATCGGCTACAACCGCGCCGCACGGCTCCTCGAGGCGATGGAGACCGCGGGGCTCGTGGGGTCCCTGCAGGCGAATGGCTCACGCGAAGTGCTGGCGCCGGCGCCGGCGGAAGATTGAATTGCCTGAAGCGGATCATGAGGACACGCGGGAGCGTGTCGGCCCCCGCGCATGCGGGGCGAGACCCGGAAAGGGTGGAGTGATGAACATGTTGAAGAGAGCATCGAGCGCGGCCGCCATCACGGCCGGCTTGTGCGTCGTTCCGGCGCTGGCGGGCGCGGCGTCAAACACCTCGCCGGCTCTGACCGCGGGGCACCGCCAGACGGCCGCTCGGGCGCCGTCTTCGGCGCCGACACCGCTCGACCGGTACCTTCAGAATCTGAAGACCCTGCGCGTCACGTTCCTGCAGACGGTCGCGGACGCCCACGGCGCCGAGGTCAGCCGCTCCACGGGCACGCTCACCGTCGAGCGCCCGGGCAAGTTCCGCTGGAACATCCATCCGCAAAGCGTCGTGCCGGGCGCGGCCGCCACGGCTCGCGGAGCGATCCCGGAAGGACGGCAACCGGCCGCCGACGCCAGCAGCAGCGGTCAGCTGATGGTCTCGGACGGCCGCAACCTGTGGTATTACGACCGTGATCTCCAGCAGGTCACCGTGCGTCCGGTGACGGCGGCGCTCTCGGCGACGCCCGCCATGTTGCTCTCCGGTACGGTCGATGTGCGCAAACACTTCAAGGAGACGAGCGGCGGCACGCGTGACGGGCTCGACTGGGTGTACGTCGAGCCGCGCAGCGCCGAGGCAGACTTCAAGAGTGCGCTCTTCGGCTTCGACCGCAAGGGGGAGCTGCAGCGGATGATCCTCGAGGACAAGCTCGGACAGATCGTCACCATCGTCTTCCACGACGTCGAGGTCAACGTGCCCGTGCCGTCCAAGGACTTCACCTTCACTCCGCCGGCCGGAGCGGATGTGATCGGAACGCCGGCGAAGTGAGCCCCGCCGATACGAGCGTGCCCGATCCGTCGCGGCCGCTCGCCGACCGCATGCGCCCGCGCTCGCTGGAGGAGGTGGTCGGGCAGCAGCACGTGCTCGCTCCCGGCAAGCCGCTGCGCCGCGCCATCGAATCCGGACGGCTGCACTCGCTGATTCTCTGGGGACCTCCGGGCACGGGGAAGACGACCCTGGCGCGGCTCATCGCCAAGCGATCCGAGGCGCAGTTCATCCAGCTCTCGGCCGTGATGGCGGGGGTCAAGGACATCCGCGCCGCGGTGGAGACCGCGCGCGAGGCGCGTGCCGCGAGCGGGCGTCCCACGCTCCTCTTTCTCGACGAGGTCCACCGATTCAACAAAACGCAGCAGGATACCTTCCTGCCCTACCTCGAGGACGGCACTCTGACCTTCGTCGGGGCTACGACCGAGAATCCATCGTTCGAAGTCGTCAGTGCGCTTCTCTCGCGGGCGCGCGTGTACGTGTTGCGGCCGCTGACGGCGGTGGACGTCGAGGCCATGCTTCGCGCCGCGCTCTCGGACCGTGAGAGGGGACTCGGCAACGAGGGCATCACGGCCGAGCAACAGGCTCTGGAGCTGATCGCCAAGGCGGCCGACGGCGATGGCCGGCGGGCACTCAACATGCTGGAGCTCGCGGCGGGGCTGGCGGAGGCCTCTGAGTCCGGCGCGCGCCTCATCACGCTCGCCCTGGCGCAGGAAGTCGCAACGGGCGGTCGGCGCCGTTTCGACAAGGGCGGGGACCAGTTCTATGATCAGATCTCGGCGCTGCACAAGGCGGTGCGGGGCACCGATCCCGATGCGGCGCTCTACTGGCTCTGCCGCATGCTCGATGGCGGCTGCGATCCGCTCTACATCGCGCGGCGGGTCGTGCGCATGGCTGTCGAGGATGTCGGTGTCGCCGATCCCAGGGCCTTTGCGCTGACACTGGATGCGTGGGAGGCGTACGACCGCCTGGGGTCCCCGGAGGGGGAGTTGGCGATCGCCAATGCGGTGGTCTACCTCGCCTGTGCGCCGAAGAGCAATGCGGTTTACGTCGCGATGGGCGAGGCCATGGCCGACGTCGAGCAGTACGGGACTCTCGATGTGCCGCCGCGCCTGCGCAATGCGCCGACGCGCCTGATGAAGGGCCTGGGATACGGTGAGGGGTACCGCTATGCGCACGATGAGCCGGGCGCTTACGCGCCCGGGGAGCGCTACCTGCCTGATGAGCTGCCGGATCGGCGATACTACCGCCCCGTGCCGCGCGGGCTCGAGATCAAGATCGGCGAAGCGCTGGACCGACTGAGGAACAAGAGCAAATGATCGATCCGAAGCTGCTGCGCTCCGACCCCGAGGCCGTCGCCCGCAACCTGGCGCGGCGGGGCCATACGCTCGATGTCGGCGCGCTGCGCACCCTCGAGGAGAGGCGCAAGGCCGCTCAAGTCGAGTCGGACCGCCTGCGGGCCGAGCGCAATGCCAACGCCAAGGCGGTCGGCATGGCCAAGGGCCGCGGCGAGGACGCCTCGGTGCTCCTGGCGCGCGGGGAGGCGCTGACGGGCGAGCTGGCGGCGGCCGAGCGGGGGCTGACGGCGGTGCAGGAGGAGCTCGAGGTCTGGCAGATGGGACTGCCGAACCTGCTCGATCCCTCGGTGCCCGATGGGCGGGGCGAAGGTGACAACATCGAGGTGCGCCGCTGGGGCGAGCCGCGGCAATTCGAATTCGAGCCGAAGGATCACGTGCAGGTTGGCGAGAAGCTCGGAGGCCTGGATTTCGAGGCGGCCGCGCGCATGTCCGGCGCGCGCTTCGTGGTGATTCGCGGCCAGGTGTCGCGGCTGCATCGCGCGCTCGCGCAGTTCATGCTGGACCTTCACACACGGGAGCACGGCTACACGGAGGTCTACGTTCCGTATCTCGTTCAGCGGCAGGCGTTGCTCGGCACCGGGCAGTTGCCGAAGTTCGAGGACGACCTTTTCAAGGTGAGCGGCAAGAGCGAGTTTCGCGCGGCGCAGGATGCGCAGACGCCCCTCGCAAGCGCGCCGCCACCGCAAGACAGCTTCTACCTGATTCCGACAGCGGAGGTGCCCGTCACCAACCTCGTGCGCGAGCAGATCGTGCCGGCCGAGGCGCTGCCGCTCAAGTACGTCTGCCACACCCCGTGCTTCCGCTCCGAGGCTGGCGCGGCCGGCAAGGACACGCGCGGGATGATCCGCAGCCATCAGTTCGACAAGGTGGAGCTGGTGCAGGTCGTGCGCCCTGCGGACTCCCACGCGGCGCTCGAGCAGCTGACCGGCCACGCGGAGGAGGTGTTGAAGCGCCTGGAGCTGCCCTACCGTACCGTCGCGCTGTGCGCGGCCGACATCGGCGCGGGCAGCGCCAAGACCTATGACATCGAAGTGTGGCTGCCCTCCCAGCGGCGCTACCGCGAGATCTCCTCCTGCAGCAACTTCGAGGCGTTCCAGGCGCGGCGCATGCAGGCGCGCTGGCGCAACCCGGATGGCGGCAAGCCCGAGCCGGTGCATACACTCAACGGCTCCGGCCTCGCCGTGGGGCGCACGCTCGTGGCCGTGCTGGAGAACTACCAGAATGCGGACGGCACGGTCACCGTGCCGCAGGCGCTGCGCCCCTACATGGGCGGCCTCGAGACCGTGACGGCATAGGGCAGTCGCCTGCGCGCGCGCATTCGCGCCGGTCTCACTCCCGCCTGAGGCGAGTGTCGATCCGGTCACAGTCGCAGACCGCGCAATTGAGAGACAGACACTGCTGAGATCGCGGCATCTCGGGCAAGTTGCCGCGGATGCATTCCGCCTACAACCCGTGGCTCGTGACTCTCTCGGTCATCGTGGCCATTCTCGTCTCTTACACCGCGCTGCGGCTCACGGAGCGGGTGGCGGGCGCCGAGCGGCGGGCGGGACGGCTGTGGCTGCTCGGCGGGGCGGTCTCGATGGGCATCGGCATCTGGTCGATGCACTTCATCGGCATGCTCGCCTTCTCGGCGCCGGTGCAACTGCGCTACAACGTCCTTGTCACGCTCGCCTCGCTCCTCATCGCGATCCTGACCTGCGGGTTCGCGCTCTCGATCTCGAGCCGTAGCGCGCTGTCTCTGCCGCGGCTCGCGGCGAGCTCCATCCTCATGGGGGCCGGCATCTGCGGCATGCACTATACCGGCATGGCGGCCATTCAGATCATGCCGGTGATCCGCTACAGACCGCTGCTGGTCGCCGCCTCGATCGCCATCGCGGTCGGCGCCTCGTTCGCGGCTCTCTGGCTCTTCTTCCGGCTGCGCGGAGGCCGCTCCCGGCTCATGCGGCTTGCGCGCGCCGCCGCGGCCGTCGTGATGGGCTTCGCCATCGCCGGCATGCACTACATGGGCATGGCGGCCGCCATGCTGGCGAGCGGCTCCTATTGCTACGGCGGGGCGGCGGTCGACAACAACTGGCTCGCGGTGATGATCGGCATGATCGCTCTCGGCGTGCTCGCGATCACGCTGATCACCACGGTCTACGATGCGCATCTCGAGTCGCGCTCGCGGCGGGACGCCATGCGCCTGGCGGAGCTCAACGCCAGCCTGGCGCATGGCAAGAGCCTGCTCACCCTCGCCACCGAGGCAGCCGGCATCGCGTGTTGGGAGTACGACATCGCCGGGCGGCGGATCCTCTGGACGGAGAACGAGATCGCGTCCATCAGGGCTGCCGGGCTCGATCCCCGCGAACATCCCGGGGCGCTCCTCGCAAGTTTCTACATGGAGGACGTCGCGGCACTGGAGGCGGCAGTGCGAGCGGCGCTCGCGGAAGGACGGGAAAGTTGCGCGGTGCGGGTGCGCGTATCGGTGCCCGACGGGGCGACCGTCCACCTGCAGGCGCATGCGCGGCTCTTTCGGGAGGGCAGCGGAAGGCTGAGCAGGCTTCTCGGCGTCGCTTGGGACGTTACCGAACAAGTGCGCCAGGACGAGCGGCAATTGCAGCTGCAGCTGCAATTGCAGGAAGCCTCGCGACACGCTGGCATGGCGGAAGTGGCCACGGGTGTACTCCACAGCGTCGGCAACGTTCTCAACAGCCTCGGTGTATCGGCAACAATGTTGCAGTCCCGCCTCAAGTCATCCAGGGTCGGGAACATCGCGCGCGCGGCGAGCCTCATGGCGGATCAGGGACCGCGCCTCGGGGAGTTCCTCGAGCATGATCCGCGGGGCAGGGAGCTGCCCGGATACCTGCGCCAGCTCGGCGGGCATCTCGTCGCGGAAAACCGCGGGCTGTGCGAGGAGGCGCAGGCGATCGTCACTCACGTCGAGCACATCGGCAAGATCATTGCGGCCCAACAGAGCTACGCGCGACGCGGCGGCAGTCTCGAGGAGCTCGACGTCCCGGAGCTCATCGAGCATGCGCTGCTCATGCATTTCGCGACGAGCACGGAGGTCTCGGTCCGCCGCGAATTCCGTGGTGTCGCACGTGCGACGGTGGATCGGCACAGGCTGTTGCAGATCATGGGCAACCTCTTGAGCAACGCGCGCCATGCGCTGCGCGATAAGACGCAGGGCCCGCGGGAGGTGATCGTACGGTTGCGGCCGGTGCCGCCCGGGTGCTTCGCCATCGACGTGGAGGACACGGGGACGGGTATCAGCGCGGAGGCGATGCAGCGGCTGTTCGAGTTCGGGTTCACGACCAAGAAGGAGGGGCACGGCTTCGGGCTGCATGCGAGCGCGATTCTCGCGAAAGAGATGGGCGGTGAGCTCAGCGCGCGCAGCGAAGGCGTGAACCGAGGAGCGTGCTTCACCGTGCGGCTGCCGGTGGCGGCGGTGGACGCGCAGCCGCAGCGGAGATCGGCATGAGCGGAGAGACAGGCGGTCCCGATGAGACCCGGATTCTGATCGTCGATGACAATCAGGCCATTCATCGGGACTTCGAGAAGATACTGGGCGCCGCACCGGAGCCGGCGGCGGCGCTCGCGGGCATCGAGTCATTGCTCTTCGGGGATGCTCCCGCGGCGGAAATCGAGCGCGCTCGCTACGCGCTAAAGTTCGCCTCTCAGGGACAGGAGGGGGTCGAGCACGTCACGCGCGCCGTTGCCGCCGGCCGCCCTTTCGCGATTGCCTTCATCGACATGCGCATGCCTCCAGGCTGGGACGGGCTCGAGACCATCGAGCGGCT
This sequence comes from Pseudomonadota bacterium, assembly GCA_019352035.1. GTDB lineage: Bacteria > Pseudomonadota > Gammaproteobacteria > Steroidobacterales > Steroidobacteraceae > 13-2-20CM-66-19. The sequence goes on along the minus strand of JABBNZ010000030.1, from coordinate 23,462 downwards.
CTGGGAGGTCGACCCGGACGTTCAGGTGGTGATCTGCTCGGCGCACTCCGACTACGATTGGAACGATGTGGTTGCGCGCCTCGGGCAGACGGATCGGCTGCTCGTCGTGAAGAAGCCCTTCGAGCCCATCGAAGTGTTGCAGTGCGCGAGCGCACTGGCGCGCAAGTGGCAGCACGAGCGGGCGCTGCGGCTGCAGGTGGAGACGCTGGAAAACGTGGTGGCGGCGCGTACGGAGACGCTGGAAGCGGCCAACCGCCAGCTGCGCCACCTCGCCACGCACGATGCGTTGACGGGTCTGCCGAACCGGGTGCTGCTCGATGACCGGCTGGCGCAGGCGATGGCGCACGCCAACCGCGACGGCCAGCCGTTCGCGCTGCTGGTGGTGGATCTCGACCGGTTCAAGCTCATCAACGACTCGCTCGGGCACCGGGCCGGAGATGGGGTGCTCGATGAGATCTCGCGTCGCTTGAGCTCGGTGGTGCGCGACATCGACACCGTGGCTCGCACGGGCGGCGATGAGTTCATCGTGGTGATCAGCCCCTCCGCGGCTGCGGAAGATGCGGTGGCCATCGCGAATCGGGCCAAGGACGCGTTGCGAGCGCCCATGAGTGTCTCGGGTATCGAGCTGCACGTCACGTGCAGCATCGGTATTGCGTACTATCCGACCGACGCGAACGCGGCGGACAGTCTGATTGCGCGGGCCGATGCTGCCATGTACTGCGCCAAGCAGCGGGGGCGCAACAACGTGCAATGCTTTGCCGAGGGGATGGATGCCGTCACGGTCGGGCGAGTCAGCCTGGAAAGCGACCTGCATGCGGCCATCGAAGGCGGGCAGTTCGAGCTGCATTACCAGCCCAAGCCCGAGACCGAGAGCGGCGATGTCTACAGTGCGGAGGCGCTCATCCGCTGGCGCCATCCACAGCGCGGCCTCATTGCGCCGGAGGAGTTCATCCCGCTGGCGGAGGAGTGCGGGCTCATCAACGAGATCGGCGCCTGGGTGCTGCGCGAAGCCTGCCGTCAATGCGCCGAGTGGCAGCGCAACGGCGTGCCGGCGTTCCGGGTGGCCGTCAACGTCGCGGCGGCCCAGTTCCGGCGGGGCGATCTGCTCGATGTGGTGCGCAATGCCCTGGAGAGCGCCGGGCTCGACCCGCGATTCCTCGAGATCGAGCTCACGGAGAGCGCGGTGATGACCAACCCGGAGGAGTCCGCGGCCATTCTCGAGCAGTTGAGCCGCATGGGTGTGCTCGTGTCGGTCGATGATTTCGGCACGGGGTACTCGAGCATCAACTACCTGCGGCGCTTCCCGATCGACAAGCTGAAGATCGACCGCTCCTTCGTGCGCCAGCTCGGGTGCGAGGTCGATGCTTCCATCGTGCAGGCGATCATCTCGCTCGCGCACAGCCTGCGGCTGAAGGTGGTTGCGGAAGGCGTCGAGACTCACGATCAGCTGAAGTTCCTTCGCTCCCTCGGCTGCGATCAGTACCAGGGCTTTCACTTCAGCCCGCCGCTGCCGGCAGGTCAGTTCGCGCAGCTCCTGCGCGGGTGGCAGCGGCCGGAGGATGCCGAATCGCGCGACGAAGCGGCGCGCACGCACAGCAAGCTGGCGGGCTACCGCTGACGGGCGCCGTTCGTCACCAGTGCCGCAATGAGCTCGTTGACGGGCAGGTCATCGAGCCGCTCCGGGGCGGCGAACAGTGCCTTCACCCGTTCGGCCTGACGTGTCGGAAAGCAACTGTCGACGGCGGCCCTGAATCTCCTCGTGAGTCGCGTCACGTCTTGCGGCTGTCGGAGATGACCGAGCCGGTCGATGAGCTCGGTGCCGAAGCGCTTCCGGGAAGTGGCGAGCGGCCCGGCGCCGAGAACCCTGCCGGCGAGGTCGAGGCTCTCGAATTCGGTTGAAGTGAGGGCGCTCGGACGCCCGGCAGCCGTTGCCTGACATGCAAGACGCACCGCGCGGCCGAGGGTGTCGGCGGCGACCCAATGTCTGCGCCCGAATGGCTGCTGCTCTTGCGCATGGACGTGGATCTCGCCGTCCAGGCTCGCATGGCTGACGGCTCTGGCGATCTGTCCCGGTGTGCCGCCGAGGAGTGCGGCGGCGATGGCGCTGGCCGTGACCCGCGCACTGCGCAGCTCATGCCCTATCGCCTCGTTTCGCTCATCCAGGGCGGCAAGGACGCCCTGGATCTCCAGCGCTTTGACGATGGCGGCAAGGAGGTCACGTACCTTGGCGGGCGCCTTGCCCTCCATGGTGGATTTTCGTGCCTGATAATCCGCGGCGGCCAGGATGGCCCCGAGCACGTCTGCGGCGCAGGGGCGGCTCGAGGCGGGCCAGTGATCAGCGCCTGCCGGCCGGCAGAGCATCAGGCCGATGCAGAAGGCGGCCTGGGCGGGCTCGAGCTCGAGCGAGGTACCGGGGACGCGCGCTCCGCCCGGCATCAAGGCGCCCGGCACGAGGGGTGCCACCGACGAGGCGCACTCCGGGTCCTGCAGCGCTTCGAAGCCGCGGGCCAGGGCATCGATCAGACAGTGGCGGCCCGTCGCGAGCACGGACTCGCCTGCGACCGCGAAGGCCGCGGCGTAATCGGCGACTGCGAGCACCAGGGATGCCGTGTTGGTTGGGTCCTGGGTCTCGCGGATGGGATCGAGCATGGAGGGGGATTCCCCCGGTGAATGGCGGGCCGCCGGGCGCGCGATTGTCTCAGCTCCGCGGCGACGCTACCAGCCGCACGCGGGTGATCTCCGAAGGCACTCCCAGGCGTTTGGGCGGTCCCCAGTAGCCGGTGCCGCGGCTCGTGTAGACCCAAAGGCTTCCCAACCGGTGCAGTCCCGCGGTGAAGGGTTGCTGCAGCCGCACGAAGAGATTCCACGGCCAGAACTGGCCGCCGTGGGTATGACCGGACAGTTGCAGGTCGAACCCGGCATCCGCAGCCGCGGCAGCCGTCCTGGGCTGGTGCGCAAGCAGCACTCTGGGCCGAACCTCAGGCGGCGCGCCCGCCAGGGCTGCCTCTGGATCGCTGTGCTGCGCGGGGTCGAACCTCTGGGCGCCGTAGTCGGTCACCCCCGCGAGGAGCAGCGAGGCGCCGCCGTGACTCAACACCCGATGCTCGTTGAGCAGGACGTGCAGCCCCAGGCGGCGCAGCTCCGCTATCCATGCCGGGGCGCCGGAGTAGTACTCGTGGTTGCCGGTCACGAAATAGGTGCCGTGGCGCGCCTGAAGCCGCGAAAGCGGCTCTACGTGCACGGCCAGCTGCTCGACCGATCCGTCCACCAGGTCACCGGTGATGGCGATGAGGTCAACGCCGAGGGAGTTGACGATCTCGACGATGCCGTGCACGAAGTCCCGCTTGATCGTAGGGCCGATATGCACATCGCTGATCTGCGCAATCGTGAACCCGTGAAGCGCGGGCGAGAGGCTGGCGAGCGGCACCTCGACTTCGACGACCCGCGGCCGCCGGCGGGCGTCGATGAATCCCACCACCGTGGCAAGCACGGCGAGGAGCGGCACGGCAATGGCCGAGGCGGTCTCCAGCGTGGCGGCCTCGCCGCGGGAGGCGAGAAGCACCGCGGGCCCCAGGAAGACGTCGCGCGTCACCGTGAGGACGGCAAGGGAGGAGAAGAATCCCCCGTTGAGCGACCCTACCCAGGCCAGGTTCGCCGCAAAGCCGCTCTCCTGCCGTAGCCGTGCGCGTGCTCCCGCGATGATCAGCGCAAAAGAGGCGCAGAGCGCCAGCGCGCCGAGCGCACGCCCCAGGGTGGCGATCGGTAATGCGGGCAGCAGCCGCACGCCCACGTAGATGTGCAGGAGCGCGATGAGCGCGACGATGTTGCGGATGAAGCGCGAAGGCCGCCCGCGACTCCTCGGCGCAGGGGATAGGGGCAGGTGGGCGGACCGCGGGGCTGCGGTTTCAGTGGAAGGCATGGATCTCCTGGGTGCGGGAGAAGGATACCGCCTGCATGGCGGCACACGCACGGTCCGCAACGGCCGAGATGAGGGCGCCGGCCCGTCGGGGCCGTTTTTGATAGCATCTGCGGCCCGCGAGTTCCCCGGTACGGAGAGGTGGCAGAGCGGTTGATTGCACCGGTCTTGAAAACCGGCAGCCCTTCACGGGGCTCGGGAGTTCGAATCTCCCCCTCTCCGCCATAAAAACAATAGGTTACGGAACTATTATTACTGCCATTCTAGATATGTTCCGGCATGGCGATTGCTTCACTCCTGCGGGTTGCGTTGCCAGTCAAGCTGTAGGAGCAAAGACATGACGTCGAAAGTACAAGGTGAAGGCGATTACGAGTCCGCACGCCGCTATGACGAGGAGACCAAGCGGTTCGTGGACGAGAAGACCAAAGGCGGCAAGTCACTCGAGGGGTCGGCCTCGGAGGCTTCCGACAAGCTGACGCCCGAGGAAAAGGAGGCGCGGTCGCGCGCCAAGTCGGTGAGCCAGGACAAGCGCGACGCGGATGTGTTGCGCGAGGCCGAGCAGCGGCGCAAACACTGACCGGCGTTGCTTCGGGTGATCGCCGGGGTCCCTGCGGCAAGGCAGGTGTCAGGATCCATGAGCGGGCTGCGGCCCGCTCATGCCTGTACGTGGCACGGGCGGTGTGCGCCCGTCACGCCTCTGCTCGATCGCCCGCGGCAGGAAGCCGTCGGATTGCGGGCAAACAGCCTCGGGGCGTCGGTGAGGAGCGTGCTGCCGCTCACAAAATGGATCGGAAGCAGTGTGCTTTTGGGCCCGGAGGCCGACAACCTTGGATGCCCGGAGCTGGCGTCCGAGATCGAAGGCGGTTCGGCCGATCGTGATTTGGTTGCTGTCATTGCTGCTCATCGCAGCCTGCGGATTCGCGGCTCGGCCCGTCCTGCGCCGCGCGTTCGCCTTTGGGGCCGCGCGCGCGGGCGGCTCGGTCGAACTCGATAGCCAAGCCCCGTTCGATCCGCGTCACATGCCCGAGCCTCCGGTGCTGGAAGCGGCGCCGGTGCAGGTTCTGGATGCGGCCCAGGCATTCCGGCGGCTGCGCGAGCTCGAGCTGGGTCTTGATGTCCGGGCCGCCGAGGAGCGCACGGACGATCCCGCTCACGAGCGCATCGTGGCCGCTGCCCTAGCGGCCATCGGCGATCCGGCAGCGCAGAGGCACTACTTCCCGCGTCGGCCCAATCTTCTGCCGGAGCTGATCCGGGCCATCAACGACGAGAAGGCTTCCGTGCGGCAGCTGGTGGCCATCGTGGCGCGCGACCCGGCGCTGGTCGGAAATCTCCTCAGAGTCGCCAACAGCTCCTTCTATCGCATCACCCCGCAGCCGATCGAGACCATCGAGCGGGCGATCGTGGTGCTCGGCACCGACGGGCTGCGCTCGGTCATGGCCGCCGCCCTGATGCAGCCGATCTTCCAGTCCTCGGGCGCTGGCGGTGCGGTGCGCTTTCCGGAGGTCGTCTGGGAGCACGCGGTGCGCTCGGCACATGCGGCCATCCCCTATGCCGCTCTGGTCGAGCGGGCGAACGCCTTTGCGGCCGAGCTGCTGTGCCTGGTCAGTGGCCTCGCCGAGATCGTTCTCTTTCGAGCGGTGCTGGAACACTGCCCCCCGTCATCCGGGCAGAAGGAAGCCGAGCCGCTGGTGATTGCATCCATACTCGACTCGCACGCGGCGCGATTCGCCTGGCACATCGGCGCCGAGTGGCGGCTGTCGGATGAGATGCTCGCCGCGCTCGAGGAGCAGATGGCCTCGTCCGAGCCAGCCACGCCGCTCGGCCGCTCCCTGCGCTTCGGCCGCCGTGCGGGCGCACTGGCCGTGTTGCACGCCAACTCCGTCATCGACGCCGAGAGCGTCGCAATGTCGCTGCCGCCGTCCGGCCTGTCGCCTGCGCATCTGGAGTCCATGCTGAAGCGGTTGCTGCGGCCGCACGAGGACCCGAGGACGATCGGCAAGGACTCATCCCGCTGAGTCAGCGGGAAGCTCGCCCGGCGGCGGGACAGGGCGGGGGCCTCGAGGCGCGCACCCACGTCTCGGTTCTTCCGAAGAGGGGTAAACCGACATAACCGCGCAGCCGCAGGCGATGGCCTTCGGCGGTCATCCGACCGCTGTAGGTGCGGCCGCTCTTGGGATCGTAGAGATGTCCGCCGCGCGCATGCCGCGGATCGGCCTCCACGAAGCCCTCCCCGATGCGCAGACCGCAGAGCGGCCGGCTGCGCAATTTCGGATCGGGATTGTGCACGTCGGCGCGAGGATGATGGCCGGCGGCGAGCGCGGCTATCTCGACACACAGCTTCGGGCCGCACGGAGCGACGAGAGTGACGGCGCCGGAGGGCGTGCGCCAATAGCCGAGGACGGAAGGTGCTTGCGCATGGGCCCTCGCGGCTGTCAGCGCGAAAGCCGTGCACAGGAGCAGCGACAGATGACGCGGTGACATTCAGCCCGGGGTGGCGCCCTGGATGCCGTGCCGCGCCAGGGAGTCGCGGACGAACCCGGACGCCCTCAGATCGTCGACAAAAGTCCGCAGGTATTGCGCGGCCGCCTCGCCCCGAGCCTTGGCGACCCCCATGGCCTGCTGGATCGTCATGAACGGCTTCCCGATGAGCCTCAAGCCAGAGTGGCGCGCCGTATCAGCCTGAAGCTGCTGTTTGACGCCGGCGGCGACTTCGAGTCCCTGCTCGAGGAAGGCGTCGACCACAGCAGGCGATGTCGGTACACGGACGATGGTGGCGTGCTTGAGCTCCCGAGTGAGAAAAAGATCGTACGCGCTGCCCGAGCCCACGACGACGCGCAGGCCTGGGGAGTCCACTTGGCCGTTATCGGTGATCGGGCTGTCTTGCCGTACGAGATAGCATCCTTCGATGAGGACGTAAGGCGCAGTAAAGGCAATCCCGGCGCCGCGCACCGGATCGATTGCGAAGAAGCCGAAGTCCGCTCCGCCGGCCGTCACGGTCTCCACCGCTTTGGCCGCGGCGGGGACGACGATCAGCTCGAGCGGCGCGCCGAGGCGCCTCGCAAGCTCGCGGGCAATATCGACCGATACGCCGTACGGAGCACCCGTGCCCTGATCGACCCCGGCGAGAATCGGGTTCCCGACGTTGATGGTTGCGCGCAGCGCGCCCTGCGGGGCGAGCGCACAATGGACCTCAGAGCTGGCTGGCATGTCGGCGGATCGGCAATGGCATCAGGGGCGCCTGGGACCGGGAGGCGCTCGTAGCGCCGAGCGGAATACGAGCACAGTATCGGGTAGACAAGCCCGGCGCAACGCTCGACGTCGAAATCGAATGTGCCTCAGATCGAGCTGGCCGCAGCGCGATGGAGGTCAACCCCATCACGGCGTTATGTGGGCAATCGCAGATTCGTGTGCTGGCGGGGCTCGAGCGCGTCACTTGCAGGAAGGCGGCAATTGCTGTCGGTTGACTCCTTGCCCGCCGCTGCAAGCCCACATGATCCGTCCGTCGCTGAGGCGTCTCGGAGTGAAAATGAGATCGCCTCGGGCCGTATGGACCGTCAGCACCATGTGTGCCGGGTCCAGGAAGAGCAGCACTCCATTCGCCAGGTGAGCGGCGATTCCGGCTTCATTCAGCGTCTGCACTGATTCTCGCTGCGCCAACCGCGCCGTGGAGCGATTCAGTTTGTTGGTGTTACGCAATGAATCATGCCTGCGCGATCCTGGTAGGTCAAGAAGGTTCCGGATGGCAATCGCACGGTGATTTGTTCGGCAACATCCAGTCGCGGGCGCTCACGAGCGTGCCGCGATCACTCAAGCGTTCTATTCGAGCCGCAGAGCGTCACGAGCTGGGCCTGCGGTACGAGTTTGGGCAGGGGGTGGGCGGCCGGACAGGTGAGCTCGAAACGGAATTCCATGGTGAACTTCTCTTTAGGGCCTCCGCTCTGCAACCATCCGGGCGGTATCTTGAACCCGCCGTCTTTCAGCATCGAAAGCGCGACTCTGGCGAAATTCTGATTGGCATCGCCCGCGACCTTTAGATCGCGAGCGGCTCCATCACCATCGATGTTGAATGTGAGTTCGACGATGCCATGCCTTTCGGCTCTCAGCTCGCGCGGAGGGTAAAAGGCGGCCGCCTGGCTCCCCATCAGAAACCGCGGCATCTGCCCTGGCGCAAGCGGTTTCTCGGGCGGCCGCTGTACGGGCTCGAACACGATCCCGGATGCGATAGCGTTGGAGACGGAATCGAAGCTGGAATTCGCCGGTTGCGCTTTTCCGGCGGCGGAGATCGTGATCTCGTAAAGATGCCGTCTGACGATGAGATAATAACTGCTGTCATATACGGCGATCGGACCGAGCCGCTGCGCGGCGGCGATTGCCCAGGCGGGATGGCCCGCTATTGCGACAAGTCTGTGCAGTGTGCCGTTGGCCCTGTGAACGCCGAGCCGGCTGAACAGTGCATCGCGGTACGCCTTCTGGCCGATATCCCCCGACGGTAAGGCCTCGTCGTATCGCGAAATCCGGGCCGATGCGATTCGGCCGAACTGAATCTCGACGTCGTATGCCTTGAGGGTCTCGCCGACACCCAGGCTCCTGGCTTCGGCAGGCAGATCCGTCAACCTGACGCCGAGGGCTGGGAAGTCCGCCTCGGCCGCTCGAGCGGCAGCAGACGATAGAAGTGTGAGCCAACACGCCACTATCACTGAGATCTTCCGCATTCAGATACTCCGCATCTACCTCGGGACCCCGCTGCCGGTGCGGCAGTCTGCGCATTCTAAGCTCGAACGCGGCTCTAGCGGACGTGGTCGACGCGATTGCGGATCTGCAACCGCTGGATCGGATGCGGAGGCGGGCACATCGGCGGTGACGGCACGACTCGGACGCGAACGGTTTCAATAGCGCTGCAGCGTCGCAGACCCTCGGGACAATGCCGATGCATGGAAGATGATAGCGGTACCATATTATGCCTGAGCCGCTATAATCGTCGCACTGTGTTTCGTGACCCAGAGTTCCTCATGCGGCGAGTGCACCAGCGGACGAGACCCGGCGGCATGCCCTGCGCGGTGCTGACCGGCCTGATCATGCTCCTGTCTGCGGCGGCTGCACGTGCGGCGATGCACGACGTGCCGGCTCGGGTGATCGTCAGTGTCGTTCAAGGGAAGCTCGCGGGATCGCGACAGGGGCCGGTCGATGCATTCCTCGGTGTTCCTTACGCCGCGCCGCCCGTGGGGCCTGACCGCTGGCGCGCGCCGCAGCGGCCGGCGCATTGGCATGGGGTGCGTGCGGCCGATCGCTTCGCGCCGAGCTGCTGGCAGACGATCTTGCCGGGGGGGCTGGGACCCTGGACCCGGGAGTATGTTCCCCAAGGGCGGGTGAGCGAGGATTGTCTTTATCTCAATGTCTGGACGCCGTCGGCATCGAGCCGGCGGCGGTTGCCGGTGCTCGTGTGGATTCCGGGCGGCGGCTTCGTCAGCGGCTCGGGGTCGGTGGCGCTCTATGACGGCGCCACGTTCGCGAGCCATGGAATCATCGTCGTCACGATCAACTATCGCTTGGGAGTCCTCGGATTTTTCGTGACACCCGCACTCGCGGCGCAAGCCGCGCGGGAGCATGTGCCTGCCGGCAACTACGGGCTGCAGGACATGATCGCTGCGCTGCGCTGGGTGCATCGCAACATCGCCGCTTTCGGCGGCGATCCGCATGCCGTGACCATTGCCGGCCAGTCGGCCGGCTCCATCGCCGTGAACGATCTGATCGTCTCACCCTTGGCGAAGGGACTGTTCGAGCGCGCCATCGCCGAGAGCGGGCTGCCCGATACGGTGCCGGTACCGTCCCTGGACGTAGCAGAGCGGGCGGGTGAGGCGTTCGCGAGATCCAAGGGCGCCCCCACTCTCTCAGCGCTGCGAGCGCTGCCGCCACAGGCGCTATCGACCACCGAGCCGCCGCTCAGAGGACCTCTGCTGTTACCGATCGTCGATGGAAAGCTGCTTCCCGCGCCACCCGAGTCGCTCCTCGCCGCCGGGAAGCTCGCGGATGTCCCCGTCCTGGGAGGCATCGATGCCGATGAGGCCACTGCCTTCTCGGGACGGCTGCGCCGTTCGATGAGCCGGTCTGCGTGGCAGGCGCTTCTGGTGAAGGAATTCGGAGCGCTGGCGCCTCGCTTCGCGAGCCTTTATCCCGCGGGTACCGGACGAGCACGGGCGCGATCGGCGCGGCAGCTGCACCGCGATCTCGGGCTCGCCGAGCTCTGGCGCTGGAGCGGGGTGTGGCTCGCGCATGCGCGCAGTCCGGCGTATGGCTATCTCTTCGATCACCGGGAGCCCGGTTCCGCATCCGGTTGGGGAGTTTTTCACTCCTCGGAGCTGCCTTACGTATTCGGTACTCTCGATGCCGCGCCGCAGCGGCATTTCACCCGCTTCGACCGGGCTTTGTCGCGGACCGTATCGGGCTACTGGATCAATTTCGTGAAGACCGGCAATCCCAACGCTCCGGGCTTTCCCCGCTGGCCGCGCATGCGCGGAGCCGATCCGCGCATCCTCCTCCTCGGGCGCAGGGTTGCTCCGCGGCCCATCCTGCCCACGGACAAGCTCGCCTTGATGGCGACATTCATCGCGAGGGGCGGCAGGCCGAAGCTCTGGTGGTGAGCAGGATGCCGCGGATCAGACCGACAGCGTCAGGCTGATCGGACAGTGGTCGCTCCCCATGACATCGGCATGGATCTGCGCGGCCTTCACGGCTTTCCTCAGGCTGCCGGAGACGAGGAAATAGTCGATTCTCCACCCGACATTGCGGGCCCTGGAGTTGGCGAAGCGGCTCCACCAGGTGTAGTGGCCGCCGTCCGGCTCGAAGAGGCGGAAGGTGTCGAGAAAGCCGGCATCGATGAAATGCTGGAAGCCCGCGCGCTCCTCCGCAGTGAATCCCTTCTTGCCGCGGTTGGGCTTGGGATTGGCGAGGTCGAGCTCCGTGTGGGCGACGTTGAGATCGCCGCAGAAGACCACGGGCTTCTTCTTCTGCAGCTGCCGGCAGTAGGCGAGGAACGCCGGGTCCCAGTGCTCGTGCCGCAGCGCCAGCCGGCTCAGGTCGTCCTTGGCATTGGGCGTGTAGACGGTGACGACGTACAGCTTGGGGAACTCCGCGGTGATGACGCGGCCTTCCTCACTGCTGTCGCGCTCGAGCTCGTCGGCGAACTTGAAGCGCTTGGCGAACGGTTTGGGAAAGCCGTTGACGACCGAGAGCGGTTCCTGTTTCGAGAAGAGGGCCGTGCCGGAATAGCCCTTCTTCACGGCGGAGTTCCAGTATTCGTGATACTCGGGCAGATCGATCTCGATCTGTCCTCGCTCGGCCTTGGTCTCCTGCAGACACAGCACATCGGGCTTGTGCGCCTTGATGAACTTCTGCAGCAGCCCCTTGTTGATGACGGAGCGAACGCCATTGACGTTCCACGAGTAGAGTCGCATATCTGGACGATTATACAGGCCGAGGCCGAGGTGGCGTCCGAATGTAATCCGCCCTCCCGAGCTGCGCGAGCGAGGTAGGATGGCGGTGACGGTCCGCTCGATACCTGGAGGTCGCTGGTGGCACTTTCTCCTCTCGCAGGCAAGCCCGCGCCGCAGGCGCTGCTGATCGATCCGGTGCGGCTCGAGCGCGAGTTCTACGACCGCGAGCCCGACGTGGCCGATGCCGCGCAGCTCGTCAGCTTCGGCACGAGTGGTCACCGCGGCTCACCGCTCAAGGGCTCCTTCAACCAGGCGCACATTTACGCGATCACCCAGGCGATCTGCGAATACCGTGCGGGGCAGGGCATCACGGGGCCTCTTTACATGGGCCGCGATACTCACGCGGTCTCGGGTCCCGCGCAGCGTGCCGCGCTCGAGGTGCTCGCGGCCAATGGCATCGAGACGGTGATCCAGCCGCAGGACGGAGTGACCCCGACTCCGGCTGTTTCACGCGCCATCCTGGTGCACAACCGCGGCCGGAGGGAGCGCCTCGCCGACGGCGTCGTCGTCACTCCATCCCACAATCCCCCGGAGGACGGCGGGTTCAAGTACAACCCGCCCAACGGCGGTCCCGCCGACAGCGACGTGACGGGCTGGATACAGAAGCGTGCCAACGCCCTGCTGCGCGAGGGCATGAGCGGCATCCGGCGCGTGCCGGTCGAGGCTGCGCTGCGGGCCGCGACCACTCACGAGAGGGATTTCATCGCTCCCTATGTCGATGACCTCGCGAACGTCATCGACATGGATGCCATCCGCGGTGCGCGGCTCGCCCTGGGCGTCGATCCATTGGGCGGCGCCGCGGTCCATTACTGGGAGCCGATCAACCGGAAATACGGGCTCGACCTCGACATCGTCAACCCGGATGTCGACCCGACCTTCGCCTTCATGACGGTCGATCACGATGGCAGGATCCGCATGGACTGCTCGAGCCCTTATGCCATGGCCGGGCTCCTGCGCCTGAAGGACCGCTACCGCGTCGCCTTTGCCAACGACACGGACGCCGATCGACACGGCATCGTCACGCCTTCGGCGGGCCTCCTCAATCCGAATCATTATCTCGCCGTCGCCATCCGCTATCTGCTCACTCACCGTCCGCACTGGAGTCCCGAGGCGGCGGTCGGCAAGACGCTCGTCTCGAGCGGTCTGATCGATCGCGTCGTGAAGCGGCTCGAGCGTCCACTGCGCGAGGTGCCGGTCGGCTTCAAGTGGTTCGCATCGGGCCTGCTCGACGGCTCGATCTGCTTCGGCGGGGAGGAGAGCGCGGGAGCCAGCTTCCTGCGCCGCGACGGTACCGTCTGGACCACCGACAAGGATGGGCTCATCATGGGCCTGCTCGCGGCGGAGATCACCGCGCTCACCGGCAAGGATCCGGGCGAGCACTATTGCGAGCTGACGGCGCAGCTCGGCACGCCCTGGTATACGCGTATCGATGCGCCCGCGACCGCGCAGGAGAAGGAGCGCATCGCGAGCCTCACACCGCAGTCCGTTCGTGCAGCGACACTCGCCGGCGAGCCCATCACGAGCAAGCTGACGCGCGCGCCGGGCAATGGCGCGCCGATCGGTGGTCTGAAGATTGTCGCCGCCGACGGCTGGTTCGCCGCCCGGCCCTCGGGAACCGAGAGCCTGTACAAGATTTATGCCGAGAGCTTCCGCAGCGAGAGCCACCTCGCGGCCATCGTCGAGGAGGCGCAGCGGATCGTCGGCGACGCGCTGAAATTTGTCTGAGGAGTTGAATGATGCAAGCGACACTCGAGCTCAATCGTGCGGGCCAGAGCCTCTGGCTGGACAACATCACGCGCGAGCTGCTCGCGGGCGGCACCCTGAAGCGTTATATCGAGGAGCTGACCGTCACCGGTCTCACCTCGAACCCGACGATCTTCGACCATGCGATGAAGAATGGCTCGGCCTATGACGAGGATATCCGCAAGCTCGCGCACAAGGGGCTCGCGGACGAGAAGCTCTTCTTCGAGCTCGCGCTCGATGATCTGACACGGGCCGCCGATCTCTTTCGCGGCGTACACGAGCGGACCGCGGGTATCGACGGCTGGGTATCACTCGAGGTCTCGCCTCGTCTCGCCTACGATACCGACTCCACGCTCGCCGAGGCGCGGGATCTGCATGGCCGCGCGGCACGACCGAACCTCTTCATCAAGATCCCGGGGACGAAGGAGGGCCTGCCCGCGATCGAGTCCGCCGTTTTCGCCGGCGTGCCCATCAACGTGACTCTGCTCTTCTCGCCTGAGCAGTATGTCGCCGCCGCAGAGGCGTGGCTTCGCGGCATCGAGCGGCGCATCGCGGCCGGCTTGAACCCCAACGTCGCTTCGGTGGCTTCCCTGTTCCTGAGCCGCTGGGATGTCTCGACCGTGGAGAAGGTGCCGCCGGCGCTGCGCAACCGGCTCGGACTCGCCATCGGCCGGCGCGCCTACCGCTCCTACTGCGAGCTGCTGACCTCGCCCCGCTGGCTGCGGGCGCTCAATGCCGGGGCCAGGGCGCAGCGGCTGCTCTTCGCGAGCACCGGAACGAAGGATCCGAAGATCTCGGACGTTCTCTACGTCGAGGGCCTGGTTGCGCCCTACACCGTCAACACCATGCCGGAGAACACGCTCAAGGCATTCGCCGACCACGGCAAGGTGGGCGATGCGATCCGCGCCGACGGCGGTGACAGCGAGGCGGTGCTCGGGGAATTCACCCGGGCCGGAGTGGACCTCACCGCGCTCGCCACGAAGCTGCAGCGGGACGGCGCCGCGGCGTTCGTCAGCTCTTGGGACAGTCTGATGGGTGTCATCAGCTCCAAGGCCGCGGCGCTGAAGACGGCGGCCGGGGCCGCCTAGCGTTTCGGGTCCGCGACACGCAGCCAGGTCTGGGAGCGGCCGAAGAGGGAGATCCCGAAAAAGCCGCGCATGATGAGCTTGTGGCCGCCGTCGGTCAGCCGCAGCGAGCAGTCATACACGTGCCCCGTGTTGGGGTCGAGGATGTCGCCGTCGACATACTCGCCGTTCTTCGGCTTCAGGTGGCGCATGATCACAAGGCCAATGATCGGCTGGTTGTGCCGCTTGCCCGTGCAATGCGTGCAGCGCGCGTTGCGGTCATCGGTCGGGGAGGCCGGCTCGATTCGGCCGTAGTAGAGGCCGTTGACCTCGAAGATGCGGATGAGCCCTTCCGGCTTGCCGGAGCTGTCGAGCGGCTGCCACAGGCCCGCGGGTGAGTCGAGCCGCGCGCCCGCGGCGTGGACTGGCAGCGTCACCGCCGACGAGACGATGAGGAGCGCTGCCAGAGCGGCGAATATTCGCATCGAGGGTACTCCGGTCAGCTGTTTGCGAGGAGCCGGCGCAGATCGGACGTGTACTGCTTCTCCGTGTTGTCCGACTGGCCGAGCAGACGTGCGCGGCCGTGGCGGCCGAACACGAAAACGGCGGTGCTGTGGTCGACCTCGTAGTCACCGTACTTGTCGGGCGCCTCGTAGTGGTACGAGATGCGGTAACGCTTGCTGAGCGTGGTGAGCTCCGTCTGATCGCCGCGCAGGCCGACGAACTGGGGCCCGAAGTTGCCGACATAGCGCTTGAGCACCGCCACGGTATCGCGGCGCGGGTCGACGCTCACGAAGAGCACCCGCACCTGCGAGGCCTGGGGCCCCAACGCCTGCAGGGCGTTCCCCAGCATGGCGAGCGTCGTCGGGCACTGATCCGGACAGTGCGTGTAGCCGAAATAGAGCAGCACGATATCGTGGCGATAATCGGCCGCGGTGACCGGCTGGCCGTTCTGATCGGTCAGATGGAACTCGAGCGGTGCCACCAGACCCGTGACGTTGGCGAGCGCGTAAGGCGGCCCGCTCGCGCTGCAGGCGGCGAGCAGGAAGGTCATGATCAGGGCACTCGCGGCTTTCACATTCACATTCACATTCACACTCACCTGAGGCTCATGCGCTGCCGGCCGGCTCGGCCGGAGGAGGCAGGGGACGGTGCGGCGCCGTGGCTTCGGGATCGTGCATCATGTGATGCAGGACGACGAGCACGCCGATTACGGACATCATCGCCGCCGGAATCCAGGTGAGGAGCCCGCCGAGCTGCTGATCGGTGAGGGGACTGATGTCCCACGCGCGGCCGCAGACGGCATAGATGGAATAAAGCGGCGTGCTGCGCAGCGCGATGTAGGCGCCGAGAATCATCTGCGGCACCGCCACGGCGACCAGAATGATGATTCGCGTGCCGTACCCGATCGCGGCGCTCCCTTGCACCTGGCGCGGCGCGAGCATCAGCCACCAGAAGAGTATTCCGTCGATGAGCATGCTCCAGTTCATCAGCAGATACCGGCGCTCATCGAGCATCGCCGTGAAGTGGATCGCGGGCGTCAGCCAGAAGAAGATCAGTCCCACGAACAGGGTCGGGGCGATGAGCGGGTGCTGGAGAATGCGGAAGAAGAGCCGGACCGGGCGCCCGATCCAGGACGGGACCCGGCGAAGCCCTCGCAGGATGGGGGCGGGCGTACCGGCACGAAGGACCGTCTCCGGGGCCGCGAGCACGATGAGCACCGGACCCACGTGGTGGAGGATCAGATGCTGGAGCCTGTGGATCCAGAACATGTGCTGCGCCAGGAAATCCACATAGGTCTGCAGCACCGCGTAGTTGAGCGCAATACCGAGAAAGAATGTGAAGGCGCGTCCGAACCCGACGGGCGTGCCGCTGCGCCGCAGCGCTGCGAGGCCGCGCACGTAGAGCGCCACCGCAATGACACACGCCAGAAAGACGGTCGGATAGAACTGCCAGGGCAGAAGGTAGTGCAAATCCGTCACGACCGGTGACATCTTTGAATGATACCACGCACCGGCCGCAAGCACGCCCGGCCTCGGGGAGCTATGGCCTGCGAACCCTGATCCGGTTGTCGACGTCGTGTACCGCTGGATGGCCCGCGGCGACATCCTCGATGAGATAGCGCATGGACCGCTCGGGAACGGAGCCATCGAGGGTGACTTGGCCCTCGTGCACGGTCACGGTCACATCGCTGGTGTCCAGGTCCTCGCGAGCCAGCAGCGCCTCGCAGATATCCTCGTGGAGCTCGGCACCGGAGCGATGGATGGCACGCGGCGCAATGGGATGGCGGCTGCGGCCGCTCATGCGGTGCACGGGGCGTGCCTCGCACTCACGCGCCTCGGGCGGCACAAAGCGGTCGCCCGTGTCATCGCCGCGGGTGCGTTGAGTATCCGCGACTCATGCAGATCACGTAGCAAACCGCGCGCCTCGTGATGCCGGGCATTGCGGTTGCTGAACCGCTCCCATGGCACCCAGAACGCACGATTCCGCTCGAGGCGACAGCGCCGTCAGGCGCCGGGAGTACGCGCATTTCGAGCACAAGCTGCGGCAAAGGTGGGACGCGCTGCGGCAGGAGATGCGCGAGACGCTCTTGCGGGCGCAGAACGAAGGCTATGCCGATATTGCCGGCCGCGTTTCCGATCTCGAGGATCAGTCTCTCGCCGATCTCCTGGTCGATGTCAACCTGGCGGAAGTCACGCGCGACGTGGGCGAGATCCGCGACATCGAGCGTGCTCTCAGGCGAATGGCGCTCGGCACCTACGGCACCTGCGTGAGCTGTGGCCAGCCGATCGAGCGTGAGCGCCTGGAGGTCTATCCCACCGCCAACCGTTGTGCGTCCTGTCAGCGCGCCTACGAGCACGATCACGTCACGACACCGACGCCGCGCCTGTAGCGCGGCCGCCGGTTGCTCAGGCTTCAGGCCTGGTGGATCGCCTTGGTGACGAGGCAGTCCTCGAGGCCCTCTGGTCCGTCCTCGGAGCCGTGGCCGCTTTCTTTCACCCCGCCGAAGGGTGCATCGGCGGCGGCCATCGCGACGGAATTGATGCCGACCATCCCCGCTTCCAGGGCGTCTGCGATCAACATGGCGCGCTTGCCCGACTCCGTGAACGCGTAGGCGGCGAGCCCGAAGGGAAGGCGGTTGGCATGATCGACGGCTTCATCGAGCGTCGCGAACGGTGCGACCACCGCGACGGGACCGAACGGCTCCTCGCTCATGATGCGCGATGCCGCCGGCACATCCGACAGCACGGTCGGCTGGTAGAAGAACCCTTCTTTCCCGTGGCGCTCGCCGCCGGTGCGCAGGGTGGCCCCGCGGCTCACGGCATCGCCGATCAGCGTGTCCATGGCCTGGGGGCGGCGGAGGTTGGCCATGGGGCCCATGTGATGGCGCTCGATGAGGCCATCGCCCACCTCCAGCTTGCGCGTGCGCTGGGTGAAGGAGGTGACGAATCGATCGTAAATGCCCTGCTGCACGTAAAAGCGCGTGGGTGAGACGCAGACCTGGCCGGCGTTGCGGAATTTCGCCGTAGCCAGCAGCTCCACGGTCCGATCGAGATCGGCGTCATCGAATACGATGACGGGTGCGTGACCGCCGAGCTCCATCGTCGTGCGCTTTACGGTGGCTGCCGCGAGCGCGAGCAGATGCTTGCCCACGGCCGTTGAGCCGGTGAAGGAGAGCTTGCGCACGACGGGGGAGGCGAGGAGATGGCGTGACACCTCGTCGGGCACGCCGAAGACGAGTTGCACGATCCCGGCGGGCAAGCCGGCATCGACCAGCGTGCGAACCACCTCGATGGCCGAAGCTGGCGACTCCTCCGCGGGCTTCAGGATGACCGAGCAGCCGGCGGCGATGGGCGCTGCGAGCTTGCGGCCCGGATTGATGATGGGGAAATTCCAGGGAGCGAACGCCGCCACGGGGCCGACCGGCTCCTTGACGACCAGGGAGCGCGTGCCCGTCGGCCGCACCAGCACTCTGCCGTAGGCCCGGCGGCATTCCTCGCCATAGAACTCGAAGAGATTGGCGACGGCGATCGCTTCGGCGCGGGTCTCGCGCAGCGGCTTGCCTTCCTCCAGAGTGGCCACGCGCGCGATGTGCTCCACGCGCTCGCGCATGAGCTGCGCCGCGCCCTTGAGCACCCGGGCGCGCTCCTCGGGCGTGGAGCGCTTCCACTGCCGGAACGCGCGCTCCGTCGTCTGCAGGGCGCGATCCAGGTCCGCGGCATCGACGAGCGGCAGCTCGCCCAGTGATCCGCCGGTCGCAGGGTTCACGACACGGTGGGTGCGGCGCTTCTCTGCGCCGAGCCATTCGCCATCGATATAAAGCTTCAGGTCTGTGTAGGCGGTCGTCATCGCTCCATTCTACCGCCCTCTGTGCGCGGGCGGCCTGCCTCCATCGAGAGATGAGGCGCGGGGTAGGCCGGGCCATCCCGGCTGCCGCGCCCACGGCCCGGGCCGGGACGGACTCGGCCGCTGAGCCGGCGCTGCCTCATCGTAACGGCGCCAGGACTTCTGCACCCTGACTTCCGTATTCTACGCGGATGAGCTCCACCTCCAGGATCCAACGGGCTTGCCGGGCTGTCGGGATCGCCCTGGCGCTCGCTTTGCTGGCGCCGCCCGTCATTGCGGCGAAGCAGACTCCCGCCAGGGCGCCGGCGTCTTCCGCAGGCAAATCGTCCGGGACGTCCGTGCAGCCGGCGCTGACGAAGCCGGCTCCTCTGTTGCCGCTCACCGCCGGCGAGGTGCTGAACCATGTCCGCCGCAGCGTCAGCTGGTATAGCGATCTCACGGACATGGAGCAGCTCAGCCTGCCGGATGTCAGCCCGGCGGCCCGCGGCCAGCTGCAGAAGCAGGCGCTCGCGGCAGTGCGGCTGGCGTTCGAATTCGGGAAGGCCGCCGAGGATATTCTCGGCCGGGAGAGCCGGGCGCGGAGCGCTGGCGCGGCCAAAGGGGCTGCTCCCGCCGCGGCACAGTCTGCGGCACCGACTCTGGCGGCGCAGCTCGCGCGCGCGGCGGCGAGCCTCGCCAGCCGCGAGGCGGCGCTCAAATCCCAGATGGCAGCCCTCGACGCGCGGCTGCGCCGCACGAGGGGCGCGAAAGCGCGCGCGGCGCTGACCTCGGAGCGTGCAGGTCTCCTGGCCGCGCTGCAGCTCCTGCAGCAGATCGACTCCAACATCGGACAGCTCCGCCGCTTCCAGGAGAGCGCGATCATCGGACAGGGTAGGCCGCCGAAAGGATTGCGGGCTCAGCTCGCGGCGCTCGAGAAGTCGGTTCCGGAGCTCTCCGCGGGAGTGGCGCCTGCAGGCGAGGCCGTACCGGCGCCGGGCGCCGCTCATCCGGCGACCGCGGGCATTGCACCGAAGTCCTCGGCAGCCAACTTCCAACCGCAATCGGCCGGCATCGTGCCCCTCATCGGGCAATGGTTCACGCTGCATCGCTACCGGGGCCAGACCGAGTCGGCCATCGGGGAAACGAACGCCCTCCAGAGCGAGCTGTCGGGCACACGCTCACGGCTTCTCGCCACGGTGCGAGGGCTCGTGGGCGGCGGCATGGCATCGATTACCGCCGGCAACACGGCTCAGCTCGCCGCGCAGCGGCAGACCATCGAGGCCGCCACCACCCGGCTGCGGGAGCTCTCGAGCGTCCTCGTTCCGCTCGGCGAGCAGGCCCTGACCTTGAGCAGCGCGCAAAGCACCCTGGAGGACTGGAGCCACACGGTGGCCGCACAGCAGTCGAGCGTGGCGAGCTATATCGGCCTGCGGGTGGGCCTGCTCCTCGGCTGGGTCGCCGCCGTGCTCGTCATCTCCGAGATCTGGCGGCGGGTGACGTACCGGTATCTGCCGGATGCCAGGCGGCGGCGGCCGCTCCTCGTGCTGCGGCGCCTCGTCGTCGGAATCGCCCTGACGTTGGTCGTCCTTTTCACCCTGATCTCGCAGGTGGGCTCGCTCGCCACCTATGTGGGCTTCGTGACGGCGGGCATCGCAGTGGCGCTCTCGAACGTGATCCTGGCGATGGTCGCCTACTTCTTCCTCATCGGCCGGTATGGCGTGCGCGTGGGAGACCGCGTCACGATCTCGGGCGTCACCGGGCGCGTCGTCGACGTCTCGCTCCTGCGGATCTATCTCATGGAGCTCTCCGGCCCCGACCTGCATTCCACCGGCCGGATGGTGGTGCTCTCGAACGCGGTGCTGTTTCAGCCGACGGCCCTCTTCAAGCAGATTCCGGGTGCCGAGTACCTCTGGCACAGCGTGACACTGACGATCATCGCCACGGCGGACGTGGAGGAGGCCTACAAGAGGCTCCAGGCGGCGGCCAGCAAGGTCTACGACACGTACCGCGCCGGTATCGAGAGCCAACACGCGCTCGCGCAGCGCTTCATCGAGTTCGATACGGCCGCGCCGGCGCCTGAAGTGCGGGTGCGGCTGACGGACACCGGCCTGGAATGCACGGTGCGCTATCCGGTGATGCCCGAGAGAGCGGCCCGAGTCGATCAGGAGATGCTCGATGTGCTGCGCAAGGCGGTCGAGCGCGACGAGCAGTTGAAGCTCGTCGCTTCGGGCGGAATGGTGCTGAAGTCTTCGGAGAGCTGATCTTCGGACTAGCGCAGCACCGCGAGCCGCGCCAGATTCGCCTGCACGATCGCATCGTGACAGGCGCTCTGCGCGTACCAGCGGCGCGCGGCGAGGACGAGCGCGGTGCAGATCTGCACCGCATCGGTCGCCTCCGGACCCAAAGCCGCCAGCGGCCCTGCCTTGAAGGCGCGCTGGCGCGTCCGTTGCAGCCGGTGCAGCCGCAAGCGCCGCAGCGCCAGGGTGGGCGTCGATTCGGTGGCGAGAGTGGCGCGGTCCGCGCGCTCGCAGACCAGCTGACCGATCCGGGCGGATTCGGGATCGGTCGCCGTGGCGGCCTCATCGCCGTGCTTCACCCATTGCTCGCACCACGCCTGCACGCGATCCACCGAGACCTGCATGTGCGAGTTGCTCAACGCCAGCGCAATCTGCGGCAGATCGAATGCCTCGCGCAGCGCCTGCTCCCAACGCTGCTCCTCGAGCAACAGCTCGATGTCGGAGAGATAGCCGGCGAGCATGCGCGAGCTCGAAGGGCGGGTGGAGCGGCCTGGTTCCGCGCCCGGAGGGGGCGGGGGCTGGTACGCGTACCGGTCTTGCATGCGTCGAGTCTCGGATGAATGGGTTACGCTGACGTTACCGTCCGCCGGTTCTTGCGTGCCTTGCCCGCCGTGCGGCGCCGGCCATGCGCGCGCTTGCGCCCGGTCCCGCGGCCGCCGCGGGTAGTGGACGTCGAGGACGCCTTGGAGGCCGGATTCGCGCGATGCGCTTTGCGCGCCTTTTTCCACGCTTTGCGGGCCGAGTCGGCCTGCTTGCGGGCGCGCTTGGCCTCGCGCTTGGCTTCTTTCATACGCTTGCGGGCGCGCTTGAGCTCCTCTTTGGCGATGCGCACGCGTTGGCGCGCTACCTCCGCCTGCAGCCGGGCCCACTCGAGCGGCTCGACCGGTTCACCGGTCGTGGCGGCTTCGGAGAGTGTGGCTGCCGCGGAGACGTCCGCGCGGGCGCCTGCGCCGGACGGCCCGCCGCCGGATCGCTTCTGAGTGGCTGTCTTCCCCATGCGCAATCGCGGGTGGTGGGCGAAGGGCGGCCAGTGTCACACAACGGCGGCGCGCTTGCCACCATGATTTTATCCACAGAATTTGTGAATAACCCTGTGCACACCGGCGTCTGGCGGGGACAAAGCCGTTGCCGCAGCAAGGGCTTGCGTCAGCGTGGGCAATGATTGATCAGCTGCCGCGCCGCCGGCAGGCAAGCGGCGCGTGGGTGCTCCGCGCGCGCTCAGCGCGAGCGCACGGGCAACATCGTGGCCGTCACCCGATTGCGGCCGGCATTCTTGCTGCGATAGAGCGCGGCATCGGCCACTTTGAGCAGCTGCTCCGCGAGCTTGCGCTCGCCGACGGGCACACGATCGAGTCCGCAAAGGCCGAAGCTCGCCGTCACGTCGATATCGCGGCCATGCACCTTGAATGCCCTGTTGGCAACAGCCGCGCGCAGCTTGCGCGCGACATCGAGCGCCTGCTCGTATCCTGTTTCCGGCAGCACCATGGCGAATTCCTCGCCGCCGATGCGCGCCACCCAGTCGACGCCGCGGCGCAGGCATTCCTGCAACCGGGTGCCGAAGTGCTTCAGGATCTCATCGCCCCCGGCGTGACCGAGGGTATCGTTGGCATTCTTGAAGTAATCGATGTCGCAGAGGATGAGCGACAGCGGTCTGCCGTAGCGAGCCGCGCGCTCCACCTCGCGTGGAAAGTGCTTGCTGAAAAACCTTCGGCTCGCGACGCGTGTCAGATCGTCCGTGGTCGACAGCTTGCGGTTTTCAACGAGCGCGATGCGCAGGACGTTTTCGAGCTCGGCGATGCGGCGCGCGCCGCCGATGCGCGCCCGCAGCTCGCGATCGGAGACTCGCCGGCCGACGCAGTCGTCCGCACCCGCGGTCAGGCCCGATTCCCGCTCCCGCGGCTCATCGAGCGGGGGCACATAGACGATGTAAGGTGCGCGGCCGCCCTGTTGCGAGCGTATCCGGCGGATGAGCTCGAGGCTGTCCGTCACGATGACGGACCGGAACTCCGTCACCAGGCTGACGAGCGCTTCATCCTCATCACCATTCGCTTCGACATCGAGCATGTCCGCGGGAATGCGCCTCTCGAAGTCCGCACGGATGCCGGCATCGCTGATGGCGAGGAGCGCACGCGGCGGCGGCAGCACGCGCAGCATGACTGCGATCGTGGCCGTGGTGTCTTCTTGAATCGCTGAAGGCTGCTGCGCGCGACGCTCGAGGACTCGCTTGATGACGGTGGTCTGCCCACCCGTGCGCATTTGGCCCCCCAAGGGCTCTCAATGTGGCGACTGACCGGGATGTTACCGGTTAAAAAGGGCAAAAACTGTGCAATCCCGCGCAACGTGCGGTCCGCACGGGCCTCGAGGGCGGCAGGCGGACCGTCAATGCGGTGGGTGCCGGAGGGAAGTGTGAACGCCGGCACGTTTCCCCTGGGACCGCCTGCGCCGCTACCATATGCGGTCCGCGGCATCCCGTGCCGCACACCGGAATACCTTCCCGCCATGGGCCCTCCCGCGATCACCCGCCGCCGCCGTCCCTTTCTTGCCCCCGTCTGGCTGATTCTCATGGCGGTGCTGGCGGTGCTCGGGGTGGGGCTGGCCCTGCATGCATCGGATTCGAACACGATCG